>NC_011420.2:300000-385000 GCF_000016185.1 Rhodospirillum centenum SW
TGTAGTATCCGACGGCGCAGACCTGATCGTCGGCCTTGGTCACGTAGGTGATCTTCTGCACCGGCTCCGTCTCACCCGGGCGCGGCCACATGTAGCTGACTTCGGAGATCTTGCCCTCGGTAGCCGTAGCATAGATCTCTTCCCCCAGCGCCTTGCCGGTCTTGTCCTTCAGGTCGCGCAGGCTCTTGCCGGTAAGGGTCGGGTGGGCCGTGAACATGCCGTCCGGCCCGCCGCAGAAGGGATAGAGGTCGCGGTCCTTGAACCCGCCCTCGCCTGCGGCGAACTGGCGGAGCGCCTTGTCCTTGTCCTGCTGGATCGCCGTGACGGCACGCTCCAGCATCGCCTTGGCCTCGTCCGCGGTGCCGAAGTCGGCCGCATGGGCGCCGACCGCCGCGAACAGCAGGGTGATTACCAGTCCGATACGCATGGGCACTTTCATCGGGGCCTCCCGGTGGCCGTTGTTCTGAGGGTGTGAATGCCTGAGTGCGTCAGGCCCTCTTGGACAGGCTCTGGTGACGCAACCGTGGACCGCATGCTGCTGCGCAGCGCTCCACGACCGAAAGCCGGTGCCCCCGGTCCGGCCCGCCCGGACCAACCCCGAACGCAACCGGGGCGGGTGGACGGCGGGCCTGTCGGCGGACATCGGGGCAGACTTCCGGCCCGGGAATCGACCCATGCGGCCCCCATCGCTGTCAATAAAAAACCCACGCAACCGGCAGGGACTCAAGGAGGAATCTCCCTTCCGCGGCCGGCAGCCCACCGACCGGACTCCCGATTCCTCCTTCCGGATGGTTCGCGGAGGGATTGCCGGAATATTAATGTTCGTTCCGCAATAGTGGGCTACTCATGCCGGAGGCCGCCAAGGCTGCTTTCACCATACCCGCGTAACGCGGCCCGCCCACCGGCCGCACCAGAGATGCCCTCCGCCTTCCCCGGTTCCACAGCACGGACCACCCGATCCAGGATCCCGCCCATGACGCTGACCCAGAAAATCCTCGCCCCGGTCGCCATCCTGTCGCTCGTCGCCGCCATCATCGCCGGATCGGCGTTCCTGAGCCTGGACCGGATCGGTGAGGCGGTGACGCAGATGAAGGCGCAGAGCAATCGGGTGATCGCCGCCTCGGAACTGCGCAGCACCAGCCGCGCCCTGCAACGCGATGCGCTGAACCTGGTGTTCGAGCCGGCGGAGAACCGACAGGCCATCGCCGAGCGCTTCAACAGGCGTCTCGCCTCCATGTCCGCCCAGATCGTGGCCATCGAGCCGAAGCTGACCACGGCGGAGGCGCGGTTCACGCCCCTGCAGCGGGACGTGGTCGCCGCCCTGACCCAGGTCCGCGACGCGGCCCTGTCAGGCGACACCGCGGGCGCGCACGATCTCTTCAAGACGAAGGTCCGGACGGCGGAGCGGGCCGCCTCCGAGCTGACCGACCCGATGATCGAGGACGGTATCAAGCGGGTCGCCGAACTGGAGACATCGCTGGCCGAAACCAGCGCCATGGAAACCTGGATCATGGGCGCCGTCGCGCTGGTGGGCATTCTGGCCGGGCTGGCCGTGTCGCTGCTGGTGGCGCAGCGCGGCGTCATCCGGCCGGTGGACCGGGTGACCGAGGCCATGACCAAGCTTCAGGCCAAGGACTATGGTTTCGAGCTGCCCGACCACGGCCGCAGCGATGCCATCGGCGGCATGGCCCGGGCCGTCATGGTGTTCCGGGACGCGATGCGCCGGGCCGACGCGCTGGAGGCCGAGCAGCGCCGCGAGCAGGAGCGGCGGAACCGGCAGGCCGCCCGGCTCACCGCCCAGGTCAAGGATTTCGTGGACGGCATGAACGCCATCACCGACGAACTGGCGCGGGAATCAGGGATGCTGAAGGCCGACGCGGATTCGCTGGCCGCCGCCGCAGGCCGCACCGCGCAGATGACGGAGGAGGCGACGACGGCGACCGAGCGCACGGCCAGCAACGTGCAGACGGTGGCCGCGGCGACGGAGGAACTGTCCGCCTCCATCCATGAGATCAGCGCCCGCGCCGGGGAGACGGCCGCCCGCTCCACCGAGGGCGCCACCCAGGCGAAGGAGACGGCGGAGCGCGTGGCCCGGCTGCGCGACACGGTGGCCGAGATCGGTCAGGTGGTGGACATCATCAACGGAATCGCTGCCCAGACCAACCTGCTGGCGCTGAACGCCACGATCGAGGCCGCCCGCGCCGGGGAGGCGGGCAAGGGCTTCGCCGTCGTGGCGCACGAGGTCAAGTCGCTGGCCACCCAGACCGCCAAGGCGACGGAGGAGATCCGAGCCCAGGTGGAAGGGGTGCAGGGCGCCACGGTGGACGCCGCCGCCGCCATCGAGCGGATCGTCGGCCTGATCGGTGACATCAGTGCCATGACCGGCGCCATCGCCGCCGCGGTCGAGGAACAGTCAGCCGTCACCAACGAGATCACCCGCAGCATCCAGGGGGCCGCCAGCGGCACGGAGACGATCCGGGTCGAGGTCCACCAGCTCCACGCCACGGCCAGCGACACGGGCAGCGTCGCCGGCCGGGTGAACGGGGCCGCGTCCGATCTGGCCGGCCGCTCCGACCAGGTGCGCAGCCGCGTCCGTGCCTTCGTCACGGAGCTGTCGGCGGACACCGGCGACCGGGCGGCGGGGTAACGGAACCGCCCGGCGGGTCCGGCGGCGGCCGCGCGGCCGGACCTGTCAGGAAATTCATGTGGCGGACAGACCGGCGTCGCGCGGGCGGTCGCAGGGTGCCCTTCCCGGTCGCCGGAAGGCTTCCCCGCCATGCCGCACAGTGCTGATACCACGCTCCCCGCCGCCCCCGTTGACAGGGGCGCGGGCCCCCTCCCCTTCCTCTCCCTGCTCCGCCGCCTGCTGCCCTGGGCCGTCGCCGTCCTGGTGGCCTCTCTGGCGGTCGTTGCCGCGGGCCGGCTGCGCGCGGAGTTCGACCTCGCCGCTCTGGGCCGGGAGGTGGCGACCCTGCCGGCCGCGGCCCTGGCCGGCTGCGTCCTGTTCACGCTCGCCAGCTACACCGCCCTGGTCGGCTACGACCTGTCCGCGCTGCGCTGGATCGGGGCGCGGCTGCCGCTGGCGCGCGCCGCGATGGGCAGCTTCGTCGGATTCGCCTTCAGCAACACGCTGAGCTTCACCGCCTTCAGCGGCGGCGCCATCCGCTATCGTCTCTACACCTCCGCCGGGCTGTCGGGCATGCAGGTGGCCAAGGCGGTGTTCTTCCTCAGCACCGCCTTCATGGTCGGGATCAGCCTCGTCGGCAGCGTCGGGCTGTGGCTGGCGCCGGAGCGCGCGGCATCGGTGCTGCACCTGCCGCCGGGGGCTGTCCGGTCCCTGGCCGTGACCGTCGCGCTGACGGTTCCGCTTCTGCTGCTGGCAGCCGCCCTGCGGCGCCGGCCGCTGGTGCTGCTCGGCCGCGAGATCACGCTGCCGGGGGCGAAGCTGCTGCTGATGCAGCTCGTCATCTCCACGGCCGACATCGCCTTTTCCGCGGGGGCGCTCTATGTGCTGCTGCCGGCCGACGCGCCTGTCGGCTTCGCCGCCTTCGCCGGTGTCTACTGCGCCGCCATCGTGCTGGGGCTGCTGAGCCATCTGCCCGGCGGCATCGGCGTGTTCGACGGCATCATGATGCTGGCCCTGGCCGACGCCGTACCGGCGGAGCGCATGGGGGCCGCACTGCTGGTCTACCGCGCCGTCTATTACCTGCTGCCGCTGCTGGCGGCGGTGGCGCTGCTGGCCGGGCATGAGGGCCGCGCCCTGCGCGGCCGCCTGCCGCTCGCGGATCTGCACCGCCGGGCTGCGGACGCGCTGCGGCTGGGACGGGGGGCGCTGCCGGCGGCCGCTGCCGCGGTGGCCGTGACGGCCGGGATCGTGCTGCTGGTCTCAGGCGCGCTGCCGGCGGTGCCGGGCCGCGTGCATGCGGCGGCGGCGCTGGTCTCCCTGCCCGTGGTGGAGGTGTCGCACATCCTGAACAGCGTCGTCGGGCTGGGTCTGGTCCTGATCGGACGGGGGCTCTACCAGCGGCTGGACAGCGCCTGGACCCTCACCATGGGGCTCCTGGGGGCCGGCGTCGTGCTGAACCTGCTGAAGGGCCTGGACTGGGAGGAGGCGGTGATCCTGGCCGGCTGCGCCGCGATCCTGTGGGCAGCGCGGGAGGAGTTCTACCGCCGCGGCTCCCTGACCGAGGTGCGGCTGACCCCCGGCTGGGTGCTGGGCAGCGCCGGGCTGGTGGCGGGGGCCGTGGTGCTGACCCTGTTCGCCTTCGAGCATGTCGAGTACCGCGATGCGCTGTGGTGGCAGGTCGCCACCACGGCCGACGCGCCGCGCAGCATGCGCGCCCTGGTGGCGACGGGCGTGGCGCTGCTGGGCCTGTCCCTGCACACCCTGCTGCGGCCCGCCCCGCGGACGACGCCGCGTCCCGATGCGACGACGGTGGAGCGCGCCGCGGCCCTGCTGCCGGCCTCGCCCCGCACCGAGGGCAATCTCGTGCTGCTGGGCGACAAGGCCGTCCTGTTCAACGAGGCCGGCACCGGCTTCCTGATGTACGGGGTGCGGGGGCGGAGCTGGATCGCCATGGGCGACCCGGTCGGCCCGGTAGAGACCTGGCCCGATCTCGTCTGGTCGTTCCGCCAGATGGTCCACCGCCACGGCGGACAGGCCGCCTTCTACCAGGTCCGTCCCGAATCCCTGCCGCTCTACCTGGACGCCGGGCTGCTGCCCGTGAAGATCGGGGAGGAGGCGCGCGTGCCGCTGGCCGGCTTCGACCTGGAGGGGCCGGAGCGGCGCGATCTGCGCTATGCCGTGCGCAAGGGCGGGCGCGACGGGCTGAGCTTCGCCCTGGTCGGACGCGACGAGGTGCCGGCGATCCTGGACGAGCTGCGCACCGTGTCGGACGGCTGGCTGGCCGGGCGAAAGGTGCGGGAGAAGGGATTCTCCGTCGGCTGGTTCGACCCGGACTATCTGAGCCGCTTCGACCATGCCGTGGTGCGCCACGAAGGACGGATCGTCGCCTTCGCCAACATCTGGGCCGGGGCGCCGGGCGGCGAGCTGAGCGTGGACCTGATGCGGCACCGGCCGGACGCCCATCCCCTGACCATGGATTTCCTCTTCGCCCACCTGATGCTCTGGGGGACCGGAGCCGGCTTTTCCTGGTTCAATCTGGGGATGGCGCCGCTCTCCGGCCTGACGGGGCGGCCGCTGGCGCCGCTCTGGCACCGGCTGGGGGCCTTCGTCTTCAAACGCGGCGAGCCCTTCTACGGGTTCCGCGGGCTGCGCCAGTACAAGGAGAAGTTCCGTCCGCGCTGGGAGCCCCGCTACCTCTGCTCCCCCGGCGGGCTGGCCCCGGCCACCATCCTGGCCGACGTGGCGGCCCTGGTGGCGGGCGGGCTGGACGGTACCATCGGGAAGTGACGGGCGCACGGTGATGGGACGAAGACTGCGGACCGCGGTCCTGCTGACGGGAACCCTGCTGGCGTTGGGCGCCGCCCTCGCGTTGGTCATCGGCCCGAAGGACCCTGCGCCGCGCCGGCTGGACGGCGGTGAGGCGGGCACGCTCCGCCTCTACGGGCCGGCGGGCGCCGTCGGCCGGGTCGTCGTCGCCCTGTCGGACGGGACCGGCTGGGCCGATGCGGACGACCGGGTGGCGCGGGCGCTGGCCGGGGACGACGCCCTTGTGGCGGGCATCGACCTGCGGGAGATGGCGGCCGCGCTGAACCACCAGACCGACGGCTGCCACTGGATTTCCGGGAAGCTGGAGGCGGTGAGCCGGCTCGTGCAGCAGCACGAAGGGCTGCCGCGCTATCTGACGCCCGTGCTGCTGGGCCGGGGGGCCGGCGGCATGGTGGCCTACGGGGCGGCGGTGCAGGGGCTGGGCGGCATGTTCGCCGGTGCCCTCGCCCTCCGCCCGGGGGCGACGATGCCCTTCGTGGCGCCGATCTGCCTGGGCGTGGAGAGCGTGGCCGTGCCGGGCGGCCGGCGTTATCCCCCGCTCGACCGGCAGGAGACGCCGGTGACCCTGCTGGATGCAGGGGCGGAGAGCGTCGCCGGCAGCGGCATCGAGCGGGTGGAGGGAGCCGCGGACCTGGCCGACCTGCGCCGCCGGGTCGTAGCCCTGGCCCCGGCGCAGGAGGACGGTGCTGCCGCCGAGGATCTGCCGGTGGTGGAACTGCCGGCGGAGCGGCCGGGCGACACGCTGGTGCTGTTCTGGTCGGGCGACGGCGGCTGGCGCGACATCGACGCGACCATCGGGGAAGCCCTGGCAGCGGCCGGGGTGCCGGTGCTGGGCATCGACAGCTTCAGCTATTTCTGGCACCGCCGCAGCCCCGCCGAGGTCGCGCGCGACATGGACGCGCTGATCCAACGGCAGAGCGCGCGCTGGGGCACGCGGCGCGTGATCCTGATCGGGTTCAGCTTCGGCGCGGCCATCCTGCCGGCCGCGGTCAACGCCCTGCCGGCGGAGAGCCGTGCGCAGGTCGCCGCCCTCTGGCTGCTGTCGCCCGACCGCAAGGCGGACTGGGAGATCAACGTGGCCGCCTATCTGGGCGGGGACGGCGACGGCGCCTCCCCCGTCGCACCCGAGCTGGCGGGCTTGCGCGGTCTGCCGGTCCACTGCGTCCATGGCAGTGCGGAGTCGGCGGACAGTCTCTGCACCGATCCCGCGGCGACGGGGCTGATCCGCCTGGAACTGCCCGGCGACCACCATTTCGACGGCGACTATGACCGCGTGGTGCGGGCGATTCTGGCGTCCCTGCACAGCCGGCCGCACGCGCCCGTCGGCGCAGGATGAAGACCGGACTGGAAGCGCCTGTCTTCCGGCGGGAAGATGGAAACGGCCGGATGGCGGCGGAAACGTGATGATGGGCGCGATGAGAGTGACAGGAACCGAAGCCCCCTGCTGGTCGGAGCCGGCCGATGCGGTGGCCGAGAGGGCGGGCAGCGGGCGGGACGGGCTGACGACCGCGGAAGCCGCGGCCCGCCTTGCTGCCACCCGGCGGCGGGGAAGCGGCGACAGTGCGCTGCTCGCGGCGGTGCGGCTGTTCCTGCGCCAGATCCTCAGCCCCCTGGTGCTGATCCTGCTGTTCGGCGCCGGCGTTTCCGCCGTGCTGGGCGACTGGATGGATACCGGCATCATCCTGACCATCGTGCTGGGCAGCGCGCTGCTGAGCTTCACGCAGGAGTTCCGGGCCTCGGCCGCCGTGGCGGAACTGCGCCAGCGCCTCTCGCTCAAGGCGACCGTCCTGCGCGACGGCCAGCCTGTCAGGATCGACGCGACGGAGGTGGTGGCGGGCGACGTGGTGCTGCTGTCCGCCGGCAACCTGGTTCCGGCCGACGGCATCCTGCTGGAAGCCAAGGACCTGCTGGTGGCGGAGGCGGCGCTGACCGGCGAGTCCTTCCCGGTGGAGAAGCAGCCCGGCGTGCTGCCGGCGGCGACCGAACTGGGTGCCCGGAGCAACTGCCTGTTCCAGGGCACCTCCGTCCGCTCCGGCACCGGCCGCCTGCTGGTCGTCGCCACGGGCGACGCCACGGAACTGGGGCGGATCGGCTTCCGGCTGCGTACCGCCCCGCCGGAGACGGACTTCGCCCGCGGCCTGCGCCGTTTCGGCATCATGCTGACGCAGGTGATGCTGGTCATCGTCGTGCTGGTGCTGACGATGAACCTGCTGCGCGACCGGCCGCTCGCGGAGACGCTGCTGTTCGCCGTGGCGCTGGCCGTGGGGCTGTCGCCCGAGCTGCTGCCGGCCATCGTATCGGTGACGCTGTCGGCCGGTGCCCGCGCCCTGGCCCGCACCGGGGTCATCGTCCGCCGCCTGGAGGCGATCGAGAACCTGGGCAGCATGGACATCCTCTGCACCGACAAGACGGGGACCCTCACCCAGGGCATCGCCCGCCTGGACCGGACGCTGGACCCGGACGGCGCCCCGTCGGACGAGGTGCTCCGCCTCGCCTTCCTGAACGCGGCCTTCGAAACGGGGATCGAGAACCCGCTGGACGCCGCGATCACGGAGGCCGGCAGAGCGCGGGGGCTGGATACCGCCGGCTGGCGCAAGATCGACGAGATCCCCTACGACTTCGTGCGGCGGCGCCTGACGGTGGTCGTGGCCGGGGGCGGCCCGGGCAACCTTCCGCCGGGCAACCTTCCGCCGGACAGTCATCTGCCCGACAGCCACCTGCCCGACAGCCACCTGCCCGACAGCCACCTGATCGTCACCAAGGGAGCGGTCGAGCCGGTGCTGGACTGCTGCACCGTCCTCGGCCTGGAGGCGCCGCGGCCGCTGGACAAGGACGCCCGCGCGGCGATCCTGGAGCGGTTCCAGCGCCTGGGCGGAGACGGGTACAGGGTGCTGGCGCTGGCCGCGCGGCGGGTCCCGGCCAGGGCCGCCTACGGCCACGGGGACGAGGCGGAGATGGCCTTCCTGGGCTTCCTGCTGCTGCGCGACCCACCGAAGCCCGATGCGGCGGCAACGCTGGACGATCTGCACCGGCTGGGCGTGCGGACCAAGATCATCACCGGCGACAACCGCCACGTCGCGGCCAGTCTGGCACGGGAGGTCGGGCTGGACCCGGCGGCGCTGCTGACCGGCGCCGATCTGGACCGTCTCTCCGACGATGCCCTGTGGCACCGGGCGCCGCGTACCGACCTGTTCGCGGAAGTCGATCCGCAGCAGAAGGAGCGGATCATCCGGGCCCTGCGGCGGGCCGGCCATGTCGTCGGCTACATGGGCGACGGCGTGAACGACGCGCCGGCGCTGCACGCCGCCGACATCGGCATCTCCGTCGAAGGGGCCGTGGACGTGGCGCGGGAGAGCGCCGACATCGTGCTGCTGCGGCCGGACCTGGGGGTGCTGCGCCAGGGCATCGAAGACGGGCGCCGCACCTTCGCCAACACCCAGAAGTACATCGCCATCACCGTCAGCGCCAATTTCGGCAACATGCTGAGCATGGCCGTGGCGTCGCTGGTGCTGCCGTTCCTGCCCATGCTGGCGAAGCAGATCCTGCTGAACAACTTCCTGTCGGATTTTCCCTCGGTCGCCATCTCCACCGACCGCGTGGATCCTGAGTCGATCCGCCGACCGCCGCGGTGGAGCATCCGGGAAATCCGGCGCTTCATGCTGGTCTTCGGCATCGTCAGCAGCCTGTTCGATGTCCTGACGTTCGCCCTGCTGCTGCTGGTCTTCGACGCCTCCGAGCCGTTGTTCCAGACCTCCTGGTTCTTCGTCTCGCTGCTGACGGAACTGATGGTGGTGCTTGTGCTGCGCACCCGCCGTCCGGCCTTCGGAAGCCGGCCGGGCCTGTTGCTGCTGGCCTCCACCCTTGCGGTCGCCGGGCTGGCGGTCGCCATCCCCTATGCCGGCTGGCTGGCCGGCCCGCTGGGCTTCGTCCCGCTGCCACCGGCACTGCTGGCCACGCTGCTGGGCGTGGTGGCCCTCTATGTGGCGGCGACGGAACTGGCCAAGCGCCGCTTCTACCGGGCGGCTCCCTGACAGCGCGGGATGCGACATTCCGACGCTTCAGACTGTAACAAATCCCGTTTACCTACGGGTAACACACCTCTCATACCTTAGCATTCAAGGACTGCCGACGCGCCGGGACCCCGCTCCTGGGCGCCGGGGCTGAGACCGTAGACTTCCGGTGACCTGAATGGGCACAGCTCATGCGTCGTCGTTCGTGATGGCGGACGACCCCTGGGTCGGACTGAACGGCGGGCTGGAGGCCCAGCTCGCCGGACTGCACCGGGAGATCAGGGAGACGCCGGAACTGGCGGCGATCGACCGCATCGCCGTGGCGGTCCATGATCCCGCGTCGGGGCGGCTGCGGACCTTCGTCGAGTCCAACATCGGCTCCCGGCCGTTCGACCGCTTTTCCGACCGGCTGGAACTGCACCCCACCCTGGCCGCCGTCGCCACGACCGGCATCCCCTTCATCAACAACGCGATCGGCACCGGCGCCGCGGTCGGGGCTGACGGGCTGAACGACCGGCTGCTGGCACTCGGCCTGCGCTCCCGCTACATCGTCCGCATCCACCGTGCGGGCACGCTCTACGGCTTCATCTTCTTCAACTCCGGCCGGCCCGGCTTCTTCACCGAGGCGACGGTGGCGGCGCTCACCCCCTACCGCCGTCTGATCGACGTGCTGGTGGTCGGCACGCTGACCAGCCAGCGCACCATGCTGGCCGCCGTCCGCTCGGCGCTCCAGGTCAGCCACTACCGCAACGAGGAGACGGGCGCCCACCTGGACCGGATGAGCCGTTATGCCGAGCTGATCGCCCAGACCCTGGCTACCCGCTATCTGCTGTCCGACGAGTTCGTGGAGTACGTGCTCCAGTACGCGCCGCTGCACGATATCGGCAAGGTCGCCGTGCCCGACCACATCCTGCTGAAGCGGGGCAAGCTGCTGCCTGACGAATACGAGGTGATGAAGACCCATGTCGCCAAGGGCGTGGAGATCATCGACGCCATGATCCACGACCACGGGCTGGAAGCGCTGCCGTACCGCGACCTGCTGCGCAACGTCGTGGCCCATCACCATGAATGCTATGACGGCAGCGGCTACCCGCACGGGCTGGCGGGTGAGGCCATCTCGCTGGAGGGCCGGATCGTCGCCGTGGCCGACGTGTTCGACGCCCTGACCTCGCAGCGCCCCTACAAGGACGCCTGGAGCAACGACACGGCGGCCGCCTTCCTGCGGGCCCAGGCGGGCCGCCGGTTCGACCCGGCCTGCGTGGAGGCGCTGCTGGCCGATCCGGGCGCGATCCGGGACATCCAGCAGCGCTTCCGCGAGACCCCCGGCGGCTTCGGGCTGGCCGCGCTGCGGCAGCGGGCGGCGCAGGCCGCCGCCTGCTGAGGCCCCCCGCCGCAGGTCGGCCCGTCACGCCATCTGGGCGATGGTGCTGCGGAAGCGGCGGAGCGCGATGCCGAACAGGGTGGTCCCGATCCCGGCCAGGGTCAGGAACTGCGGCCACACCACGTCCAGCCCCGCACCGCGGAACAGCACCGCCTGCGCCAGCATGATGAAATGCGTGGTCGGCGCGGCCAGCATGATCGTCTGCACGGCTTCGGGCATGCTCTCCCGCGGGGTGTCGCCGCCCGAGAGCATCTGGAGCGGCAGCAGCACCAGGATCAGCAGCAGGCCGAACTGCGGCATCGAGCGGGCCACCGTTGCCAGCAGGATGCCCATGGAGGTGGTGGCGAAGAGGTGCAGCACCGCCCCGGCCAGGAACAGCGCGACGGAGCCCTGGACGGGCACCTCCAGCGCCCCCCGCACGACGAACAGCAAGGAGACGGTGCAGGCCAGCAGCACGACCAGTCCCATGGACCAGACCTTGGCCGCCATGATCTCGAACGGGGTCACCGGCATGACCAGCAGATGTTCCACCGTGCCATGCTCGCGCTCGCGGATCAGGGCCGCCCCGGTGAGCACGATGGACAGCATGGTGATGTTGTTGATCACCTCCATGATCGAGCCGAACCAGGTCCGGTTCAGCTCCGGATTGAAACGCAGCCGCAGGGCCAGATCGACGGGCATCTCCGCCACCTCCCGGTAGCGCTTGGCGAAGGCCGTCACCTCGTCGCTGATGATGGTCTGGATGTAGCCGTTGCCGGTGAAGGCCTGGCTCATCCGGGTGGCATCCACGTTGAGCTGGATCGTCGGCCGGCGCCCGGCCAGCAGGTCGCTCTGGAAGTCGGGCGGAATGCCCAGCGCGAAGGTGTCCAGACCCGCATCCATGCGGGCATCCATCTCCGCCTGGGTGATCAGGGCGGGCGGCAGGAAGTAGGGCGGGAAGAAGGCGCTGGCGATGCGGCTGGACAGGGGCGAACGGTCCTCGTCCACGATGGCGATGGGAGCGAGGTTGAGCGTGTCCGGCAGCGCCTTCGCCGCCGTGTAGATGGAGAGGGTGAAGGCGTAGGCGATCAGGACCAGCATCACCGGATCGCGCAGCAGGCTGCGCAGTTCCTTGACGCCGAGCTGGAGCACGTTGCCGGGGCGCATGGCTCAGCCCTCCTGTTTCTTCAGCAGCAGGGCGGCCAGGGCCACCAGGACGATGTTCGCCACGATCAGCGGCAGGAAGGACGCCTGCAGGTCGGCGAAGCCCAGCGCCTTGGAGAAGGTGCCGCGGGCGATGGTGAGGAAATGCGTCGTCGGGAACACCTCGCCCACCAGCCGGCCCGCCCCCTCCAGCGAGGAGACCGGGTTGGTCAGGCCGGAGAAGCTGACGGCCGGCAGGATGGTCAGGATGGAGGTGGCGAAGACGGCGGCGATCTGGCTCCGGATGAAGCTGGAGACGAGCAGGCCGAGCGCCGTGGCTGTCCCGACATAGAGCAGCCCGCCGGCGAGGAACGCCCAGAAACTGCCGGTGAAGGGCACCCCGAACAGGGTCACGGCGAGCAGCGTCAGCAGCAGCAGGCTGACGGTGGACAGCGCGACGTAGGGCATCTGCTTGCCCAGCAGGAACTCCAGCCGCGTCGTCGGCGTGACGTAGAAATTGACGATGGAGCCCAGTTCCTTCTCCCGCACCACGGCCAGCGTGGCGAGCATGGCCGGGATCATGATGAGCAGAAGCGGGATGACCGCCGGCACCATGGCGACCAGACTGCGCACATCGGGATTGTAGCGGTAGCGCGTCTCGATGTTCACGAGCCCCGCCGCCTCCGCTGCGCGGCCGGCCTCCGCCGCCTTGCCGGCCAGCCACTGGGCATGCATGCCCTGGACGTAGCCGCGCACCGTCTCCGCCCGCATCGGCATGGAGCCGTCAACCCAGGCCCCGACGGCGACCGGGCGGCCGCGGGCGATGTCGCGGCCGAAGCCGGACGGGATCTCGATGGCCAGGGTGATCTGGCCGGCCCGCATGCGCCGGTCCAGGTCCTGGTAGTCCGTCAACGGCGGCTGTTCGATGAAGTAGCGGGAGCCGGAGAGGTTGAGGGCGTAGTTCTGGCTGATGGCGGTCTGGTCGCGGTCCAGCACGGCGAAGGTCAGGTCTTCCACATCCATGCTGATGCCGTACCCCATCACCAGCATGAGGATGACGCTGCCCAGCAGCGCCAGGGTCAGCCGGATCGGATCGCGGCGCAGCTCCAGCGCCTCGCGCCGGGCGAAGCTGAGGGTGCGGCCCGGATCGAAGCCCTGCCGCACCACCGTGGCGCGGGCGGGCGCCGCGGCGTCGGCTTCCGCATCCTTTTCCACGCCGGCGGCGGGCGCGGCCTCCGGCCCGGCCGCCTCCTCCAGGTAGCCGATGAAGGTGTCCTCCAGGCTGGCGGCGCCGCGGGCGGCCACCAGTTCGGCCGGGGCGCCGGTGACGAGCACCCGCCCGGCATGCATGAGCGAGATGCGGTCGCAGCGCTCCGCCTCGTTCATGAAGTGGGTGGAGATGAAGATCGTCACCCGGTCGCGCCGCGACAGCTCCACCAGGATGCGCCAGAAGCCGTCGCGCGCCACCGGATCGACGCCGGAGGTCGGTTCGTCCAGGATCAGCATCTCCGGCTTGTGGATCATCGCCACCGCCAGCGACAGGCGCTGGCGCATGCCCAGCGGCAGCGCCTCGGGCAAGGCGTCGGCCACGTCGCGCAGACCGAACCGCTCCAGCATCTCCGCCACGCGGCCGGGCACCTCGGCCACGGGCACGCGGAACAGGCGGGCGTGCAGGTCCAGGTTCTGCCGCACCGTCAGTTCGGTGTAGAGCGAGAAGGCCTGGGACATGTAGCCGACGCGGCTGCGGGTCGCCAGGTCGTCGGGGGCGACCGGCCTGCCGAACAGCCAGGCCCGCCCCCCGCTGGGCGCCAGCAGGCCGGTCAGCATCTTCATGGTGGTGGTCTTGCCGCAGCCGTTGGAGCCGAGGAACCCGAAGATCTCGCCCCGGCGGATGCGGAAGTTCACCCGGTCCACGGCCGTGAAGGCGCCGAAGCGCATGGTCAGGTCCTGCGCCTCGATGGCGATCCCGTCCTCGCCGTCCCCGTCGGTCCGCGGCGGGATCACGACCGCGGCATGGCCGCGCCGCTTCTCTTCCGGCAGCAGGTGGACGAAGGCGGCCTCCAGCGTCTCGCTGCCGGTGCGGGCCAAGAGCTCCGCCGGTGTCCCCGTCGCCAGCACGCGGCCGGCATCCATCGCCACCAGCCAGTCGAAGCGCGCCGCCTCCTCCATGTAGGCGGTGGCGACCAGCACGCTCATGCCCGGCCGGTCGCGCCGGATGCGGTCGATCAGGTCCCAGAACTGCCGCCGGGAGAGCGGATCGACGCCCGTGGTGGGTTCGTCCAGGATCAGCAGGTCGGGGTCGTGGATCAGCGCACCGCAGAGCCCCAGCTTCTGCTTCATGCCGCCCGAGAGCTTGCCGGCGGGCCGGTCCAGGAAGGGGGCAAGGCCGGTGCTGCGGGTCAGGTCCAGGATGCGCCGGCGGCATTCGGCGGCATCGTGCCCGAACAGCCGGCCGAAGAACTCCAGGTTCTCGGCGACCGACAGGGTGGGATAGAGGTTCTTGCCCAGGCCCTGGGGCATGAAGGCGATGCGCGGACAGACCAGCCGCCGGTGCCCGGCCGAGGCCATGTCCCCGCCCAGCACCTCCACCCGGCCGCCGCGGATGACGCGGGCGCCCGCGATCAGGGACAGCAGCGTGGACTTGCCCACGCCGTCCGGCCCGATCAGCCCGATCATGCACCCGGCCGGGATGTCGAGGTCGATCCCGTCCAGCGCCGCCACCCTGCCGAAGCGCTGGGTGACGCCGCGGAGCCGCACGACCGGCGCCTCCGGGTCGGGGCGGTCAGCCATTGGGCAGCCTCACCTGAAGCTCGGCGGGCCAGTCGGCGCCAGGATCCAGGCGGACATAGGTCATGCCCGGCAGGCCCGTCTTCACGCTGGTGATGTGGCGCTTCAGCAGGTCAGCGGGGATGCGGGCCTTGACGCGGAACATCAGCTTCTGCCGCTCCTCCGCCGTCTCCACCGTCTTCGGGGTGAACTGGGCGACATCGGCCACGAAGGAGATCGAGGCCGGGATGACGAGGTTCGGGGCCGCATCCAGCACGATCCGCGCCTCCCCGCCCAGGGCCACCCGGCCGGCGTCGGCGGTGGGCAGGAAGAAGGTCATGTAGACATCGGCGAGATCGACCATGTTCAGCACGGCCCCGCCGGCCGACAGCACCTCGCCGGGCTGGGCCACGCGGTACTGCACCCGGCCGTCGCGCGGGGCGCGCAGGGTGCTGTCGTCAATGTCGGCCTGGATGCGCTGGAGGGTGGCGCGGGTCGCCTCCACCTGCGCTTCCGCCCCGACCACCTGGGAGGTGGCGGAGCCGATCGCCGCGTCGGCCGCCGCGAGGTTGGCCTTCGCCGCAGCGACGGCGGCCTTGGTGCTCTGGAACTCGGCGCGGTCGTCGTCGATCTGCTGCGGCGAGATGTTGCCGCGGGTGCCGAGGTCCTGGCTGCGGGCAAGACGCTTCTGCGCCGCCACCAGCTCGGCCTCGCGCTGCGCCACGACGGCGACCGCCGCCTCCCGCTCGGCCTGCCGCTGGGTGACCAGGGAGCGGGCCGTCTCCACGGCGATCTCAACCTGACGGAGCTGCGCCTGCGCCTCCTTGAGCTGGGCGTCGAGCACGGCCGTGTCCATCACCGCCAGCACCTGGCCCGCGGTGACGAAATCGCCCTCGTTCACCAGGATGTCCTTCACACGGCCGGCGATCTTGGCGGCGGCGTCGATCTCCACCGCCTCGATCCGGCCGTTGCCGGCGGCGAAGCCTTCCGGAAGCGCGTCGGGCTGCAAGGAGCGCCAGAGCGGCACGCCCACGGCGGCGACGATGGCCACCACCCCCAGGCGCAGCCCCCAGGACTTCAATGTAGCGTTCATGGCAAAACCCCAGAGGTTGCGACCCCGCCGGGCGGGGCTTCCCCGCGCCGTGGCGCGAAGATGGTAAAGAAGTACCGGACCTGCGCCAGGGCATGGTCAGGTGTCGGGAAGTGGGCAGGAAAGCGCAGCACGTCGCTGAAGAGGCCCAGCATGAAGGCATGCAGGGCCGACGCCTGCACCTCCGGCACGCCGGGAGCGATGAGACCGCGGTCCTGAAGACGGGCGAAGAAACGGGCCAGGGACGTCAGGAACTTCTGCCGCTGGGCCTGCTCATGCTCCAGGATGGCCGCCATCTCCTCCGTCTGCTCGCATTTCAGCAGCACGATGGTCATGACCCGCCGGGTCCGGTCGTCCTGGTAGAGCCGGAGAATGACGTCGCTGGCCTGCGCCTCCACGCGCGCGAGCGCGTCTGGCGGATCGTCGTCGATCATGCGGTAGAGCAGGTCCGTCAGCGGCTGGCGGACGCGCTGGTGGACGGCCTCCAGCAAGGTGGCCTTGCTGTCGAAATGCCAGTAGATGGCGCCCCGGGTAACGCCCGCGGCGTGCGCCACCTGCTCCAGCGTCGTGCGGGCGACGCCGCGGTCGTAGAACACGGTCTCGGCCGCATCGAGGATGCGTTCGCGTGTCCGTTCCGCGTCTTCCTTGGTGCGGCGCATGGTGGCGCTCCCCGGCGGGCAACGCCACAAACATACACGAATGTTTGTATAAGCCAAGCCCGAACCGGCCGCAGCCCGGCAGCGCCGGTCAGGCGGGGGCGGCAGGGACGCCCCGCCCCCCGGGTGACAGGCACCCGGAGGGGCGGATGGTCAGAAGCGCATGGTCAGAAGCGCACGCTCAGAAGCGGACGGCGAAATCGACGCCGAGCATGCGCGGTTCGGACAGGGCCGAGAACACCGTGCCCAGCGTGTCGGCCGTCAGCCGGTTGAGCGAGGTGACATAGCGGTTGTCGAACACGTTGTTGGCGAAAGCCGCCACCGTGTAGGCGCCGCTGGCGCTGGTCCAGGCGACGCGCAGGTCGGTGCGGTGGTAAGGCCCGCCGACATCGAAGGGCAGGATGTCGCCGCAGGTGCCGACAGCCAGTGACTCCGTGTTGCAGCGCGGGGCGCCGCGGTAGGCGTGCTGCACGGCGACCTGCACCGTGGCCCCGTCGCCCAGCGGCTGCGTCCACGCCGCCCCGCCGGAGAGCGTCCAGCGCGGCTCCCCCGTCGGCTGGCCGGACAGGTCCAGCCCCTCCCGCGTCACCTTGCTGTCGATCTCCGCATCGATCCAGGAGACGGCCAGATTGATCTCCAGCGGGTCGATCGGGCGCCAGAGGGCGTCGAGGTCGATACCCACCGCCTTGTCGTCGCTGGTCTCCACGATGTACTGCGGCACGCTGGAGCCGGAGGTCTCCTGCACCAGCCGGACCCGCTGCTTGTCGTCGTAGAAGTATTTGTAGCCGGCGACGTTGACCTGAAGTCCGGTCTCCGGGAAGCTGGTCTTCACGCCGATCTCGTAGTTGCGGACCTTCTCGTTGTCGAAGCGGGACAGCGGTTCCACGCTGTTGAAGCCGCCGGCCTTGTAGCCCTGGGTGTAGGAGGCATAGGCCATGACGCTGTCCGTCAGGGCGTAGTCCAGCACGACGCGGGGGCTGAAGTCGGTCCAACTGTCCGACAGTTCCACCTTGCGCCCTTCCAGCGCGCCGACATCGAACACCACGTCGAAGCGCAGCGCCTCCGGCGGGACGCCGGCGAGGTCGAGCACGCCGAGGTCCGCCAGCGTCCGGATCGTCTCGTCCAGTTCCGGCGCCAGACGCGGGCCGTTGAACCAGGAGAAGGTCTTCTTGTCATAGGTCAGGCGGCCGCCGAGCGTCAGGTTCAGCCGGTCGGTGACGTGCCAGATGGCATCGCCATAGACGGCATAGGCCTTGAAGGTGCCCTCGTTCGCCATCGTCTCGTTCCAGCTGTTGCCGAGCAGCCGGAACGGGATGCCGAAGGGGATCAGGACGAAGTTGTCCAGGTCGGAGAAGGGCGTGCCGACACCGATATTGCCCAGCACGGCGTTGATGGAGTCGGTCGTGGCGCTGGTGCTGGCCTGCTGCTCCGCCTTCTCGTGCCAGAAACTGGCGCCGGCGACCCAGTCCACCGGCCCGGCCGCGCCCGACAGCTTGAATTCCTGGTAGAAGCTCGTGTTGTCCTCGATGTTGTTGGTGTCGAAATAGAGGTCGCGCCGGTTGGTGCCGTCCTCGTCCTCGCGGTTCTCCGTCTCGAAGTGGCGGAACGCCGTCAGCGAGGCCAGCTCGCCCCAGCTCAGCGGGTGGGTCAGGGTCAGGGTGACGCTGTCCAGCTCCCGCGTCTCATGGTTGTCGATGACGTCGTTCAGCACCGGCCCGTCGCGCGGGTCGATGAAGGTCGCGGGATTGTAGGGCAGCGACGGGCGCCCCGGGAACGGCGGCACGTCGATGACACTGATCGCCGGCCGCGCGTCCTGGTCCAGTTCCTCATGCTCCCAGGTCAGGATCGCGTTGGTCCCGGCCGTGGGCCCCCAGCGCAGGGCGGCGCGGGTGGCCCAGTTGTCCTCCCGCGACAGGCCCTCCCCGGTGGCGTCGTCCTTCAGCCAGCCGTCGCGCTGGTTGAACACGGCATTGACGCGCAGCGCCAGATCGTCGCCGGCCGGCAGGTTCATCATCGCCTCGGCCCGGCGCTTGTCGTAGCTGCCGACGCGGAAGAGGAAGCGCCCCTCCGCCTCGTCCGACGGCTTGCGGGTGATGATGGAGACGGCGCCGGCGGCGGAGTTGCGGCCGAACAGGGTGCCCTGCGGCCCCTTCAGCACCTCGATCCGCTCGACATCGTTGAAGGCCAGCAGCGAGGCGCCGGAGCGGGCCGAATAGAAGCCGTCCACATAGATGCCGACGGCCGGGTCCGTGCCGACGCCGAAATCGTCGGTGACGACGCCGCGGATCGTGTATTTCGGCTGGGTCGGGCTGTCCGCCTTGACCTGGAGGCCGGGCACGAAAGCGGCGAGGTCGCCCATGTCCTGCGCGGCCACCCGCTCGATGCGGGCGGAGTCCACGACCTGGAGGCTGATCGGCACATCCTGCGCCGACTGCTGCCGGCGCTGCGCGGTGACGACGATTTCCTCCACGGCGGCCCGCCGCTGGGGACCCTCCACCGCGGCGCGGGGCTCCGGCGCCGTCTGCGCCAGGGCCGTTGCCATGCCCGCCGTCTGGATGAGCGCGACCGGCGCCACGAGGCCAGCCAGCCCGGCGCGCACCGCCGGATGACGCCGCGGCACGGCGGGCGCGGCGGTGGATGGACACGCAACCGACCCCGGCGCGCAGGTTTCCCGTCTCTTCTCCATGCTCCCCCCTTTTCCGGCCCGCGGTCCCCCCCGCGCCGGGAGGGCCGGCCGGAGGGGCAGCGGGCACCTTGTTGCTGTTGTGCTCGGCAGTGTTCTTGTCCTGTGAAGGCTCTTGTCCTGCGGGCGCCCCTTCGTCCTCTGCCCGCGTCTCCCCTCCGCCCTCTCCCGCGGGTATGCCTCAGTCGCAGCGGCCCGCCATGGCAGCAACCCAGTCGCGGATCAGGGCGACACCCTGGTCGTGCGCCAGCGTCCGCCCCAGCTCCGGCATCATGGCACCGGGCTTCACCGAGGCCAGACGGTAGACCAGAATGGACTCGTCCGGCCGGCCCGGCACGATGTCGAAGCGGTGCCCGCCGGTGCCCTGCCCGGCCGCCACCGGCGGCTTGCAGAAGCCCAGTTCGCGCGCGTCCGTCACCTCCGGCCCGAGATGCAGGCCGGAGGTCTTCGCCGCCCCCGCCGGGTTGTGGCAGTGGCCGCAGTTGATGTCGAGATAGGCCCGCGCCCGCGCCTCCAGCGGCTGCGCCGGGTCGCGCCAGTCGGCGCTGCGCGGGGCGGCCGCCGGTTCCGGCGTGCCGGTCAGGTAGCCGGCCGCCGCCAGATGGCGGAGCTGGTTCTCCCGGCCGCCGGGATAGTCGAACTCGATGTTCAGGTGGCGCGCCTTGGGACCGATCGGCTGGAAGGCCCGGCTGGCCAGATTGTCCACATGGCAGCCGGCGCACTGGTTGGCGTTCGGCATCACGTAGGCGAAGCGTTCCCGGCCGCCGTCCTCCCGTGCCAGCGTGAGCGGGATGACGGCGCCCGTCCGGTGCAGGCGGGCGTCCTTCTGGTCGGCATCCCAGAGATAGGGCAGCGCCGCCCAGCCGCTCTCCCGCCGGACCAGGACCCGCGTCTCGATCAGCCGGACCCGCGACAGGTCCAGCCCAAACCCGCCCTGACTGGCCCCGCCCTGGCCGGCGGCCCGGTCGCCGGGCGCGACGAGTCCCTCCTCCGCCCCGGCCCGGGGATAGTAGAAGGTCTTGGTGATGACGGTGCCGACGGGGAAGTCGAAGGTTGCCGTCGCGTCGTAGCGGGCGGAGGTGCCGGCCGGCATCCAGATCGTGCGCAGCTTGCCGGCATGATCGGTGAAGAGCGGCGTCGCCAGATCGTAGGGCACGACGCCCCCCGCCAGGGTCAGCCGCCCGCCGGCAACCGGCAGCACGCCCCAGTCGCTCAGGCGTTCAGGGTTGTCCCCGGCATGGAAGACGACGGCGGACGGGCCGGCCGGCGCCGACGTTCCGTCCCCCCCGTCGCACCCGGTCGCCGCCAGCAGGGCGGCGGCGAGCGCGATCCCGCGGACCCGCGCGCGCATCACGCCCCCTTCTTCGTCAGCTGGTCCAGCGGGGGCGCCAGTTCCACCGGCGCGCGCCTGGGCAGGGTGCAGTCATGCGCGGCCATGTCCACGCCCGGGTTCCTGTTGCCGTCGGGTCCGTCCACGTTCAGCATCTGTGCCTCGCCGTTGGCGACGCAGATCGCCAGCTCCGGCGGCAGCTTTCCGTCCACCAGCTTCTTCGGATCGACCCAGCCGTCCCAGAGGATGTCCGGAAACCGCCCGAACGGGCCGTAGAGCAGCGTCTTCAGGGTCTTCAGCTCGATCCCGTCAGGCGAGCCGCCGCCGCCGGAGAAGCGGTTGTCGTAGATGAAGATGCGTTCGGGATAGGGGTCGAAGTTCTCCGCCACGCCGTACTGGTTCATGTAGCCGGTGGAGAAGTAGCTGGAGATGATGATGTTCGCCGTATCGTTGTCGGCGACCTCGTTGGCGAAGATCTCCACCTCGTCGTTGGAGTTCACGATGATGCCCGTGCCGGCGGGCACCGAGGCGACGGCGGCGCCCTTGGCGGCGAAGTTGCCGGTGTTGTTGGCGAAGACCCGGTTGTTGAAGACCCGCGTGCCATGCCCGGCCACCGGCAGGTTCGGCATGTTGAAGACCAGGATGCCGCCGGTGTTGCGGGTCGCCACGTTCTCGTAGACGTCGGCGTTCACCGTGTTCTCGATCTCGATGCCGGCGACGTTCAGTTCGGCCCGGTTGCGCCGCACCACCACGTCGCGCGACTGGCCGACATAGATGCCGGCATCCGACGCACCGATGGCGACGCTGTCCTCCACCAGCACGTTCGTCGTCTGCACCGGATAGATGCCGTAGGCGCCGTTCTCCGTATCGGGGCCGTTCGTCCATTCCGTGCGGATGCGGCGGATGACGATGTTGCGCCCGTCATTGATCTTCAGCGCATCGCCCTTGGTATCCTCGATCGCCAGATCCTCGATGGTGAAGTCGCTGGCGTTGACCAGCAGCCCCTCCGCCCCGGCGATCTGGCCCTTGAAGCTGAGCACGCTCCGGTCCATGCCCTCGCCGCGCAGGGTCACCCCGTCCACCGTCAGGCTGAGGGAGCGGTCGAAGGCATGCCGACCGGCGGGCACCAGGATCACATCGCCCGGCTTCGCATCCAGGAGCTTCTGCTGAAGCGTGTCCTGGAAGCCGGCGGCCCCGGCGCCCGGATCGCCCGAGGCCGTCGGACCGGGCGGCGCGGCCTGCGGCGCCTGGGCCTGTTTCTGATCGGACTGGTCGCAGGCCGCCAGTTGTGTGGCGGCCAGCATGGCGCACAGCGCCAGCGTCATCCTGCGCATCACCCTCCCCCGTTCTTCGCGCCGGGTCGATGCCCGGTCGGACCTTTTGTCGCAGCGTGACACGCCTCCGGACGGCCCGCAACAGAGACTTGAATCGTTCTCAGTTTCGTCCTCAGGACGGACAGACCCGCTTGCAACGCCTGCGTGCCGGACCACCTAAGCGGGGGGATCGGGAGGGTGGAACGGAGCATGGGAACGGGGCGGATCGGGACCTCCGGGAAGCGGGCGGGGCGGCCGGCTGCCGGGGAGCGGCCGGGAGGGAGGGAGGCGGCGGGCGCGGTCGATCTGGGCAGCCGCACCATCCCGCAGCAGCGCCGGGCCCTGATGCGGCGCGACGCCATCCTGGACGCCACGCTGGCGCTGCTGATGGAGCGCGAGGCGGGGGAGATCACGACCACCCTGATCGCCGCCCGGGCCGGCGTGCCCGTCGGGCTTGTCTACCGCTACTTTCCCAACAAGTTCGCCATCCTGTCGGAACTGGCGCGGCGCTCCATGGACCGGGTTGACACCCGGCTGGAGGCCCTGATGGCCGGCGGCATGGAGCCGCAGGCCATCGTCCGCGCCGTGGACGAGGGCATCGAGACCATCATCGAAACCTACCGGCGGGAGCCGGGGCCGCGGCGCCTGTTCCGGGCGGTGCGGACGGTGCCGGAACTGGCGGCCGTGCTCGCCACCTCCAACGCCCGCATGGTGGCGGCCCTGCGCCGGACGCTCGCGGCGCTGCGGCCCGACGCCTCCGCCCCGGAGGTGGAGGCGGTGGCCCGGACGACCGTGCAGGTCTACACCCACCTGGAAGCCCTGGCGATCGAGTGCGACGATCCCGAGCTGTTCCCGCTGCTGCTGGCGGAATGGAAGCGGCTGGCGGCCGGCTACCTGACCCGTTTCGCCACCGGGCCTGGGGCGGAATGAAGGTCGCTGCGCCGATCGGTCGCTGAAAGCATGGCACGCCCGCCGAAAATCCTGATGTTTCAAACATTCCAGTTGGCTAGGTTGGCTTACGCCATCGGCGCCCCGGTTCCGGCAACATCAGGGAAGTCCTGACCGCCGGACCGGACCGGCGATCCGTCCTAGCCGGGGGGACCACCCGCGGCAGCGGACCTGTGTGCCGACAACAACGAGGAAGGGAATGCCCCGGGACCGCATCCGCCTGAAGTCGCTCTGGGACCGCATCACTGACGCCGAGGAGGCAGCCCTGCATGTCCGCGACGGCATGACCGTCGGGATGAGCGGGTTCACCAGGGCCGGCGACGCCAAGGCCGTGCCTGCCGCCATCGCTGCCCGTGCCCTGCACGACCCGCTGAAGATCACGCTGATGACCGGCGCCTCGCTGGGCGGCAACGTGGACCGGGAGCTGACGGAGGCGAAGGCCCTGGCCCGCCGCCTGCCTTTCCAGGCGGACCCGACGCTGCGCAGCGCCATCAACCGCGGCGAGGTGATGTTCATCGACCAGCACCTGTCGGAGACGGTGGAACTGCTGCGCTCCCGCCAGATGGGGCCGGTTGATGTCGCCATCGTCGAAGCGGCGGCGATCACCGAGGAGGGCGGCATCATCCCGACCACCAGCGTCGGCAACACCGCCACCTTCGCCATCCTGGCGGAGAAGGTGATCGTGGAGCTGAACCTGTCGCAGCCGGCGGCGCTGGAGGGGCTGCACGACATCTACATCCCGACCCGGCGGCCGCACCGCGATCCGATCCCCGTGCTGCAACCCGAAAGCCGGCCGGGCGTGCCCTACATCCCGGTCGATCCGGCGAAGATCGCCGCCATCGTCGTCACCGACCGCACCGACAGCGCCGCCAGCATCCTGCCCGGCGATGCGGACACGACCGCCATCGCCGGTCATCTGACGGAATTCCTCCAGTCGGAGGTGCGCAAGGGCCGGCTCGGCCCGTCGCTCTCCCCGCTCCAGGCCGGCATCGGCAGCATCGCCAACGCCGTGATGCAGGGGCTGGCGGACGGCCCGTTCTCGGGCCTCACCATGTACAGCGAGGTCCTGCAGGACAGCACCTTCGACCTGTTCGACGCCGGCTGCCTGCGCTTCGCCTCGGGTTCCTCCATCACGCTGGGGCCGGAACGGCAGCGCGACGTGCTGAACCGGCTCGAACACTACAAGCCGAAGCTGGTGCTGCGCCCGCAGGAGGTCTCGAACCACCCCGAGGTGGTGCGGCGGCTGGGCGTCATCGCCGTCAACACGGCGCTGGAGTTCGACATCTACGGGAACGTCAACTCCACCCATGTCGGCGGCACCCACATGATGAACGGCGTCGGCGGCTCGGGCGACTTCGCCCGCAACGCCTACATGTCGATCTTCGTCACCAAGTCGCTGGCCAAGGGCGGCACCATCTCCAGCGTCGTGCCCATGGTCAGCCATGTGGACCATTGCGAGCATGACGTGGACATCCTGGTGACGGAGGTCGGGCTGGCCGACCTGCGCGGGCTGGCGCCGCGGGAACGGGCGGCGACGATCATCCGCAACTGCGTCCACCCCACCTACCGCGAGCTGGCCTCCGACTACTTCAAGGCGGCCTCGGCCCGGGGCGGCCACACCCCGCACCTGCTGGAGGAGGCGTTCTCCTGGCACCTGCGGCTGCGGGAGACGGGAAGCATGCTGCCGCGGCAGACGGTCCTGGCCTGAGGCGGGCCGGCGGCGCCCCCCGGGACCGGGGAGCCGCATCCGGGGGATGGTACGGGCGGAACGGCGGACATATCTGTTCGCCAGGGGCAAGCGGAGGCGGGCGGCGGTGCCGTCTTCCTCCCGCCCGCCCGTCACCCATCATGAGGGTCCCATGGAACATCGCCAGCTCGGCCGCTCCGGCCTGAAGGTGCCCGTCCTCAGCCTCGGCACCGGCACCTTCGGCGGCGGCAACGCCTTCTTCGAGCGCTGGGGCAGGACCGACGTGGCGGAAGCCACCCGCCTCGTCGATATCTGCCTGGAGGCAGGCGTCAATTTCTTCGACACGGCGGACGTCTATTCCGGCGGCGCCTCGGAGGAGATCCTGGGCCAGGCCCTCAAGGGCCGGCGCGACAAGGTGCTGATCTCCAGCAAGGCGACCTTCGCCATGGGGGAGGGTCCGAACCAGGTCGGCTCCTCCCGCCACCACCTGATCCGGTCCTGCGAGGACAGCCTGCGCCGGTTGGGCACGGACCATATCGACCTCTACTTCATGCACGCCTTCGACGCCCTGACCCCGGTGGAGGAGACGCTGCGGGCGCTGGACGACCTGATCCGGGCCGGCAAGATCGGCTATATCGGCGCTTCCAACTTCTCCGGCTGGCAGTTGATGAAGTCGCTGGCCGTGTCGGAGAAGTACGGGCTCGGCCGCTACGTCGTGTACCAGGCCTATTATTCGCTGATCGGCCGCGACTACGAATGGGAGCTGATGCCGCTCGGCCTGGACCAGGGCGTCGGCCTGATGATCTGGAGCCCCCTGGGCTGGGGCCGGCTGACCGGCAAGATCCGCCGCGGCCGGCCGGCGACGGAGGGGCGCATCGCCATGGGCGGCGCCGTCGGCGGCCCGGAGGTGGAGGACGAGTACCTCTATACCGTCGTCGATGCCCTGGAGGCAGTGGCGGAAGAGGTCGGCAGGAGCATCCCGCAGGTCGCCCTGAACTGGCTGCTGACCCGGCCGACCGTGTGCAATGTCGTCATCGGCGCCCGCAACGAGGAGCAGCTCCGCCAGAACCTGGGGGCTGTGGGCTGGAGCCTGAGCCCGGAGCAGGTGGCCCGGCTGGAGGCGGCGAGCCAGCGCACGCCGGCCTATCCCTACTGGCACCAGCGCGGCTTCGACGACCGCAATCCCAAGCCTACACGCTGGTAGCGGCGTTCCTGACCCGTCAGGGGGTGGGCGCCGCCCGCCCCCGCCCGAGCTGGGCCATCAGGCTGGCGACCGCCTCCGGATAGGCGGGGCCGCCGCACATGGCGACGGCTTCGGGCAGTTCCAGCCGCCGTTCCGGCCCGTAGAGCCCGGACAGCACCGGGTGCTCCAGCATGTCGCTGCCCAGGTCGGGGCTCTCGACCGGGGCGGTGGTCAGCAGCAGATACTCCGGCGCCGTCGTCACGATCCGTTCCAGCGGCACGCGGACGACGAAGGCGCCGTCCAGGGACCGGGCCATGTTGACCAGCCCGGCCCGCCCCATGATCTCGTCCATCAGCGTCTCGCCGCCGCTGACGAAGCCGCGGCGCTGGTAGTGGACCGCGACCGGCCGCGTCTCCGCCGGCGCCGGCAGGGCATCGAGCACGGCCCGCATCCGGGCCACCAGCGCCTCCCCCCGCTCCGGATGGCCGACCGCCGCGGCGATGGTGCGCGCCTGCGCCACGATCTCCTCGAAGGTGCGCGCCGTCCCCAGTTCCAGCACCTTGATCTGGAACCCGGCCAGCAGCGCGCGCGTCTCCTGCCGGCGCAGGCGGCTGGCGATGATGAGGTCAGGCTTCAGGGCCAGCACCTCTTCCGCCGTGCCGCGGCCGACCGGCCAGGAGCGGGCACGCTCCGCGATGCTGGAGAGGATCGGATCGCGCGCATATTCCGACAGCGCCAGCACCTGGTCGCGGTCCGCCAGATCCACCAGGAACTGGTCGGCGCAGAGATTCATGGAGACGATCCGCCGCGGCGGCGCCTCCTGGGCCACGGCCGCGGGCGGGAACAGCAGGACCGGCAGCAGCAGAAGCGCAGCCGGCAGAAGTCGGGGCAGCAGTCGGAACATGGTGGATCACCGTCGGGCCGGGCGGACGTCCCCGGCTTCTCTTCCCTACACATCCGGGATTCAGCCCGGCTTGTCCATCCCGGGCCGGCTTTCCGGCCACCGCGCGGACTGTGCGGCCCCCGACTTCTGGACGAAGGACTTGCACCCACGGCGGGCGGCGGCTATCGAGCGACGCGCCCGGACGCGATCCGGTCCGTCCCGACCGCTGAAGCCAGGGGCCCGCCCCATGACGCCTGCTCCCGACCTGCACCGCGCCGGCGCCCCGCCCCGGACCGCGGCCCCCGCCGCCCCTCTGCCGGCGACCGTGCGCCCGCCGGCGGGCCGGCCCGGATTCGTGCCGCTGCTGGCAGTGGCCCTTCTGGCCGCGGCGCTCCTGTCGCTGCTGGCCGGGCCGGCGGACATCGCCGCCGGCGACGCGCTGGCCGGACTGGTCGGCCAGGGCGATCCGCTGGTCGTGGCGGTGATGCAGAAGCTGCGCCTGCCGCGCCTGCTGGTCGGGCTGGGCGCGGGCGCCATGCTGGGGCTGGCCGGGGCCTCGCTCCAGGGCTATCTGCGCAACCCGCTGGCCGAGCCGTCGGTGCTGGGCGTCTCCAACGCCGCCGCCCTGGGGGCCGTGGTCGCGCTCTACAACGGGTTCGCCGCCACCATGCCGCTGGCGCTGCCGCTGATGGCGATCGGTGCGGCCATGGCGGCCATCGCCGGCGTCATGCTGCTGGCGGCGCGGGCGGAGAGCGCGCTCTCCGTCGTGCTGGCGGGGCTGGCCGTGGGCACGCTCTGCGGCGCCCTGATCTCCCTGACGCTGAACCTCGCCCCCTCCCCCTTCGCGGCGGCAGAGATCAGTTTCTGGCTGCTGGGCTCGCTGGAGGACCGCAGCATGACCCATGTGGTCCTGGCCCTGCCGCTGATCGGGGTGGGGGCGGTGCTGCTGCTCTGGGACGGGCGCGCCCTGGACGCCCTGACCCTGGGGGAGGAGGCTGCGCGGTCGCTGGGCTGCAACCTTGCCCGCGTGCGGGTCCGGCTGATGCTGGGCGTCGCCATCGGCGTGGGCGCCGCGGTGGCGGTCAGCGGCGCCATCGGCTTCGTCGGGCTGGTGATCCCGCACATGGTCCGGGCCGTGGTCGGGCAGCGCCCGTCGCGCCTGCTGCTGCCCTCGGCCCTGGCCGGGGCGCTGCTGCTGGTGCTGGCGGACCTGCTGGTGCGGATGCTGCCGACGGCGAACGAGATCCGGCTGGGGGTGGTGACGGCGCTGCTGGGCGTGCCGATCTTCCTGAGCCAGCTTCTCAAGGCACGGCGCTCCTGGTAGGCCCCCCTGCCCCCCTCTGCCCTCTGTTGTCGCCTGCATCGCATGACCCGGCTGCGGCGATGGGAGGTGCATGCCGGGGCCGTCCCGGCTACCCTCCCGTCCGCCGACGGAGACCTCTGATGGACGCCTGTTCCACGCCGCCCCTTTCCCGCCCCGCCACGGACGCGATGCCATGACGATCCTGCATGTCGAGGGGGCCGGCGTCCGCCTGGGCGGCCGGCCGATCCTGGAGGCGATCGGGCTGTCGGCCGGCGCCGGCGAGGTGGTCGGACTGATCGGGCCGAACGGCGCCGGCAAGTCCACGCTGGTCCGCGCCATCGCCGGCCTGCTGCCGCTGGAGTCCGGGCAGGTGCGGATCGCCGGCCGGCCGCTTTCCGCCTATTCCCGGCGGGAGCTGGCGAACACCGTCGCCTATCTGCCGCAGGGCCACACGGTCCACTGGCCGCTGGACGCCTACCATGTCGTCGCCCTGGGGCGGCTGCCGCATCTTGGCCCCCTGGGGCGGCCGACGCCGGAGGACGAGGCCGCCATCGCCCGCGCGATGGAGACGGCGGACGCCGCCGCCTTCGCCCCCCGCACCATCACCTCGCTCTCCGGCGGGGAGCGGGCGCGGGTGATGCTGGCCCGTGCGCTGGCGGTGGAGGCGCCGATCCTGCTGGCGGACGAGCCGGTGGCGGCGCTGGACCCCTACCACCAGCTTCAGGTCATGGAGCTGCTGCGCGGCATCGCCGCCACGGGACGGCTGGTGGTCGCCGTGCTGCACGACCTGCCGCTGGCCGCGCGCTTCTGCGACCGGCTGGTGCTGCTGGGCAGCGGACGGGTGGTGGCGGACGGGGAGCCGGAGGCGGTGCTGGCCCGCCCGAACCTGGAAGCGGCCTACCGCGTCCAGGGCCTCTACGGCAGCGAGGGCGAGGAACGCTACGTGCTGCCCTGGCGCCGGCTGGCGGCCGATCCCGTCTCCTGACCGGGCGGCCGGCGGGTCCCGGTCAGAGCGGACGGACCGGCGTCGGCCGCTGGTCCGCGTCCAGGGCGACCATGACGAAGACGCCCTCGGCCGCCTTGCGACGCTCGCCGGTCTTCAGGTTCTCCCCCCAGAGATCGACCGTCACCTGCATGGAGCTGGTCCCGGTGCCGGTGACGGCGGCCTCGATCTCCATGATCTCCCCCACCTTCACGGGGCTGGTGAAGTCCAGCCGCTTCGAGGCGGCGAGCACGACGGCGCGGCGGCAGTGGCGGGTCGCGGCGACGAAGGCCGCCTTGCCCATCTGCGCCATGGCATGGCCGCCGAACAGGATGTGGTTGTGGCTGGCCTGGTCGGGGAAGACCAGTTCCACCATGCGGACACCGACCGCCTGCGGTTCCTCCGCCGCTTCCTCCAGCGGCGGCACCGCCGCGTCCCGGTCCACCGAGACCATGTTGAAGCGGCCGCGGGTGCAGAGCCGCCGCTCCCCGGTCAGCAGCGCCTCGGCCACGAGATCGACCTCCACCGTCAGGGAGCGCCGGCCGACGCGGGCGATGCGGCCCGTGACCTCCACGATCTCGCCCAGTTGCGCCGGGGCGGCGAAGTCGATCCGCTCGCAGGACGCCGTGACGAAATCGACATGCGCGTGCCGGGTGGCGGCGATGAAGGCCACCTTGTCCATGTGCGCCAGCGCGGCGCCGCCGAACAGGGTGCCGTGGTGGTTGGTATCGCCCGGGAAGATCAGGTCGATCAGGCTGGTCTCGCGGCGCACGGCGCATCTCCTGAGAGGCGGGCAAGCTGGTCGGGCCGGCAGCCCGTGGCCCGGAAGGGCTGCAGGCGGTGCTGCCGGACGCCCAGCGCGTCGAGATCGGCGCGCAGCCGCTCCAGCGCCGCCGCGTCCAGCAGGCGCGGATGCACGGTGGTGCGGACATCGCAGGCGATGCCGGCGTCCAGCAGCAGGCGCAGGCTCTCGCGCGCCCGCTCCCCGCTGCCGGAGGCGCCGGTGATCCGCTCGTACTCCGCAAAGGGGGCCTTCACGTCGAAGCCCACCCAGTCCAGGAGCGGCAGCAGGTCCGCCAGCCGCTCGGGATAGGGACCGCCCGTGTGCAGGCCGATGCGGAAGCCCATCCCCCGCACCGTCCGCATGGCATCGGGCAGCGCGGCCTGGAGCGTCGCCTCCCCGCCGGAGAAGACGACGCCGTCCAGCAGGCCGCGGCGCCCCTCCAGGAAGGCCAGCACCTGCTCCCACGCCAGTTCCCGCTGCCCGCGGGCGGGCAGCAGGTCCGGGTTGTGGCAGTAGGGGCAGGCCCAGGGGCAGCCCTGGCAGAAGACGGTGGCGACCAGTTCGCCCGGCCAGTCGCAGGTGGACAGTCGGGACAGGCCGCCGACGCGGAGGTCGGCCACCGGATGCGCTTTCGTCAGGCCCCGAGGTCCGCCTTCGCCTCGGCGAAGTAGCGGCGTTCGGCGAACTCGCCCTTCTTGCCGAAATTGAAGGAGGAGACCGGGCGGTGATAGCCCATCACGCGGGTCCAGATCTCGCAGGGCTGGCGCTCCTCGTCCTTCAGGACGATCTCGGCGGTCTCGGTCATGCAGCTCATGGGTCGGGTCCTCTTGTCCGGGGGTCGGGGGATCGGGCCGGTGTTCCGGCGATGCGGTGCCGCGGCGCTCACTCGGCCGCGGCGCAGGTCTGCCGCTTGCGGGCGATCAGCTCGGCGTCGCACTTGGGGCAGAAGGCGTGCTCGCCCTCGATATAGCCGTGCTTGGGGCAGATCGAGAAGGTGGGCGTCACGGTGATGTAGGGCAGGCGGAAATTCTCCAGCGCGCGCCGCACCAGCTTGCGGCAGGCGTCGGCCGAGGACACCCGCTCGCCCATGTAGAGGTGCAGGACGGTGCCGCCGGTGTACTTGCGCTGCAACTCCTCCTGCCGCTCCAGCGCCTCGAACGGATCGTCCGTGAAGCCGACGGGAAGCTGGCTGGAATTGGTGTAGTAGGGCTGGTCCGCCGTGCCGGCCTGGAGGATGCCGGGGAAGCGCTTCTGGTCCTCCTTGGCGAAACGGTAGGTCGTGCCCTCCGCCGGGGTGGCCTCCAGGTTGTACATGTTGCCCGTCTCTTCCTGGAACTGCACGATGCGGGCGCGCACATGGTCCAGGAAGCGGACGGCGAAGGCGTAGCCCCGCTCGGTCGTCACGTCCTCGGCATCGTCCGTGAAGTTGCGGATCATCTCGTTGATGCCGTTCACGCCCAGCGTCGAGAAATGGTTCCGCAGCGTGCCCAGGTAGCGCTTGGTGTACGGGAACAGCCCGTTGTCCATGTGGTGCTGGATCACCTTGCGCTTGATCTCCAGGCTGGTGCGGCTGACGTCCAGCATCTCGTCCAGGGCGCGGAACAGGGCCGCCTCGTCGCCCTTGTGCAGATAGCCCAGGCGCGCGCAGTTGACCGTCACCACGCCCAGCGAGCCGGTCTGCTCGGCGCTGCCGAACAGGCCGTTGCCGCGCTTCAGCAGCTCGCTGAGATCGAGCTGGAGCCGGCAGCACATGGAGCGGACCATGTTCGGCTTCAGCTCGGAATTGACGAAGTTCTGGAAATAGGGAAGCCCGTACTTGGCCGTCATCTCGAACAGCCGGTCGGCGTTCTCGCTCTGCCAGGGGAAGTCGGGCGTGATGTTGTAGGTCGGGATCGGGAAGGTGAAGACCCGCCCCTTGCTGTCGCCCCGGGTCATCACCTCCATGTAGGCGCGGTTGATCAGGTCCATCTCGGCCTGAAGCTCGCCGTAGGTGAAGTCCATCTCCTCGCCGCCGATCACCGGCACCTGGTCGCGCAGGTCCTCCGGGCAGGTCCAGTCGAAGGTCAGGTTCGTGAAGGGGGTCTGCGTGCCCCAGCGGGAGGGCACGTTGAGATTGTAGACAAGCTCCTGGATGCACTGGAGCACCTGCTCGTAGGGCAGGTTGTCCTTGCGGATGAAGGGGGCGAGATAGGTGTCGAAGGAACTGAACGCCTGCGCGCCGGCCCATTCGTTCTGCAAGGTGCCCAGGAAGTTGACGATCTGGCCGACGGCGCTGGACAGGTGCTTCGGCGGCGCCGCCTCGACCTTGCCGGGCACGCCGTTCAGCCCTTCCGTCAGCAGGGTGCGCAGGGACCAGCCGGCGCAGTAGCCTGCCAGCATGTCCAGGTCATGGATGTGGATGTCGCCCTCGCGGTGGGCGCGGCCCACCTCCGCCGGGTAGACGTGCGACAGCCAGTAGTTCGCCACCACCTTGCCGGAGATGTTCAGGATCAGGCCACCCAGCGAATAGCCCTGGTTGGCATTGGCGTTGACGCGCCAGTCGGCCCGGTTCAGGTACTCGTTGATCGAGGTCTCGACATCCACCACCGTCTTGCGGTCGCGCCGCAGACGGGCGCGCTGCTCGCGGTAGACGATGTAGGCGCGGGCCGTGGCGAAATGGTTGGCGGAGATCAGGACCTGTTCGACCACGTCCTGGATCTGCTCGATGTGCGGCGCGTCGGTATGGAAGCGATGGCCGATCACCTTGATCGCCTGGATCGCCAGGAGATGCGCCTCGGCCCCGTCGAACTCGCCGGTCGCCTTGCCGGCGCGCTCGATGGCGGAGCGGATCTTGTCGCCGTTGAAGGCGGACACTTCACCGCTACGCTTGATCACGGACTTCGGCAGCGTGGCAAGGGCATGAACGGGCATGCGGGTCTTTCCCCTTCCGGCACGCGGACAGGGGTCGGGAACCGCCCGGCGCGGCGCCGGCGGGTTCCCTTCGGATCACCCCGTCCGAAGATGGTAGACTGGGTTACGGCAGGTCTCCTGGCTTGCGGGTCCGCGCCACCGTCCGGTCTTCCCGGTGCCGGTCGGCACCAGTGACATGAAAGGTCGGCAGCTCGCCGCTGACAGTTGCGGGGGCAGCGCCGGAATTGCACCGGCTTCCCTCTTAGCCCCCGGATAACTACATATTGTGTTGTCCGGAGGACCGTAACGCTAAATACCGTAAATGCAGGTTCTGCTTAAGTCAAGCTCCGGCGGCGCAGGAGGGGCATGACGGATCGCCATGCGGTCCGTCCACAGCCGTGCAGGCGGGCGTTGACAGGGGGATGGCCGTCTCCTAAAGCTCAGCCGTCACGGTTCTTCCGCTCCTCCCGGGTGCGGAAGCTAAGAGGGAATCCGGTGCGCCGTCCGCGGCAAGGCCGGAGCTGCCCCCGCAACTGTCGGCGGTGAGCCTCTCCCGTTCGCGCCACTGGACCCGCAAGGGTTCCGGGAAGGCCGGGCCGAGGCGACGACCCGCGAGCCAGGAGACCTGCCGCGACGCATCATGGTCCACGGGCGGGGTGTCCCGGCGGAACGACCGCGATCCGGCCGCCCCGGTGGGGATGACGGGACGTCACGGTCTTCCCCATGCCCATGCCCTTCACGTCTGAAGGGGCTTCCAGTCCATGTCCGATTCCGCGACGACGCCCGGCGACGGCCTCGCCCCGATCATCTACACGCCGCGCAGCACGGACGCTCCGCGCCGCGCCCGCGCGCTGATGATCCAGGGCACCAGTTCCGATGTCGGCAAGAGCATGCTGGTGGCCGGGCTCTGTCGCGCCTTCACCCGCCGCGGTCTGGTGGTGCGCCCGTTCAAGGCGCAGAACATGAGCAACAACGCCGCCGTGGTGCCCGACGCCGACGCCCCGCCGGAAGCGGACGGCACGCCGGCACGCGGCGAGATCGGCCGCGCCCAGGCGCTCCAGGCCCGCGCCTGCAAGGTGGCGCCGTCCATCCACATGAACCCGGTACTGCTGAAGCCGCAGACGAACATCGGCTCGCAGGTGGTGCTGCGCGGCCGGGTGCTGGGCAACTGCCCGGCGCGCACCTATCACCGGATGCGCAAGGGCCTGATGCCGCCGATCATGGACAGCTTCGAGCGGCTGGCCGCGGAGGCGGATCTGGTGATCGTGGAAGGCGCCGGCAGCGGGGCGGAGATCTATCTCCGCGCCTCGGACATCACGAACATGCATCTGGCGGAGCGGCTGGGCCTGCCGGTCGTCGTGCTGGGCGATTTGGACCGTGGCGGCACCATGGCCGCCCTGGTCGGCACCCACGCCCTGCTGGACGAGGCCGACCGGGCCCGCGTCGTCGGCTACATCGTCAACAAGTTCCGCGGCGACTTCTCCCTGTTCGAGCCGGCCTGCGGCACGATCACGGCGATGACCAACTGGCCCTTCCTGGGCGTGGTCCGCTGGTTCGAGGAGGCCGACCGCCTGCCGGCGGAGGATTCGCTGGCGCTGGAGCGGCCGGCCACCGGCGTGGGCAGCGGCCTGAAGGTGGCGGTGCCGCGGCTGTCCCGCGTCGCCAACTTCGACGATCTGGACCCGCTGGCGGCCGAGCCGGGCGTGGACCTGCGCTGGGTATCCCCGGGTCATCCGATCCCCGCCGATACGGACGTGGTGGTGCTGCCCGGCTCCAAGACCACCCGCGCCGACCTGGACGTGCTGCGGCAGCAGGGCTGGGACGTGGACATCCTGGCCCATGTCCGCCACGGCGGCCGGGTCGTCGGCCTGTGCGCCGGGTTCCAGATGCTGGGCCGGGTGGTGCGCGATCCCGCCGGGATCGAGGGACCGGCCGGCGAGACGCCGGGCCTGGGCCTGCTGGACATCGAGACGGAGATCGGCGGCGACAAGCGGCTGGTCGAGATCGACAGGCTGGACCGCAACAGCGGCCGCCGCGTCACCGGCTATGAGATGCACATGGGCCGCACGACCGGGCCGGGCCTGGAGCGGCCCTGGATGATGCTGGATGCGGGCGACGGCTCGGCCCCGCGGGCCGAAGGGGCGGTATCCGCCGACGGGCGGGTGACGGGCAGCTACATTCACGGCCTGTTCGGGTCGGACGGGTTCCGCTCCGCCTGGCTGGAGCGGGTGGGGGCGCAGGCCTCGGCGCTCGATTTCGAGGCACGGACCGAGGCGGCCCTGGAGGCCCTGGCCGACCATGTGGAGGCCAATCTGGACCTCGACGCGCTGCTGGCCCTGGCGCGGTGACGGCCCCCCGGTGACGCACGCCCTTCCCCTCCGCGGCAGCGCCCGGCCATGACCATCCTGCTGGCCCTGCTGATCGACCGCTTCCTGGGCGAGCCGCCGGCGCGGCTGCATCCGGTGATCTGGATGGGCCAGTACCTGGAGCACGCTGGCCGCCGGCTGCCCGATCTGCCGCCCTGGCTGGCACTGCCGGCCGGCGCCGTCGCCTGGGCCGTCGGAGCGGCGGCCACGGTGGCGGGGGCGGGGGCAGCGACGTGGCTCGTCTCCGACCTGCCGGCCTGGCTGGAACTGGTGCTGCTGGCGTTCCTGCTGAAGCCGATGTTCGCCCTGACCCTGCTCCTGTCGGAGGTCGCCGCCACGGAGACGGCCCTGCGCGAGGGTCTGGCGGCCGGCCGCGCCCGTCTGGGCTCTCTGGTCAGCCGCGACACCGCGGAGCTGGAACCGGAGCAGGTGCGCGAGGCTGCCATCGAATCCCTGGCGGAGAACCTGTCGGACTCCCTGGTGGCGCCGCTGTTCTGGTTCCTGGTGGCCGGTCTGCCCGGAGCCGCGCTCTACCGGTTCGCCAATACGGCGGATGCCATGTGGGGTTACCGCGGTCGCTGGGAATGGGCGGGCAAGGTCGCCGCCCGCGCCGACGACCTGCTGAACCTGATCCCGGCGCGGCTGACGGCGCTGGCGCTGCTGGGTGCGGATGCGCTGCGCCGCGACCGGCGGACGGTCCTGGCGGCGGAGGCCCGGCGCACCGCTTCGCCCAACAGCGGCTGGCCGATGGCGGCCATGGCGATGGCCCTGGGGCTGCGCCTGGGCAAGCCGGGCCACTATGTCCTCAACGAAGGGGGGACCGCCCCCGGCCCGGAGGACCTGCCCCGCGCCCTGGAGCGCGCCCGGCGGGCGGGTCTGGGCCTCGCCCTGCTGGCCGCCGTGGTGCAGGTGGCCATGGCGGAGGTGATCATCCATGTCTGACGTGCAGACCGGAACGGAGGCGATGCCATGGGAACGGTGACTTTCCTGACCGGCCCGGTGCGCAGCGGCAAGAGCGCCCGCGCCGTGGAGATCGCCCGCGGCTGGGGCGGGAACGTGGTCTTCGCCGCCACCTACCGCGTCGATCCCGCCGATGCGGAGATGCTCGCGCGCGTGCGCCGGCACCAGGAGGAACGGCCGGAGGGCTGGCGCACGCTGGAGGCGCCGGACGACCTGACGGCCGCGCTGGACGCGCTCGATCCGCCGCCGTCCGGACTGATCCTGGACAGCATCGTGATCTGGGCCGCCATGCGCTTCGACCGTGACGACAGCACGATCCTGACCGAGTGGAGCGCGGTCCTGGAGCATCTGCGCGCCGCCCCGTGGCCCACGGTCATCGTCGGTGACGAGATCGGCTGGAGTCCGGTGCCGATGGAAGCCGAGCTGCGCCGCTTCCGCGATCTGGTGGGCTGGCTGGGCCAGCGCACTGCCGCGGCGGCCGACGAGGCCTGGCTGATGGTGGCCGGATGCCCGGTGCGCCTTAAATGAGGGGGCGGACCGCCGCACCGTCCCCGCCGCTGCGCCCGCCGGGTGCCGCGGCCCGCCGTCCCGCGGCGACACCCGAGAGAGACCGGAAAGGGAGAGAACGATGAGCAAGACCAAAGTGGTGACGCGCACCGGCGACGGCGGCGAAACTTCCCTCGGCCGCGGCGTGCGCGTGCCGAAATGCTCCGACCGCGTGGAGGCCTACGGCTCGGTGGACGAGGTCGGCGCCATGATCGGCGTGCTGCGCTCCATGCTGGAGGACAACGCCGCAGTGGATGCGCGGCTGCGCGCCATCCAGATCGACCTCTACAACATCTGCGCCGACCTGCACATGCCGGGCGAGGCCGGAGCCGCCCTGCGCATCGACGGCAGCGGTCTGGAGCGGATCGAGGCGGAACTGGGGGAGATGAACGAGGGGCTGCCGCGTCTGGCGAACTTCGTCCTGGCCGGCGGCACCCGCGCCGCCGCCTTCGCCCATCTGACCCGCACCGTGACCCGCCGGGCCGAGCGCCGGGTCGTGGCCCTGGCCCGCGCGGAAGAGGTCAATCCCGAGGTGCTGCGCTACATGAACCGGCTGTCCGACTACCTGTTCATCCTGGCCCGGACGCTGAACGAGAACGGCGCCAAGGACGATCTCTGGGCGCCGCGCGGGGTCCGCTGACCCCGCCCGCGCCGCCGGGCCCCCGCGCTTGCCCGCCCCGCGCTGCCCGCCGGCCTCAGCCGCCGGCGAGCAGCCGGAGCGCCGCCGTCAGTTTCCGGATGTCCTCCTCACGGGTGAAGAGGGCCGGCGTCACCCGCACGCAGGCCCCCTTCGCCACGCCCGTGCGGTGGACGGTGAAGATGCCGAAGCGCTCCAGCAACTGCCCAGCGACGGCCGCGTTCTCCTCGGCCGATGCCTTGCCCGCGAGACGGAACGAGGTGATGCCGGCCGTGAGCCGCGGGTCCTCCGGCGTCAGGATCTCGATGCCGGGATGGCCACGCAGCGTCTCCGCCCAGAGGTCGCGCAGATGGCGCAGCCGCGCGGCGATGGCAGGCGTGCCGATCCGCTGCTGGAAGTCGATCGCCGCCGGCACGGCCAGCAGCGTGGCGAAATCCGTGGTGCCGGTGTGGATGCGGGCGCGGATGCCCTGCGCCCCCTCCGGCTCGCCCATGTGGGGCTCGATGGCGTCCAGCCGGTCGCGCCGGATGTACATGACCCCGACGCCGAGCGGGGCACCGATCCATTTGTGCAGGTTGTAGCCGACGAAGTCGGCGCCGAGCCCGGCCGCGTCGAACGGCACCTGACCCAGCGAGTGCGCGGCGTCCACGATCACGTCCACGCCGCGCGCCCGCGCCATGGCCACGATCTCCGCCACCGGCAGCACCAGCCCGGTGCGGTGGCTGAGATGGGTCAGCAGCATCAGCCGGACCCGCGGATTGGCCGTCAGCGCCCGCTCATAGGCGTCGATCAGCCCCTGGTGGGTCGCCGGCTCCGGCAGGGCGATGCGGACGACCTCCACCCCGCGGCGCCGGCGCAGGGACTCCAGGCCCGCCTGCATGCTGTCATAGTCGAGATCGGCATGAAGGACGGCATCGCCCGGCCCGAGCCGGTGGTAGCCGGCGATCAGGGTGAGCAGCGCCTCCGTGGCGCCGCGGGTCAGGGCGATCTCGTCCTCCCCCGCCCCCAGCAGGGCGGCGACGCGGCGCACCACCTCCCGCGCGTCGCGGCCGAACTCCCGCCGCGTGTAGTAGGAGGTCTCCCGGTTCACCCGGTCCTGGTGCCGGCGATAGGCCTGCAGCACGGGCCGGGCCATCATGCCCCAGTTGCCGTTCTCCAGATGGACCACGGCGCGGGTGGCGTCGTACTGGCCGGCCACCGCCTCCCAGAAGCCCGTGTCGCGCGCCAGCGCCGACGGCGCCAGGGCCGGCACCGGCGGCAGATCGGGCACCGCCGCTCCGGCGCCGTTCCAGGCAGCCGGAACCGTCATGCCGGCCGCCAGCCCGGCCCCGCCCGCCCGCAGCAGGTCCCGTCGCGTCACACCCATGTCCGTTCTCCCCTCACAGTTCCGGGATGCCCGCGAACGGAAACGGGGCGGCCGGAGCCGCCCCGTCCCGTCCGGCCCTCCGCCGGTCAGTAGCGCACGTCCAGGCGGACATAGTACTGGCCGCCGTCGGTGTCGTAGGGCGCGTTGCGCGAGTAGATCAGGCCGCGGTTGGACTGGTAGGTCGCCTCTCCGGGGTAGTTGTCGAAGACGTTCTCCGCCCCCACCCGCAGCGAGAAGGCATCCGTGATGTCCCAGGTCACGGCCATGTCCACGAAGCTCTCCGCCCCGAAGGTCTGGAAGATGTCGCCCGTGGCGTTGCCCGAGCTGTCGGTCCACTCGCCGTAATAGCGCAGCCGCGCCATCAGGTTGACCGGGCCGAGACGGTAGTCGGCGCTGAGCGTGGCGTTGTGCTGCGGCAGTCCCTCCTCGAACAGCAGGGCCTGGGTCGGGTTGCTGGCGAGCGACCCGCCGGTGACCTCGGTCTTGTTATAGTTGTAGGCCGCCGACAGGGTCAGGTGGCCGGGGCCGGCATCCGTCGCATAGCTGCCGACGATGTCGATGCCGCGGGTGCGGGTGTCGAAGTCGTTGGTGAAGAAGCTGACGCTGGTGAAGGTGTTGGCCCCGGGCACGCCCTGCGCGATGAGCTGCTGCCGGATCGTGTCGGTCACGGTGAAGCTGGAGGACTGGCTGAAGCGGTCCGTGACCTTGATCTGGTAGACGTCCACGGTGGCCGAGAAGCCGGTGTCGGTCTGGAAGGCGAGGCCGGCGCTGAGATTGACCGATTCCTCCGGCTTCAGCGGCTTGGCGCCGAAATACTGCGCGACCGGGTTGGACGGCTCCAGACGGCCGGAGGTGAAGGTGTTCAGCGTGACCGTATCCAGCCCCTGCGAGGTGCGGGTGCTGTAGGCCTGACCGGGCGTCGGCGCGCGGAAGCCGGTGGAAGCGGAGCCGCGCAGCGCGAGGTTCGGCAGCACCTCGACACGGGTGGAGATCTTGCCGTCGGTGGTGGAGCCGAACTCCGAGAAATCCTCGTAGCGGCCGGCAAGGCCGATCGTCCAGATGTCCGTCACCGGCACCTCGACGTCCACATAGCCTGCGTAGCTCTCCTGATCGAAGCTGCCGGCCTGGGCATCGCCATAGCCGGGGAAGCCGTTGGAGCCCGTGGCGAGGCCGGCCGACGCACCGGGGCCGACGACCCACGACGCCTCGTCCCCGGCGACGATCTTGTACGTCTCCTCGCGCCGCTCGCCGCCGAAGGCGACGTTGACCGGAGCCTCCAGCAGGCCGGTATGCAGGCTGTAGACGAAGTCCAGGTTGAGGTTGAACTCCTCCTGGATCAGCGAACCGTCGTCGAAGCTGGTCGGGCTGTCGGGGCCGAGCGAGGCGTTGATGGTCTCGCGCATCTTGTAGTCGATGCGGTTGCGGCCGTAGGAGCCGCTGAGATCCCAGGTCAGGTCGTCGGTCACGTCGCCGCGCACGCCGCCGACGATGGAATAGTCCTGGTCCTCCTGACCGAAGCGGGGCGTGAAGCCGGTGGGATAGAGCGAGCGGGCATCCCAGCCGGGGAAGATCGGCGTGGTCTTGTAGACGTTGCTGGTGCTGTCGGGATTGCGCCAGTTGAAGTCCGTCCAGCCGTCGCCCTCGCCATAGGTGCCGAACAGGTAGGCCTGCACGCTCTCGCCCAGCGGCAGCTCGCCGTTGACGGCGAGGCGGACGGTCTCCAGGTCCGGCTGGCCCCAGCGCTGCACCGGGTTCGGCACGCTGAGGTTCGGGTTCGCCGCCTGGAAGGCGATGGCGTCGGGACGCTGCCGGGTGCGGGAGGTGGCGTTCTGGTCCGACCACTCGGCCGTGGCGGTCAGGAAACCACCGTTGCCGATCTCCCAGCCGCCCTGGGCGCCGAACTGGTAGTTCTCCCCGTCACCCTCGTAGTACTGCGAGGCCTGGGTGAAGAAGCGGTAGCCGGGCTGGTCGTCCAGAATGATGTTGATGACGCCGGCGATGGCGTCGGAACCGTACTGGGCCGCCGCACCGTCGCGCAGCACCTCGATCCGCTTGATGGCGAAGGACGGGATCTGCGCCAGATCCGGCCCCTGCGACCCGCGCGAGCCGAGCAGCGCCGAGCGGTGCCGCCGCTTGCCGTTGACCAGCACCAGCGTCTGGTCGGGCGAGAGGCCGCGCAGGCGCGCCGGCCGGACGAAGGCCAGACCGTCGTTGGCGGGCAGGCGCTGTACGTTGAAGGACGGGATCGTCTGCGCCAGCGAGTCCACCAGTTCGCTCGACACGGTGCTGTCGATGGTGTCGCCCGAGATGACATCGACCGGCGACAGCGTCTCGTAGAGCGTGCGCTGGGTGCCGCGGGTGCCGGTGACGATGATCTCCTCAAGGGCCTCCTGCCCGGCGGTGACGCCTCCCTGCTGCGCCCCGGCGGGCAGGGCGGCGGTGGTCAGCGCAAGCGCCACCAGGGCGGTGCTGGTACGGAATCGCATGTCGGTCTCGCTCGATCGGCTGCTGGCGGGTCTGCCGCCCGGAAAGGGGCGTGCCGACCGGCGCGCCCGCGCCGCTGCGATCTACGGACATCACATGTCGGTTTCGAGAAACATTGATTGCATATGGATGATTCTTTCTTTCGGGTCGGGTGCGCGACAGGACTGCATCAGAAAATCGCAGGAGCACGAAGAAAACCTTAAGACACACCCTGCAGCCCCGGACATCTCCCGGGTGAAGCCGCAGACCGACGCTGACGCCGCGGTTGTCAGCCTCCCGGTCCTGCCGCGGCCGACACGCAGACCCGGCCCGCGGAGTTCCGCCCAGGACGGACAACTCCTACGCATACATGGACAACCCCATATTGCGTAGGGCAGCCTTACAGAAATCCACCCTCAGAATGAGGGACTGGCAGCCTAATTGAGCAGCGCAGAGGAGATGCCCTCCGGCGCTCCCCCGTGTGACATGGAAGGCAAGAATGCTGGATCTTTTCCGGTCGAGGACCATCGGCGTCATGCAGGCACAGCTAGCGGCCCTGGACCGGTCGCTGGCCGTGATCGAGTTCACGATGGACGGCAAAGTCCTGACGGCCAACGCGAATTTCCTGAAACTGATGGGCTATTCGCTGGCCGAGATCCAGGGACGGGAGCACACCCTGTTCGTCGATCCGCGGGAGCGGAGCAGTGCTGCCTACCGGGACTTCTGGGCGAAGCTGGGGCGCGGCGAATACCATTCCGGCGAATTCAAGCGGATCGCCAAGGGCGGCCGCGAAGTCTGGATCGAAGGCACCTACAACCCGGTCCTGGATCCGGACGGCAGGCCGGTGAAGGTGGTGAAGTACGCCGCCGACATCACGGCGCAGAAGATGGAGTTTGCCAACCTTCTGGGGCAGGTGAACGCCATCACCCGCTCGCAGGCGGTGATCGAGTTCGGCCTTGACGGCACCGTGCTGACGGCCAACGAGAACTTCCTGAAGCTGATGGGCTATACGCTGCAGGAGATCGTCGGCCGGCCGCATGCGCAGTTCGTGGAAGCGGCGGCACGCGACAGCGAGGAATACCGCACCTTCTGGCAGACGCTGCGCAGTGGCCGCTTTCTGAACGGCCAGTACAAGCGGATCGCCAAGGGCGGCCGCGAAGTCTGGATCGAGGGGTCCTACAACCCGGTTCTCGACCTCAACGGCAAGCCCTGCAAGATCGTCAAGTTCGCCACCGACATCACCGCCCAGATGGAACTGCTGGGCAATCTCAAGACCCTGATCGACCGCAACTTCGGTGAGATAGACTCGGCCCTGGACGTCTCGGAGCGGCAGGCCGGCCGGGCGTCGGAGGCCGCCGGCGACACCCTGGCGAACGTCCAGATGGTGGCGTCCAGCGCCGAGGAACTGGCCGCCTCCATCCGCGAGATCTCGCAGAACATGCAGCGGTCGCGCGACGCCACGGATCAGGCCGTGGAGCGGGCCGGCGCCGCCGACCAGGCGACGCAGCGGCTGACGGACGCCGCCACGGCGATGACCGGGATCGTCGATCTGATCCGGACCATCGCCGGGCAGATCAACCTGCTGGCGCTGAACGCCACCATCGAAGCCGCCCGCGCCGGGGAGGCCGGGCGCGGCTTCGCCGTCGTGGCGACGGAGGTGAAGAACCTGGCGAACCAGGCGGCCCAGGCGACCAGCCAGATCACCCGCGAGATCGAGGGCGTGCAGTCCGTCTCGGGCGAGGTGGTCGGCACCCTGCGCGAAATCCGCGAGGCCATCGGCATGGTGCGGGAGCATGTGGCCGGAACCGCCAGCGCCATCGAGGAACAGAGCGCCGTCACCCGCGACATGTCGCAGACCATGCAGACGACGGCGCAGGACGTGGGCAGCGCCACCCGCAGCCTGGGGGAGATCGGTGCGGCCCTGCAGCAGGTCGGTCAGGCCATTGCCCGGACCAAGGAGGCCGCCCAGGTCCTGGCGCGCTGATCCGAGCGGCTGCGGGAAGCGGCGCATCGCCGCCCCTTCCCGCGGCGGGCCGGACGCTCCCGCGGCCATCGTGACCGACCGGAGGGGGAAGCGTCCGGGCATATTCTACGGGATAATTATGGTATATATGGAAAATAACCCACTGACTTTGATATTCCAATTGACAGGACGGTCGCCCACGGTGAAATGTTGAGGTGACCCTGGAGCCGGAAGACCGGACATCCCCGGGTCCGCGGGAATTTGACGGAGCAGCTTGCGCCGCGACACCAAACGCTAAAGCGCCACGAAGGCCCTTCGTGGTTCTCCGGACCTGACGCAAGGGTATAGCCATGACCGCCGCTCCCGTCCCTGCCCCGCTCGTCTCCCGCCGGCCCTCCCCCAGGGTGACCGGCCGGTCCTGCTGCTGTAGCGGCTGCCGGCACGCCTGACCCGCACAGGGCCGGGCCGTTCCGGAGCGTCCGTCCCGCGCCCTCCGGCGCCGGACCGACGCCGCATCCCGACATCACCAGCACAGATGCGCCCGACCCGCAGGCATGCGGGCCGGCATGGGGGGTCTCATGGCAGACGCCGTCGTCATCCAGTTCGACCACATCACGGTCGGCATCGCCGTCGCCGAGGGCGAGGGCTTCCGCTTCTTCGCTTCGGACGTGCGCTATTACGGTCTGGAGAACCGCTTCTTCCCGGACACCCAGGCCATCAGCCGGGCCTGCCGTGCGATCCGGTCGCCGGCGGCGGCACGGTCCGCGGCAGCCCCGGCCGACCGCCCGGTCCGGTCCACGCCATCCCAGGGAAGGGCCCGGCAACCGGCGCCCGGTTCCGAAGAAGCGGCCCTGCCATCCCGCATCGGCCTCCGGCAGGAGACCGGTGGCCCGCTGCCGTCGCGGGGGCGGTCGCCCCTGCCCCGGCTGCCCGACGGGCGCTCCGGTCAGGCGAGCAGGGCCAGCAGCGCCACGGGCGCCAGCGCCGCCCCGTAGAGGGCGAGCCGGGGCCGGTAGGCCAGGACTCCGGCCAGGACCGTGGCCGCGATGGCGGCGCTGCCCGACCAGAGGGTCAGACCCGTGCCCCAGCCCCAGCCCTCCACCCCGATGGCGGCGGAGAGGAGCAGCAGAGCCGATCCCGCGAGGGTCCCGGGGCGGTGCAGCCGGCGGGGCAGCGGCCGGGTCAGGAGCTGCGCCCCGTGGCGGTCCATGGTCAGGGCCAGCAGCACGAAGCCGGCGAAGGCGGTCAGCAGCAGGGCGATGAACATGGGCTCCTCCTACTCCGCCGCCACCGGGGCGGGCTGGTCTTCCCGCCGCGCCGGCCCGGCCCGGCCAGCCTTCCGCGTCGGGTCGTGGCGGTGCATCTTCCAGGCGGCGACGGCGAACAGGGCCGCCAGTCCCAGCATGGTCAGGTCGAACCCGGCCAGGAGCCAGCGCCCGGCGGCCAGGGTGTCGATCAGGGTGAAGGGTGTGGTCAGGGCATTCAGCACCGGCAGCAGGGCCAGCAGCGCGGCGGCGGCGGCCAACTGCTCCACCCAGGCCCGCTTCAGCGGGCGCAGCAGCGGGTGCAGGAAGGTCAGCAGCCAGACCAGGAAGAAGACGTTGATCTCCCACCCGGCACGGTCGGGCAGATCCACCGGCAGCAGCCGGTTGGCCCAGAAATGCGCGGCGATCGCCACCGGCATGCCGGCCACGGCACCGACATTCAGATTTGCCACCAGCCGGTGACCGAACGGGGCGGGGGCGTCACGCCTCTGCGCCGCCCGCTTCACCGACCACAGGACCAGCCCCGTCGCCACCATCAGGGTGCCGCCGACCCCGGCCAGGAAATAGACCCAGCGCAGCAGCGGATCGGCGAAACGCCCGCGGTGCAGGCTGTTCAGCGAGGCGGCGACGGCGCGCGCGGCACTGCGCTCCGGCGTGCCCACCGATTCCAGCAGGGTCCCGCTGCGGGCATCGAAGCGCATCCGCGTGGCACCCCCGCCGCCGCCTTCCAGCAGGCTTGGATTGTAGCGTGGCGCCAGTTCCAGCACGGGCCGCGGCCCGGCCGGGTCGCTCACGACGAAACGGCCGACCGGCTGGCCCCAGGCCACTTCCGCCGCCGCCAGCATCGGCGCCAGCGGGGCGAAGCGGGAACCGGGTTCCACCTCCGGCGCGGGTCCGGCGGCCACCGTGGCGGGCTGACCGCCGCGCCCCTGCACCCCGGCCGCCAGATTGCCCCAGGGCATCAGCGTGCCGGCCAGCAGCACGAGACCCGAGAAGGTGATCATGACATGGAAGGGCAGCGACAGCACCGCCGTCACATTGTGGGCATCGAGCCAGGAACGCTGCCCCTTGCCGGGGCGGAAGGTGAAGAAGTCGGTGAAGATCTTCTTGTGCGTGATGACGCCGGAAACGATGGCGACGAACATCGCCATGGTGGCGATGCCGACGATCCAGCGTCCCCAGGTCCGGGGCATGGCGTACAGCTCGAAATGGAAATGGTAGAGGAATTCCCCGCCCGAGGTCTCACGCGGGGTCAGCAGCGCCCCCGTTCCGGCATCCATGTGGCGGCCGGACATGCGGCGGCCGCGCATCTCCCCCTGCCCGGCCTCCCGCCAGAGCAGGCGCACGGACTCCGTCCGGTCGGACGGCAGGATCACGGACCAGAGGGCGGCGGTGGGGGCAAGCTCGGCGACCTTGGCCAGCGCCCGCTCGGGAGTCTCCGCATCCGGGATCGACCCGTGCAGCTCCGGCTGCATCCACCAGGTGATCTCGTCCCGGAAGAAGGAATAGGTGCCGGTCAGGAAGACGGCATAGAGCAGCCAGCCGAGGATCAGGCCGGACCAGCCATGCAGCCAGGAATTGACCTGGCGGAAACCCGGAACCATGGCGCCTCACCGCAGCAGGAGGAAAAGAGCCAGCAACAGGGCCGCCGGCAGCAGGATGCCCACCCAGGCCCGGCGCGGGCTGGCGGCGGCGAAGGCCCAGATGATGGCGGCCGTATAGACCAGGAAGGAGAGCATGGTGGCAGCCAGGGCCGCGTCCGCCTTCTCCCCCGGCAGCAGCACGGCGAGACAGGCCGCCGACGCGGCGGCCAGCCCGTAGCCGGCCAGGATGCCGGCCACGCTGCGCGACAGCACCTCAAGGCGCGAGCGCCCCCCGAAGCCGGGCTTCCGCCGACCCGGCGCCGGCGTTGACGTCGTCGTCGTCCGGGCCGTCATTTCACCCCTCCGGCAAAGCCGGCGGCGAAGCGCAGGGCCGGCGGCAGGGAGGCCGCGAGCGCCTCGCCATGCGACAGGCCGGGGAACTCGATGACATCCACCGACAGGTCCGGCAGGGCCCGCAGCCGCGCCGCCATCTGCGGCAGCGCGTCGGCCGGGAAGCCCTCCCGTCCCGGTGGTGGCGCCTGCCGCACGGCATCGGCGCCCCCGTCGGGACGCGGTCCCTCCCTTCTGCGCCCCTCCCTTCTGAGCCCTTCTGCCCCGCCGCGGGTCAGCAGCAGGCGGGCGGGGGCGCCCGTGAAGCGCGCCTCTTCGGAGAGGATGAACCCGTCCTGCCACCAGAGCGACGGACTGGCGGCGATGTAGGTGGAGAACCGGTCGGGCCGGGTGAACAGGCAGTGCAGCGTGAAAAGACCCCCATAGGAATGGCCCCAGAGGGCCTGGCGCGCCGGATCGACGGCCGCGAGGGCGCCTACCCGGGGCTTGATCTCCGCCTCGATCAGGTCGAGGAAGGCGTCGGCCCCGCCGCCCCGGCGGCCGCGCTCGCGGTTCTCCCAGGTCTCCCCGGACAGCGAGGTCGGCGGGGTGTAGTCGAAGGCCCGCGCCACCACGTCGAAGCGCCGGTCGGTCTCGTAGCCGATGGCGACCAGCACGGGCGGGCCGCCACGGTCGAGGTCCTCCAGCAGCGGCTCCGTGAGCACCCCCAGGGCCGCGTTCCCGTCCAGCATGTGCAGCACCGGATACCCAGCCGCCGGCGCGGGACGCCGGGGCACGCCCACGGTGACGCGGTAGCGCCGCCCGCCGTCGCGGGAGACGAGGCCGATCCTCTCGAAACGGTAGAAGGTCGAGCCCCGGTCGGCGATCGTCGGGTCCATCGGCCGGCTGAGGTCGGGCTGGGCGATGGCGGGACCCGCGGCCAGCAGGGCGGCGAGGCCCCCCAGCACGCTCCGCCGGTCGGGAAGGGATGCGATGTCCATGAAGGGAAGCCTTCGGGAGAACAGGAACCGCGGCCCCGGCCGGACGACCGGGGGCCGCGGCAGGCGGATCAGAACGACGCGGTCAGGCTGAGCGTATAGGCCCGGCCCGGTTCGTTGTAGGTGTTGGCGCCGGCCGCCGACTGGGTGTCCTGACGGTACAGCCGACGGTCGAACAGGTTGCTGATGCCGGCGGCCAGCCGGTAGCTGTCGTTGAACTCGTAGCTGGCATTGACCCCGAACAGGGTATAGGCGCCGCGCTCGTCCAGTTCCGCGCCGGTCGCGGCCCCGCCGAGGGAGTTGAGCCGCCGCGGCTCCTGCTTGCCGTAGTGGGTCATGGAGAGCAGCAGGGTGAGCTGGTCGGTGGCCTGCCAGTCCAGCGTGGAGTTGATGGTGTATTCCGGGATGATCGACAGCGGTTCCCCGGTATCCTTGTTCTTGCTCTCCGTCATGTAGGTGAAGTTCGTGTTGAAGGAGAGCGTCTCCAGCACCGGCACCAGGACGTTGCCTTCCCAGCCGGCGACGACGGCCTTGGGCACGTTCTCCCACTTGAAGATCCGCGCCCGCGTGGACGGGATCAGCCCGACCGGCACCATGCCGGCCTGGATGCGGTCCTCGTAGTCGTTGTGGAAGTAGGTGGCGCTCGCCGCCCAGCCATCCATGTTGTAGACGAGCCCGATCTCCTTGTTCAGGCTGGTCTCCGCATCCAGGGCGTCGTTGCCCTGGATGTAGCAGCCGCCGCCCAGGCTCTGATAGGCCAGCGGGCAGCCGTTGCCACGGGTGTAGTAGAGATAGTTCGGATTGGACTGGTACAGGTTCGGCGCCTTGAAGGCGCGGGCGATGCCGCCCTTGACCTGCAACCCGTCGAAGATGTCATAGGACGCATTCAGCGACGGGCTCCAGTTGTCGCCGAACTGCGTGTGGTGGTCGAAGCGCACACCCGGCGTCAGCATCAGCCTGTCGGTGACGGCGATGTTCGCCTCTGCGAAGACGGCGGAGGTGTCGGCATCGGCCTTGCCGCTGCGGCCCGTATTGTCGATGCCCGGAATGCTGCCCGAGCTGACAGCCTGGCTCATCGAGAAGGGATCGTTCAGCTCCTCCCGGCGCCATTCCACGCCCGTCGTCAGCATCATGTCCACAGGCACCGTCAGCGGAATGTTCAGCTCGCCGGTGGCGATGTAGTTCTTCAGCTTCGAGGTGACGAAGTTGGCCGTGGTGTTGATGTTGCCTTCACCACCACCGGCCAGCCCCTCCTGGAGGCGGGTGTTGTCGGTGTGCTCGTACTGGAACATCAGCCGCGAGGTTGCCCGCTCCCAGTCGCCCTTGTGGGTCAGGGAGGCGGTGGTGCGCTTCATGACATTGGTCTCGGCCCCTTTCTTCGCGAGGTCGGAGATGATGGGGGAGGTGGTCCCCCCCAGCGCGCGGTCGCCGGCATAGATGTTGCCCTGGCGCGAGTATCCGGCTTCGGCCTCCAGCACCTGGGCCGGCGTCATCTGCCAGCGCAGCAGCCCGTCGATGTCCTTGTTCTCCACGCCTTCGCGGCCGGCCGGGGGATTGGTCCCGGCGGCGGCGCCCGACGCATCCCGGTTGATGTCGGGATCGTCGCCGTCGGTCTTGTTGTAGTTGCCGTACAGGCGGAAGGAGAGCGCGTCCATCAGCGGCCCGCTGAGGCTGAAGCCGATTCGCCGGCTGTCCCCCTCGTCACCGCTCTCCGGCTGGTTGGTGAACAGCGTGACGGAGCCGGCCAGCGTGTCGGTGGGCGGGCGGGTGATGATGTTCACCACGCCGCCGCTGGCGCCGGAGCCGTAGCGCGCCGCGGCAGGGCCGCGGATCACCTCGATCCGCTCCACCTGCTCGGCCGGAACCCAGTTGCTGTCGCCGCGGGTGTTGCGCTCGCCGCTGCGCCCGAACCGGACGGAGTTGCGCGACGCGACGGGCTTGCCGTCGATCAGGATCAGGGTGTTCTCCGGCCCCATGCCGCGCAGGTCGATCTGGCGGTTGTTGCCGTACTGGCCCGACGAGCTGTTGCCGGTCAGGTTCACGCCCGGCATGCGCCGGATCACCTCGGACAGGTCGTTGGCGGGCGGGCGCTTGGCGATGTCCTCGGCGGTGATGAGCGAGACACCGGGGGCCTGTTTCAGCTCCTGCTCGGCGGTATCGACAACCTTCACGGTCGGCAGCACAAGGGCGGTTCCGTCGGTCTTCTCCGTCGCCGGCGCCGTTTCCTGCGCCAAGGCTGCATAAGGGGTGGCGGCCAGTACCAGACCGATGGCCGTTGCGGTACGGCAGATCGTCAACCGGGCGTTCATTATCGCCTTCCTTCGTCCTTCCAATTGCGATGTCCCACCGCGCCGGCGGGGAGCGGCATGCCGAACGGTCCCGTTGCGCCGGACCGACCGATCCGGCACGGGAAAAGATATGCGAATACGACGCAATCTCATTTCTGTATCCGGAACGACCCTCGGGCCGACCCGGCACATCCCCCTTCGGACATACCGCCAGCACTGCCATCTATCCGAACCGGGATCATAATGCGAGTCATTCTTATTACGACGCCGGCATGATACGACACGGGTCCGCAGACCCTGCGGACCCGGCGGTGCGGCAGCCGGTCGCAGCCCGGCCCGGCGGATCGGATCAGGAAGAGCGGCCCAGCAGACCGCCCACGGCGCGGACCAGCGCGTCCGCCTCCATGGGCTTTGGCAGCAGCGGCACGTCGCGCAGCGCCGTCGGCAGCCCGGCGAGGCTGGCATAGCCGCTGCACAGCAGGAACGGCACGCCCATGGCCCCCAGCACGGCCGCGACAGGCGTGACGAACGCTCCGAACAGGCGGGCGTCCAGCACCGCCGCGTCGATCCGGCGCTGCCCGACCAGGACCAGCGCGTCCGGCACCCGGGCGGCAGGCCCGATCACGGTATAGCCGGCGCCTTCCAGATGGCGGCGGATCATCATGGCTGTCAGCGGCTCATCCTCCACCACCAGGATGGCGGCCCGCCCCTGCGGGACCGGCACGGGGTCCGTCAGCGGGCTCCCCGGACGGGCATCGTCAACCCCCGCCGATGCGCCGGACAGCCAGCAGTCCGCCGGCAGCCGGATGCGGCAGGTCAGGCCCTCGGCGTCCCAGAAGCGGTCCAGCCGGCCGCCGAGCTGTCCGGCGACGGTGCTGTCCAGCAGATCGGTGCCGAAGCCGCGGCGCGTCGGCGGACCCTGGACCGCGGGCCCACCGCGCTCCTGCCAACGCAGGTCGAGCCAGCCGTCACGCTCCTCCCAGGAGAGCCGGAGTCGCCCGGCCGGAACGGACAGGGCGCCGTACTTGGCGGCGTTGGTGGCCAGTTCGTGCAGGGCCAGCGACACCGGCTGCGCCGCTTCCGCCCGCAGCCGCACCGGCGTTCCGGTCACGGCGATGCGGTCACCGTCCTCCCAGGCGGCCAGTTCGTCGGCGACCAGCCGGCCCAGATCCACCCCGCTCCAGCCCCCGACGGCAAGCAGGGAATGCGCGCGCGCCATGGCGCCGATCCGCCCCTCCACCGCCGCCGCGAACTCCTCCGGCGTGGCCGCCTCGGTCAGGCGGACGACGGCCTGGACCACCGCCAGCACGTTCTTCGCCCGGTGGTCCACCTCGCGCATCAGCAGGCGCAGCCGCGCCTCCGCCTCGCGCCGGGCCGTGAGGTCGGCCGCCATGCTGACGGCAAGCCGGCGGCCGCGGGCATCCACTCCGACCGGCGCCGACCGGAAGGACCAGAGGAGATGGCGCCCGTCGGCCGTGCGCACCTCCTGGTCGCCGTCGTCGCGCGGCCCGTCCAGGTCGTAGAGCGCGTCGAAGGCGGCGCACGGGCCCGGCGGCTCCGTGCCATGGGCAAGCCGGGTCCAGTCCGCCAGCGTTCCGATCTCCTCCGGCTCGTAGCCGGTGAGGGAGAGCCACGCCTGGCTGACATGGACGACGGTGCCGTCCTCGGCATGCACCATGACCGGGAAGGGTGCCCCCTCCACCACCCGGCGCAGCACGGAGTCGGCGACCATGCGCTCGGTCACGTCCTGCTCGACGACGACGCCGGCGACGATCTGCCCGGCGGCGTTGCGGACGGGGGCCGCGTTGTTCAGGTAGAAGCGCCGCCGCCCGCTGCCGAACTGGGCGCATTCCACCAGCTCGCCCCGCACCGTCTCGCCTGTGCGCAGGGCGCGCGCCATGCCCCATTCGTGCGCCTTGATCCGCTCCCCCGTCTGGGGCCACCAGCCGACCCAGTCGGCGTAGCCCTCCCAGGAGGCCGTCTCCGGCGGAAGACCCCAGATCTCCCGGTTGGCCGCGTTGTCGCGCACGATGCGGCCCTCCGCATCGGCGATGATGACGCCGACCGGCAGAGCATCGAGAACGGCGCTCAGCAGCGCCTCGCGCTCGGCCAGCTCCGTCCCCGTCGCCACCCGTTCGGTGATGTCCATGCCCGAACTGATGACGCCGGTGATCCGCCCTGCCCCGTCCCGCAGGGTTGTGTTGCGCCAGGCGATCAGCCGTTCGCTGCCGTCCGGACGGCACACCGGGTTCTCGAACCGCTCCGGCAGGTCGATGTCGCTCTGGATGCTGGCCTCGAACAGCCGCCGCAGTTCGGCACGGTGCGACGGCGGCACCGCGAGCGCCATCCAGTCCCGCCCGGCGAGGTCGGCATCCGGCGGATGGCCCAGCAGCTCGCGGCCGGCCCGGTTGATCGTCTCGATCCGGCCCTGCCGGTCCAGCACCAGCAGGATGACCTGGGCGCTGTGCAGGTAGAGCCCCGCCCGGTCACGCTCGGCCCGGAGCCGGGCCTCCGTCCGGCTCAGGGCTCCCGCATGCCGGAAGATCGCCGTGGAGAGCACGGCGATGGAAGCGAACGCGATCAGGGCGAGCCCGAACTCGTTGCTGTAGAACCCGGCCCGGACACCGAGGCTCAGCACCCAGGTCGTGGCCAGCGGCGCCAGGATCGCCCAGGGCAGCAACGAGCGCGCCGTGCGCGCGCCCGCATCGTCCCCCGTCAGGGCACCGAGCCAGCCGCGCTCCGGCAGCAGCGCCAGCGTGCCCATGCCGAGCGCCAGCAGCGCCACCGCCGTGGTCGCCGCCATGCCGGCGACCACGCCCAGGCCTTCAAGCGGGTCCTGCCCGAACAGATAGCGGATCATCGCCAGTCCGGGGGCGAGCAGGCCCGCCGTGGCGAGCGCGGGAACCCAGGCCTGGAAACGCCCGCGGCCGGCCAGCAGCAAAGCCAGGGCCACCGGCAGCAGGCCGAGCGTCGTGCCGGGGGCCATCCGGCCGGACACGACCGTGTCGGTCTGCATCGCCACGGCGTCAGCGAAGAACAGGTGGTCGAGCGGCAGCGGCAGGTCGAAGGCGTAGGCAGCCGCCGTCCATGCGGTGACGGCGACGACCAGTCCAGCCGTCAGGTCCGCCGCGCGCCTGGCACCCCGCGGGCGGCAGAGCCTTAGCAGAAGCGCCGCTGCGCCGGCCATGATTCCGACGGCGGCGACCGGCTGCATCGCCGGTCCCCCCAGCAGGCGGGCGGGGGCCGTATCCCCCAGGCTCCAGCCGGTCAGGGCCAGGGCGGCCAGACCGAAGGCGAACAGTCCGCCGGACAGGGCGAGACGGAAAGGCATGTCCAGACGCATCCGGCCGGTCCGTCGTTCCGGAGAGGGCTCAGGAATGAACAACACCCCTGAAAGCCGGACGTTTCATCCGCCGGGACAGGGATGCCCCCTTCAAACGGGCGGACTCCCGTCAAGGTGCGGAGAGCAGACCGGCCAGCAGCGCATCCGCCGGCAGCGCGACCACGGGCACGCCCGAGGCGCGGACGAGCTGCAGCACGGCCGTGTGCATGCCCTGGCAGCGGCCGAGGTCGAGCATGGTCACCGCCTCGTCCTGCATCGCCTCCAGAAGCGTCTCGGCCTCCTCCACGGCGCAGTGGCCCTCAAGGCGCACGACGGCCCCGTCATGAACGACATCGCACGATCTCCTTCAGGTTCAGCACCAGCAGCACCCGCCCGTCGCCGAGCAGCGCCGTTCCCAGATAGTCGGGCGTATCCGCCAGCACGCCTTCCAGCGGACGCACGATCACCTCCATGCTCTCGCCGAAGGCGTCGATGGCGAGGCCGACGGTCTGCGCGTCCACCTGCACGACCAGCACGGCCACCTCCTCGGCCTGGGGCCGGGGCGGCAGGTCCAGCAGCCGGTCCAGGTGGACCAGGGGAATGATGCCGTTGCGCAGGACGAAGACCTCGCGGTCCTTGATGGAGGCGATGTCGGAGCGGCGGATGCGGACCGTCTCGTTGATCTGGTCCATGGGGATGCCGAACTGCCGCCCGGACACCCCGACCGTCATCACCCGCGTGACCGCCATGCTGAGCGGCAGGAAGAGGCTGATGGCCGTGCCCTGACCGACCCGGCTGGAAACGTCGATGCGGCCGCCGGATTTCTCCACCGTGGTCCGCACGGCGTCCATCCCGACGCCGCGGCCGGACACGTCGGTGACCTCGGCGGCGGTGGAGAAGCCGGCGGCGAAGATCAGCCGCACCGCCTCGTCGTCGCCCATGCGCGCCGCGGCGTCGGCATCGATCAGGCCCTTCTCGACCGCCTTGCGCCGCATCAGCGCGGGGTCGATGCCGCGCCCGTCATCCTCGACCCGGATCACGACCTGGTCGTTGTCCTGCCGCGCGGCCAGAGTCAGCGTGGCCGTCCCGGGCTTGCCCGCGGCCGTGCGGTCGGCCTCGATGCCGTGGTCCAGCGCGTTGCGCACGAGATGCAGCAGCGGCTCGAACAGGTTCTCGATCACCGTCTTGTCGGCCTGGGTGTCCTCGCCCTCGATCACCAGCTCGACCTGTTTGCCGAGCTTGCGAGAAAGGTCCCGGACCAGCCGCGGGAAGCGCTGGAAGACCGTGGAGACCGGCAGCATCCGCACCTGCATGATCGCGTTGCGCAGGTCCAGGGCGATGCGGTCGATCACCGCGTACTGTTCCTTCACCTCCCGCGCCAGCTCCCGCGAGCCGAACACGTCCTCGGCCCGGCGGGCCAGGAAAGGCAGGCCGTTCTTGGCCACCACCAGCTCGCCGATCAGGTTCATCATGGCGTCGATGCGGGTCTGATCGACCCGCAGGACGGTGGCGGCCCGATCGTGCCCTTCCTCCCCGGCGGGGCCGGCGCGCTCCGGACGGCGGGGCTTCTCCGGCCCGGCGGACAGCGGCGCGACCGACGCCCCGGCGGCTGTTCCGGCAGCGGTCAGGGGGGACGACGGTCCGTCAAGGAGCCGTTCCAGGGCGGCGCGCAGGGGCGCGGGATCGGCGGCGGCCAGGGCCTGCCGGCCGGCGGCGGCGACCGCCCCGGCGGGTTCGAAACGGCCGTCGTGGCGCAGGGCGCCGGCGGCGACCTTGGCGGCGGACCCGATGCGGCCGGCCCGCTCGGCCAGATCGCAGGGCTGCGCCAGCATGGCCGCCTGTTCGCGCAGGAGCAGGGCCACGGCGGGGGAGAAGGCCGCCGCCGCAGGCGCCCCCGGAACGGCATCCGTCCCCGCGGCCGGCATGATCGTGGCCGGATCGGGCGTGGTGCCGGTGGCAAGCGCCGTGACCAGCACCGCCGCCAGGGACGCCACCACCTCCCCGGCCGCACCGGGCACGTCGCACAGCCGGGCCAGCCAGCGGACCGGACCGGGGTCGCAGCCCCGGGCTTCCAGCGCCTCGGCGGCGGCGAGCGCCGCCTCGCGGACGCCGGTCACGTCGCCCAGGCGGAGCAGCGCCCCGGCCTCCCTGGCGAGATCGCGGACCAGCGGGTCGTCGGGCGGCGGCGGGGCGAAGCGCAGCAGGTCCGCGGCCTCGACCTCCGTCACCTCCGCCTGGTCGGCGACGTAGCGCAGCAGGTGCAGCAGTTCGGACCGCGGCGCGCCGGAGATCACCCGGAAGCCGATGCCGCAGGAGAAGGGATCGTAGTCGGCAAGGTCGGGCCAGCTCTCCGGCTCCTCCAGCCCCACCGACAGGGCCTCGGGCACCTGCCGCACCAGCGCCAGGGGATCGTCCCCCTTGAAGAAGCACTGCGGCTCCGGCCGGTAGCACAGGACGGAGAGCGGGACTCCGTGCGACAGGCCATACAGGAACGCCGCCTGCAGGGCCGGCTCCGGCACCGTGGCGAGCCAGCCGGGCGGCGCCACCGCTTCGGCCGGGGCGGCGGCGGGAGCGGCGGCCGGCGTCGCGGGGCCACCCAGCCAGGAGCGCAGGGCCGCGACAGCCGGCGCGGCCTCGGCGGCGGCGGTGTCGGGCAGCCGGCCCGTGTCCTCGACCGCGTCCAGCCAGCCCGACACGAGGTCCAGCGCCCCGAGGATCTGGTCCATCATGGCCGGAACCAGGGTCAGCCGGCGGTCGCGCAGGGTGACCAGCAGATCCTCGGCCGCGTGCAGCGTGGCCGTCAGGGCCGGCAGGTCGAACAGGCCCGACGAGCCTTTCAGCGTGTGGACCGAGCGGAAGACCCCGTTCAGCAGATCGGCGTCGGCCGTATCGCGTTCCAGGGCGAGCAGCCCGTCGGTCGTCGCCGCGATCTGTTCGCGGCCTTCGACCAGGAACTGGGCAAGAAGCGGGTTCATGGGTTCTCGGCCCCCGTCATGATGCCGGCATAGAGGCGCAGGTCGGCGGTGGAGATCGGCTTGACGAGGTAGAGGTTCACCCCGGCCGCGCGGGCGGCGGCGAAATCGGCCTCCTGATCCCGCGTGCTGGTCATCATGACCGGCAGGCAGGCCCCCTCCTCCGTCGCGCGCAGCCTGCGCACGAAGGTCAGCCCGTCCATCTTCGGCATGTTCACGTCCACGATCGCCAGATCGAAGGGGGCGGTCAGCACCTTCTCCAGCGCCTCGATGCCGTTGAACGCCTCTTCGACACCATAACCCTCCGGCTCCAGCGCCTGGCGGTAGTAGGCGCGCACGATGGCGGCATCGTCGATGACGAGCAGGCGCCGGCCGGCCCCGGGCCGGAAGGGGGAAGCGGTCTCATCCATCATCGGAAGGGCCTCTGGTAGACGATGGCGTCGTCGAAGCGGCGCACATCGAAGAGGGAGGAGATGCGGCTCATCGACTCCGAATGGCCCAGGCAGACATAGCCCCCCGGCGTCAGGCAGGAGAACATCGCCTCGGCTGCCTCGCGCCGCGAGACATCGTCGAAGTAGATCAGCATGTTGCGGCAGAAGATGACGTCCACGTCGCGGAAGCCCGCCATCTGGTCGCGGTCGGAGACGTTGACGCGGGAGAACTCGATGGAGCCGCGCAGCGCGTCGAGGATCTGCCAGCGGTCGTCGGGCAGGCGCGTGAAGTAGCGACCCAGCACCGAATGGGACAGGCGCTGCACCGACCGGGCGTCGAAGATGCCGGCACGGGCCGCCTCCAGCACCCGGGTGTCGATGTCCGACGCCAGGATTTCCACGTCCCAGTGATCGACCTCCGGCCAGTTCTCCAGCAGCCAGAGGGCGATGGAATAGGGTTCCTCCCCCGTCGAACAGGGCAGCGACCAGATGCGCAGCCGGTCCCCCCGCCGTTTGCGCGCCAGGATGTCGGGCAGGATGGAGCGGGTCAGGCAGGCGAACTGGTGCTCCTCCCGCCAGAAATAGGTCTCGTTGACCGTCAGGGCGTTGACGATCAGCTCCAGCTCCCGCCCCGTCGTGTCGAAGCGCAGCAGCGACAGGTAGGACTGCACGCTGGGGGACTCCGTCTGCGCCACGCGCTCCAGCAGCCGGTGGTCCACGAAGTAGCGCTTGGTTTCGCCATAGGACATGCCGGTGCGGCGGTAGATCAGATCGCAGAACTTGCGGAACTCGTCGTCGCTGACCGTGGTCACGGCCGAGCGCGAACCGGGGCGGGTGGCGGTCTTCAGCATGGCCTTCGGGGCTTTTCCGGGGGGGCCGGGGGCCGGCATGCGCGCGCCCTCCTCACTCGGTCGGCAGCAGGGCCAGGGCGGCATCCACCGTGAAGCGCACATAGGGCTTGCCGGGATGCCGGGCCGCGAAGTCGTGCAGCACCGCCGCCGTGGCCGCCGTGCCGATCTCCGACAGCACGTCGATGAAGGCACAGGCGACGTTGATCTCCTCCTCCCCCGGCAGCAGGGCCTCCAGGGTCGCCGCCGCGGTGCGGCCGAGCGGACCGCGGGCGATCTCCGCCGCCATGATGCGGACCTGGGGATCATGGTCGCGGATCAGCGCCTCGAAGAAGGGCAGTGCCTCGTCCCCCGCATCGCGCAGCGCCTCGGCCGCGGCGAAGCGGCGGGTGGCGTCCTCCGAGCGCAGCAGCGGCGCCAGCGCCGCCGCCGCATCCTCCCCGCCGATCTCGACGAGGGCGAGGATCATGCCTTCAGCCACGCTGGGATCTTCCTCGACTGCCAGTGCGGCGGCGATCAGCGCGACAGCGTCGGCACAGGCATGGGCGGCGTGGGCCGCGGCCCGACGCCGGGCCGGGTCGCCCCCGGCCAGCGCCGCGATGACCGACGCCCGGTCGGGAAAGGCGGGTGCTGCGGCACCGGCCGGGGTGTTGCCTTTGACGAGAGGCATGTCAGCGTACCCATCTTTCGAGTTGATCGGCGACGCTCTGGACGGGAAGGACCATGTCCGCGCCGCCGCGCCGGATCAGGTCCTGCGGCATGCCCCAGACCACGGCGGTCTCTTCCGCCTCCGCGATGGTGCGGCCGCCCTTCTGGCGCAGGGCCGCCATCGCCTCCGCCCCGTCGTTGCCCATGCCGGTCATCAGCACCCCGATCAGGCGCGACGGCTCCATGTGCTCCATGGCGCTGAAGACCATGCGGTCCACGCTGGGATGCCAGAGGTGGCGGGAGGAGGCCGGCGTGGGCAGCGCGATCAGCCCGGTGGGACGGGTCGCAATGAGCATGTCGGCATCACCCTTGGCGATGTAGGCACAGCCGGGCTGCAACGGCGTCGGTCCCGTCACCTCCACCACCCGGACGCGGCTGGCCGCATCCAGGCGGCGGGCCAGAACGCCCGTGAAGTTCGCCGGCATGTGCTGGCAGACCAGGACCGGCCAGCGGAAATCCTCCCGCAGCGGGGGCAGGACACAGTCCAGCGCCCCCGGCCCGCCGGTGGAGACGCCGATCAGGACCAGCCCGGCCACGGTCCCGCCCGCGGGTGCCGGCATCCGCTTCGGGGCCGGGGCCGCCTCCTCGGCGGCGCGGCCGCGCCGGGCCATGAGCCGGGTGCGCATCCGCACCTTCGCCGCCGCCCGGACCTTGGCGACCAGGTCCGCCTCGATCCGGTCGATGCTGAGCGAGACGGTGCCGTCGGGCTTCGGGATGAAGTCCACGGCCCCCAGCTCCAGCGCCTCCAGCGTCGCCATGGCGCCCTTGGTGGTGAGGGAGGAGACCATCACCACCGGCCGCGGGCTTTCCGTCATGATGTGGCTGAGGCAGGTCAGCCCGTCCATCTCCGGCATGTTGATGTCGAGCGTCACCACGTCGGGCTGCTGGTCGCGCACGGCGGCCAGGGCCTCGGCCCCGTTGCGGGCGAAGCTGACCTGGAAGTCGGGCAGTTCCTGGAAGATCCGGCCCAGATGGCGTCGCATCAGGGCCGAATCATCGACGACGAGGAGCTTGATCATGGCGGCTTCCGGTGCAGGCGGTCCGTCAGTGGACCGCTTCGACGACGGCCGTCATCTCGGCGGCGTCGAGCAGGTTCCCGACATCCAGCAGCAGGATCATCCGCTTGCTGGATTCCAGGTTGGCCACCCGGCCGATCAGGCGGGCCTGCTCGTCCGAGAGAGACGGGGTGGGCCGGATCGTGCCGCGGGCGATCTTCAGCACCTCCAGCACGCTGTCCACGATGAAGCCGGTGCGCACGCCGTTGATGGTGAACACCATGATCCGCTGGCGGTCGTTGCGCTCCAGCTCCGGCAGGTCGAAGCGGCGGCGCTGGTCGATCACCGGCAGCACCGAGCCGCGCAGATTGACCACGCCTTCGATGAAGGCGGCGGTCTTGGGCACCCGCGTCAGCACCTCCGGCACCCGGACGATCTCGTTCACGCTCTCGATCGGGGCGCCGTACTCCTCGTTGCCCAGACGGAAGACGACGAACTGCTCCTCCTCGTCCGCCACCGCGGCCGCACGGCCGCCCTCCGTGGCCTCGGCCATGCTCTCCTCCCTCCCGCTGGCGACAGCGACCGCGGAGCGGACCGCGTCGTGCCGGAACAACTGATCGGCCGACAGGATCGAAACCAGACGCCGGCCCCCGTTCAGACGGCAGATCGACCGGATCTCCCCCTGCCCGTCGCCCAGCATGCCCGGCAGCGGATCGACCGTGTCCTTGCGCACCCGCAGGACCTCGCGCACCGTGTCCATGACGATGCCGACCGAATTGGCCTCGTCCAGCGGGACGACGACGATCTTGCTGCGTTCGTCGATCTCCCGGTCGGGCAGGTTGAACATGGCGCGCAGGCTGACCAGCGGCAGCAGCCGGTTGCGCAGGGTCATGACGCCCAGGACATGCGCGTCGGTGCAGGGGATCCGGCTGACATTGTCCGGCACCTGCACGATCTCCTGCACGCTCTCGATGCCCAGCGCGTACTCCTGCCCGGCGACCTCGAAGCTGACCAGTTGCAGCTCGTCCGAGAGGCGCTCCTCCTCCGTCCCGCGGCTGCCGGCCGAGCCGGCGGCCACGCGGGAGGTTCCCTTGCGCCGGCCCTTCGGCTTCTCCGTGGACAGCAGGCGCGCCGGGTCCAGGATCATGATCATGGCGTGCCCTTCGACACCCTTGATCATGCCGCGCAGCAGGTCGGTGTCGATGGTGGCGCCGATCGCCTCGGCCGGTTCGATCCGGTCGGCATCGACGGTGACCACTGCCGCCATCCGGTCCACGACGAAGCCCACCGGCGCCCCCTGGTCGATGACGACGACACGGGTGGAATCGTCGTGCGGCACGTCGGGGAAGTGGAAGATGCGGCGCAGGCTGGTGACCGACAGCACCGTGCCACGGAGATTGGCGAGACCCTGCAGACTGGGCGGGCTCTTCGGGACGCCGACGATCTCCGGCATCCGGATGATCTCCTGCACCTCGGCCAGCGGTACGGCGAACATCTCGTTCTGCACGTAGAAGGTCACGTACTGCCGCGCATCGCCGGTTCCGGCGTCGCCACCGGGATCGGCGGCGGCGTTGGTCATGTTCATGGCTCAGCCCTCACGTTGTCGGGCCCGGTCAGTCGGCCGAGTTCTGCAGCTCATCCGCCAGACTGGCGATCTCCTCCACGGCGGCCGCCAGCTCCTCGGCGCCGCGGGCCTGCTGCTTCGCTGCGGCGGACGCCTCGGCGGCGGCGCGCGACGCTTCCTCGGCGGCAGCGGCGATCTGCTGCACGCCCTGCTTGGCGTCCTCCAGCGCGGCGAGGATGCCGTCGGCGCCCTTCAGGATCACGTCGTTGCCCTCCACCACGATGGCCATGTCGCGGGTGGCGCTGGCGATGTTGACGGTGATGGCCTTGTTCTTCTCCACCTCCGAGGCGGAGGCCTGGGCGATGAACTCCAGGTCGCGGCGGACGGCCACGATCTGGTCCTGGGTCGCCTTGACCACGTCCTTGATGCGCTCGGCGTTCTCGGCGCTGTCTCGGGCGAGGTTGCGGATGTCGGTGGAGACCACGGCGAAGCCCTTGCCGAACTCGCCGGCGCGCGCCGCCTCGATGGAGCCGTTGACGGCCAGCATGTTGGTCTGGATGGCGACGGTGGAGATGGCGTCCACGATCTTGTCGATGCGCCGGCTGACCAGCTCCAGCGCGGTGATCTGCTCGTTGCTCCGGCGCGTCTCGTCCAGCGCCTGGACGACGCCCTTGATCAGCCCCTCGACCGAGGCGCGGCTGCTGTCCAGCAGCTCGGCCATGCCGCGGGCGCGTTCCAGCGCCTGGCCGGCATTGCCCTGGGAGAGGCGGGCGCCGCGCTCGATCTGGTTGATCGCGGCGGAGGACTGCGCCGTCGCCGCCGATGCCTGCTGCGAACCGCGGCTGATCTGTTCGATGGCGGCCATGATCTGGGTGGCGGCGCCGGAGATCTCCTGCACGGCGGCGGACAGCTCCTCGGCGGCGGAGGCCACCTCCTCGGCGCTCTTGGTGATGTCGGTGGAGTTGCGCAGCTCCTCCGCGATGGTCTGCAGCTCGCCCGACGCGGTCTGCGACTGGTTGAGGGCGGCCGTCTGCTGATCGACCGTGCGCAGAGCCTCGTCGCAGGCCGACGACTGTTCCTCGGCGGCGGCGGCGACGCTCTCGGACCCCTTCTGCGCCTCCCGCGCCGCCCGTTCCGATTCCACGGCGGCGCTGGCGATGTCCGCGGCGCCCTTGACCAGCCCGGTCATGTCCTGCCGGATCTGGTCGAGCTGGACGCCGACCGTGCGGCCCTTCTCCATCTCGGAGCGGGCGGCATCGGCGCCGCGGTTGATGCCGTCGGCGATGACCTTCACCTCGGACTGGATCTGGCCGACCAGGTCCTGGATCTCGCGCGCCGACTTCTCGGAGGTTTCGGCCAGCGTCCGCACCTCGTCGGCGACGACAGCAAAGCCCTTGCCGTGCTGGCCGGCGCGCGCCGCCTCGATGGCGGCGTTCAGGGCCAGCAGGTTGGTCTGGTCGGCGATGCGGGCGACGGCCTTGACGATCTCGCCGATGTTGGCGGCCTGCTGCTCCAGCTCGATGATCATGGTGACAGAGGTCATCTGCCGCTCGGCATTGACACCGATGCTGCCGACCGAAGCAGTGATCTGGGCGCCGACCTCGGCCAGCAGGACCTGGAGCTGCTCGGACTTCTGGCGGCTGGCATCGGCCCGCCCGCGGGCTTCAAGGATGGCAGCGTTGATCCCGGTGATGGCGGTCAGGGACTGCTGTGCCGCACCGGCGGCCTGCTGCGCGCCAGCGGCGATCTGCTCCATGGACTTGCGGAGCTGTTCGGAAGCCGAGGCGGATTCGGAGATGCCGCTGGCCATCTGCGTGGTCGCCGACGCCACCCGTTCCGCCACCTTCTGCTGGCGGGCGAAGGTACGGGCCCGCTTGCGCTGGGCATCGGCGGCGGTGGAGGTGGCGCGCGTGCCGACCGGCGCGGCAGCGCTGGACGCCGACGCACGACCGACATCCATCTTCTTGACCAACGACATCTGGGGGGCTCCGTCTGAAATCCGCCTCCTCGGGGGGCGGCCGGCACGGTGGCACCGATGGACGGGCTCCGGAATCGGGGTGAACCCTATTAGGGAAAACCCTTACCGGCAGGGACGGCCGCGGCGGCGAGAGCCCCGGCGACAGCCGAAGACAGGTCGTCCGGCGAGAACGGCAGGCGCAGTACCGGCGCTTCTTCCGGCAGCAGGACGGCCGGCGCCGCGACGGCGGCGTCGCCCCCGGCGACCAGCACGATGGCAAGGTCGGGGAACAGGGGCCTGACCTCCCGGGCCAGCAGCGCCCCCGAAAGGCCGCCGGGCAGACGCGCGTCGCTCAGCAGCAGGTCGAAAGGCATCGCCTCCAGGCACTCCAGCGCCTGATAGCCGTCCGCCGCCGGGGTGACGGCATGACCACCGCCGGCCAGGGCATCGTCCAGGGTGCGGCAGAGGTCGGTGTCGGCCGCCACCCGCAGGATGCGCAACGGCGGCAGCGGCTCCGGGCGGACGGGCCACGGCGGGGGCGACGGCGGCATCAGGGAGGGCCCCCCCCCGGGCGGGCGGCCTGTGCCGCCGGCAACGGAGAGGAGACGCCCGGTCAGGGTGGCGCCGCGCCCGGCAGCCTCCCCGATCTCGCGCACGGCGTCGGCGAGGTCCGTGTCCGCGACATGATCGGACAGCAGCCCGGCATTGGCCTGGATGACCATGAGAAGATTGTTGAACTCATGGACGATGCGGCCGACCTGCCACTCGAAGCCCGGCGTCTCCGCCGCACCGTCGGACGGAGGGCCATCGTCGCCGCCCGGACCGGCCCCGGCATCCCTGATGAACAGGGTGCGGTAACGGACGGTGCCGCCGACCCAGCAGCCGGTGGCGATCTCGGCCTCGAACGGCCGCCCCCCGGCCGCCAGCGCCCGGGTCCGGACGAGGCCGCCGGTGGGAAGCTGCCCGGTCGTGTCCGGCAGCAGCAGAGAGAGCGGGCGGCCCAGCGTCTCCGCCAGGGAGCGGCCGAACCTGCGCTCCGCCGCCGGATTGATCCAGGCGATCCGCCCGGCCGCGTCCAGCGTGACGAAGCTGTCCTGCGCTGTCTCCAGGGCGGCATGGTAGCGGGCGCCGCGTTGCCGGCCGCGTCCCGGCCCGCCGCCGCGGGGCATGGCGGCCGACCCGTCGAAAAGCTGGACAAGGCAGCAGCCGGCCCCTTCCACCCGCAGCGGACGCACGATGGCGAGGCTGGCCGGCGGGCGCCCGTCCGCAGCGGAAGCGGCGGGGGCCGCTGACCCGGCGGCACCGGGATCGGGCGACAGCAGCACGGACAGCCCTGTCGCAAGCGCATCCGCCAGGGCACCGGCGAGGCGCCCGGGGCGCAGCTCCGGCAGCAGCGGCTCCAGCCGGATGCCCCGCACGCTCCGCGTGCCCGCACCGAAACGCCGCCGCACCCAGGCGTTGTCGCGCAGGATGCGGCCCTCGCCATCCACGATGACGACGCCCAGGTCCAGTCCTTCCAGATGCCGCAGCACCAGGGGCACGGTCCCGGCTTCCGGAATGCCGGGATCAGGGGGAAACGCGACCACGGTCAGGGGCCTCCCCCTTCCTGCCAGCCCTGCTGCCCGCGATCACCGTCCCGGACGGCACGGCGGTTGGCGAGAACGAGCACGCTCTGGTCGTCGATCCGACCGATGCCGTCGCGCAGCAGGATCGCCGCCGCCAGGACAGAATCGACATGCCGCAGCGGGCTGCCGGCGAACAGCGGCACCAGACCACTGCATCCGTCGCTGTGCAGGACGACATGATCCCCCGGTCCCCAGGGCAGGCTGGCCGTCGGCGGCGGCGCCGCATTGTAGCCGATCACCCCCCAGCGGCTGTTCAGGGCAGCGCTGCCGGTGCGGGTGACCAGGGCGGCCGTGATGTTCCCCACCGCGGCATAGTCCACCGCATCGGGACGCAGGCGCACGACGGTGGCCGCCGCCCCGCGGGTGCCGCGCAGGGCCGCGTGCAGGTCGGCCAGGGCCGCCTGCGGATCGCAGCCGGGGGGCAGGGCGGCGAAGACAGTCTCGGCGCGGCGCGCCACCACGCCCGCCGGCTCGCCATGGCCCAGCCCGTCCACCAGCAGCGCCAGCCCGTCCTGACGGACCATCCAGCCGTCGCCGCAGTCGTCGCAGCCGGCCATCGGCAGCATCACGGCACCGTGCTCGAAGGCCCCGGGATCGGCGGGCGGCGGGGGCTGTCCGCGGTCGCGCACCCGCGCCAGGACCACGGTCCCCTCCCCCGGACGCGACTGGATGGCGAAACGGTCGGCCAGCCGGCGCACGGCGCCGAGGCCGTAGCCCAGGCTGCGCCCCGGCCCGGGTTCCGGGTCGTGACGGTCGGCCAGGGCGCCGTCCAGGTCGGCGATGCCGGGGCCGCGGTCCAGCGACAGGCATTCGATGCCACACCCGCCAGCCGCCGCGCCGGGTCCCGATCCCGGCGACACCGGCGGAACCGTGCAGCGGAGCAGCAGGGTCCCGCCGCCGGCGTGGCGGATCAGGTTGCTGCCCAGCTCGGCGACGATCAGGTGCAGCCGCCCCGCCGCCTCTGCGTCCAGATCGCCGCGTGCCAGCAGCGCGGCGCAGACGCCCCGGGCCGCAGCGAGGTCGGCCGGTCCGTCGATGCGCACGCGGTGATGGCAGTGCAGGGGCAGCATCAGCGTTTCCAGAGGGTGAAGACCACCCGGGTGCCGGCCTCGGGGGTGGAGGTGATGGCGAATTCGTGGGCCAGCCGCTTGGTGCCGGGCAGCCCCAGCCCCATGCCGGCCCCGGTGCTGTAGCCGTCGCGCATGGCCCGTTCCAGGTCGGGGATCCCCGGTCCCCGGTCGTCGAACACCAGCCGCAGCCCGCTGCGGCCCAGACGCTCCAGCGGTTCCAGGGTGACGCTGCCGCCCTGGGCGTAGAGGACGATGTTGCGCGCCAGTTCGCTGGCCGCCGTCATCAGCTTGGTCTGGTCCACCAGCCCGAAGCCGACGCGGCGTCCCGCCTCCTCCACGGCGCGGCGGACGGCCGGCAGCGAGTCCTCACCGGCGATGGGCAGGATCAGGGGGGGCGGCGTGGCGCGGCCCTGGGTCACGATCGGCCGCCCGCTCGCTCCCGCAGACGGGCGAGGCCGTGCTCCAGCGACAGGGCGGTGGCGATCCCGCCCAGGGTCATGCCCAGCTCGATCAGGGTGATCGCCACCTCCGGCCGCATGCCGGTGAGCATCGGCTCCACCCCCATGAGACGCGCGGTCCGCGCCATCTGCTCCAGCACCCGCCCCATGAAGCTGTCGATCAGGCGCGCGTTGCTGACGTCGATCACGACGGCGCGGGCGCGATGTTCCACCAGCCGGCCGGCCACCTCCTCGACCAGGCGCTCGGCCATGCGGTCGTCGGTCACGCCGGGCAGGGTGACGACGAGAACGCCCTCGACGGTGAGGATATGCACGCCCTCCATGGATCAGGCTCCTGGAACGACCGTCAGGCGCATCCTGGTGAAACAGTGACGCAACCCTTCCGCCAGGGAGAAGCGCGTCTCGATGTTGGAAAGGTCGATGCCGAGCGCCACCATGACCTGGGCGATGGCCGGCCGGATGCCGGTGATGATGCACTCCGCCCCCATCAGGCGCGCCGCGCCGGCCGTCTTCGCCAGATGCTGCGCCGTCTGGGTGTCCACGGTGGGCACGCCGCTGATGTCCAGAATGGCGTAGCGCGAGCCGGTGCGGGCGATCTCGAACAGCAGCTTCTCCGTGATCGCCTGCGCCCGCACGGAATCCAGGGTCCCGATGATGGGCAGCGACAGCACGCCTTCCCAGAGCGGCACCACCGGCACGGACAGTTCCAGCAGCTCCTGGCTCTGACGGCGGATGATCTGCTCCCGCCGGGTGATCAGGGCATCCATGGAATGCAGGCCCATGGCATCCACCAGCAGATGGACGGATGTCATGGCCGGGGTGCCGTCACCGTAGCGTTCCTGGAGGACATGCTTGAGGCTGAAGACGAAGGTGGCCGTCTGCGAGGGGGAGACGCCCCGTTCCGCGAACTCGATCGACAGCGCCGACAGCAGCTCCCGCAGATCCTCCGACAGGACGACCGGCTGCCGCCCCAGCGCCTCGACCATGCCGTCGTAGAGTCCGGCGGAGAATTCCCGCAGCAGGCGCGCCTCGATCCCGTGTGTCTGGATCTCGCGCGACAGGTACGAGGCCCAGCCGTCCAGCACGGACAGGCGGTCGCGGCGGAGGCTCTCCGGCGTCGGACCGGCATCGGCAGCGGGGGCGGTGTCTTGCATCGGGGCTCTCCTTGTCGGTCGGAGCGGGCGGATCAGGCCGGCAGCAGGTGGCTGACGGCCTGGATCAGCTCGGCCCGCTGGAAAGGCTTGTAGAGAACCTGATCGGCGCCGAAGTCCGTCCCCTCGCGGCGCAGATCCTCCGCCGTGAAACTGCCGTTCGGCGCCCCGCCGGTGATGGCAAGGAAGCGCGTGCCCGGCGCCAGCCGGCGGCCCTCGCTGATGACGGCGGTGCCGGGCTGGCCGGGCATCCAGATGTCGGTGACCACCAGATCGATCCCCCCCTGCCGCAGCCGGCCCAGCCCTTCTTCGGCATTCGCCGCACCGACGACGGTATGCCCGCAGCCTTCGAGAACGATGCGCAAGGAGAGCATGACGGAGGGAACATCTTCAACGACGAGAATCGTGGCCATCTTCGAGTTTTCCTTGCACGGCGGGCAGCAGCACGATGGCGGTCGTGCCGCGGTCGGGCGTGCTCTCCAGAATGATCTCTCCCCCCATCTCCTTGACCAGACCGAAGGCGACGGACAGGCCGAGCCCGGTCCCCTGCCCCACGGGCTTGGTGGTGAAGAAGGGCTCGAAGGCGCGCTCCAGCAGCGCGCCGTCCATGCCGCAGCCGGTGTCGGCCACCGCGATGCGGACCTGTCCGCCGGCACCCCTGGGGGCCGGCCCGACGGAGAGCGTGACGTCGATCGTCCCCTCGCCGCCCATGGCTGCCGCCGCGTTGTTGGCGAGGTTCAGCAGGACCTGAATGAAGGCGGTGCGGTCGGCATGGATGTCGGCGGTGCCTCCGCCATCGTCGAAGCGGATCAGGATGCCGGGGCCGACGGCCTTGCGCACCAGCACCAGGGCATCGCGCAGCAGGGCGGCGGCGTCCACCACCTCCGTCTCGCGGCCGCCGGGGCGGGAGAAGGCCAGCAGGTCCCCGATGATCCGCCGCGCCGACAGCGCACAGTCCAGGATGGTGTGCAGGCAGGCCGTGTCGGCAGTGCTCCGCTGACGGCGCATCAGCTCTTCGGTCAGCAGCGTGACCGGCTGCAGCAGGTTGTTGATCTCATGCGCCACGCCGCCCATCATCCGCCCCAGCGCCTCGACGCGCTGACGCTGGCGGTCGATCTCCTCGCGGCGGGCTTCGTCGGTCACGTCCGACTGCAGCCCGATATAGGCCGACAGGGTTCCCGTCTCGTCGTGGATGGGCGCCAGGACCAGGTGGTTGAGGAAGGTCGAGCCGTCCTTGCGGTAGTTCAGCAGGCGGACATCGGCGCGGCTTCCCGTCCGGATCGCCTCGTGCAGGACCCCGACCGCGGCGTCATCCGTGCCCGGACCGTGCAGGAAGCGGCAGTTGCGCCCCATCACCTCGGCCCGGTCATAGCCGGTCAGGGTCTGGAAGATGCGGTTGACGTAGATCAGCGGCGTGTCCGGCCGTCGGGCGTCTGCCACGGCGATGCTGATGGGACAGGCATCGATGACGGCCAGCAGCATCTCCCGCTCCCGCATGGCATCGTTCAGCAGCGCCTCGAAGTGGCGCAGGTCTGTGACGTCGTGCAGGGTGCCGAAGACGTGCGACGGCCGGCCTTCCCCCTGACCGCCGCAACAGATGTCGAAATGGACGAAACCGATCCGGCCGTCGCCATGGGCGATGCGGAACTCGCCGGCCCGGGAGGACTCGCCCCCCGGCAGAAAGATGTCCAGAAAGGCGGCCCTGTCCTCCGCCACCACGGCATCGGCAAGCACCCGGAGACCGGACTCCTCCAGCCCGCGGACACCGAACCGGGTGCCGACCCAGCGCAGCTCGCCGGCAAGATCATCCGGCCCCCGCCCCGGATCGGGCAGAAAATCGAAGAAGGCCATGCGCGCACTTCTGAACGCACGGTCCATCAGGGGGGCGCTAGCCGGCATCGCCCGTCTCCGACGGCGCCATCAGGGTCTGCCGGTGAACACGGTGCTGCGCCTCGGAGATGTAGAGGGCGGCGAGACCCTCGACATCGATGTCGTCGGGCAGCAGCGCCAGGGCCTGCGCCACCACCTCCATCATCTGCCGGATCAGATCGTGCTCCTGCGCCTGGGAGAAGAGGATGTCGTCGACCAGGTTCCGCAGCCGTCCCGCATCCTCCTTGCCCTCGCCAGTGACGACGGCGCCGTCCAGACGGTCGAGTGTGGCGATCAGCTCACCGCTGGATTTCTCGAAGCGGGCCTGCACCTCGGCGAGCTGGGCGGCCAGCACGCGGCAGACCCGGACGCAGTCCTTGTGCGTCTGCATCGAGCGGCCTCACGCGGGCAGGAGTTGCCGGATCGTGGCGATCAGGTCGTCGGGCTGGGTCGGCTTGGTCAGCCAGCCCGAGGCACCGGCGGAGCGGGCCTCGCTCTGCTTGGTCGCCACCGATTCCGTGGTCAGCACGACAATGGGCGTGAACCGGGTGGGCGCGTGCTTGCGCGCCTCCTTGATGAAGGTGATGCCGTCCATCTCCGGCATGTTGATGTCGGTCAGGATCAGGTTGGGCTTCATGCCCCCCTTCAGCCGCTTCAGCCCGTCCTGCCCGTTGGTCGCGGTTTCGACGGAGTAGCCGTACTTGGCCAGGATGCGGGAGAGGCTCATCACCATGGTGGGCGAGTCATCGATGACGAAGATCAGCGACATTCGGTAACATCCTTCTGATGGGGCGCGACCTGCACAGGCGCCGCGGCCAAGGGGCCGGCGTCGGGGTCGGCCTGTGCCGGAATCATGCCGGCGCCGACGGTGCGGAGCTGGTCGCGCAGGTTGATCATCAGGCCATCGACCTGGTTGGCGGTGTCGAGGACCAGATCGGAGAGCATGCCGCTGTTGGCGGCGATCTGGGCGGCCTCGCGGATTTCCCGCGACAGGCCGAAGACGGATTCACGCATCTGGCCGAGGCTGCCCGACACTTCCGTCGCCAGCGTCTCCTGGTCGTGCAGGGCGGTGGCGATGCGGCCGCTGGCGGTGTCGGTCATGGCGATCGTATCGACCAGGACGCGCAGGGCCGCGACGGTGGACTGGGTCGTCTCCCGCATCGAGGCGATACGGGCGGAAATGGTGTCGGTGGCGACCGCCGTCTGGTGCGCGAGCTGCTTGATCTCGGAAGCGACGACGGCGAAGCCGCGCCCCGCGTCGCCGGCACGCACCGCCTCGATCGTGGCGTTCAGGGCCAGCATGCGGGTCTGGCGGGCGATGTCGTTGATCAGCCCGATGGTTTCGGCGACGTCCTCGGCCAGGGCGGCCATGGTGTCCACCCGCTCGCTGGTGGCTGCCGCCCGGCTGGTCGCCGTCTTGACGACATCCAGCGTGCTCTCGACCTCCTTGCCGATGACGCCGATGGCGGCGAACAGCCCTTCGCCCACGGTGCTCAGACGCTCGATGCAGGTCTCGGTGTCGCTGGCCCCGGTCATGGAGCGCCGGAACTGCTCGTTCGCCTGCTGGGCGGCGGTGGACATCTCTTCCGCCATCTCCCGCATCTGCAGGTTCTCCTTGACCACGGCGGTGACCGAGGTCTCGACCTGCTCCATGATGACGGAGCCGAACAGGCCCATGGCCGTCTGCAGGTCGTTGCTGGTGCCCCCGGCGGGACCGGGCTCGAACCGTGCCGCGGGCACCGGCCCCCCTGTCGGCCCCAGGACCGGAACCAGGGGCCGGCCGGGGAGGGACAGGTCGGGCAGGGACGGGGCGGAAGACGAAGGCGGCTGTATCCTGGCCGACGGAGCAGGGACCGCACCGTCCGGACGGCGGGCGCGCAAGGCCGGGACCAGCGCCGCGACACAGAGCAGGGCAGAGACGATGCCGAGCGCCCGCACGACGGACGGATGCCCGGCCGCCAGCACCACGGCAAGCGACGCCACGGCAGCAGCGGCGACGAGAACAGACAGGACAGGGCCGGCGGAAGCGAAGCGCCGCCCCGCCGTGCCGTGTCGTTCCATAGGCGTCATCAGAAGGCTCCAAAGACCGGGGCAACGGTGCCAAGGACCGTCCGCGGCGTAAATCAGGGTAAACCCTACAGGGCTGCGCAGGGGCCGGCCGTGTCCCAGAGGCGGGTCAGATCCACCAGAGAGAGGGCGCCGGTCTTCTCCATGATGCGGGCGCGGTGCGCCTCGACCGTCTTGATGCTGATGCCCAGCACGTCGCCGATGGCCCGGTTGGTCCGGCCCTCGATCACCTGGCCCAGCACCTCGACCTCCCGTTCCGACAGCGCGGCGAGCTTCTCCGCGGCGGCACGGCGGCGCGCCGTCTCGGACGCGCGCAGACGCGCGATGGCAAGGCAGGCCCGGACCTTGCCGACCAGTTCCGCCTTCTCGAACGGCTTGGTGAGGAAATCGGTGGCCCCCGCCTTCATCGCCTCCACCGCCACCTCGACGCTGGCATAGCCGGTGATGACGAGGACGGGGTTGCGCTGGCCGCGGGCCCGGAGAGTGAGCAGCAGATCAATGCCGGTCATGTCATGGAGCTGCACATCGGCGATCACGCAGTCGCGCTCCCCGACCCCGGCCGCGAGGAACGGCCCACCATCCTCATAGGTCCGGCAGGTGTACCCGTCGGCTTCGAGAAGCGTCCGCAGCGCCTTCAGGACCGTGGGCTCGTCGTCCACGATGTGGACGACCACACCGGCAGCGCCATCATACGGCATCGCTCACACCCAGGTCGTTGGGACGCTGAAGGCATCCGGGAAAAGGCGGCGTCCGGCCGCGTGCGCCACACGGACCGGACGGGCAGGATTCCCCACCGGAGACGGCCAGCCCGGGCCGGTGGTCGGCAAGGGACAGACATCGCCCTGCTGACAATATCCGGGTGGGGAAGCCGGTTGGGTATCTAGACCGAGGAATAGGATTGGTCCCGAAGACAGCGGCCCATCAAGAAGAACCGCTCCGGGTTCGTCTTCCTGCGCCCGAAAGCCGCGCCTTTTTTACTGACATCTCGAAGCATGCTAATTTCATTCCACGGCATGGGGTTGATCCTGACTCCCGTTCAGCCGGCCGCGCCATATCCGGTTGAACGGTCCTGACGGGAAGTCCCGATGCGGGCGAAGACAGTTCCGTTCCGGTGAGTGGCCCTTCGGAGGATGCCCCCCGCGCTCATGCCGGCCAGACCGGCCCCGGCTGCCATGGATCCGGACCGGAATCGTCCTGGGCTGTATCGCGGTGCCCTTTCGCGGACACGATGGCTGCACAGGACCGGAGCGTCTCCGCCGTCGGCGCGGGCGCTGGTCGGGTTCGTCCACGGCATCACGCAAGGGGCTGTGAAGGAATGCGGAGCTGGGAAAGCTGCCGGAACGTGCCGCTCTGTCGGGACGGGAGCATCGGAACCGGGGCCGTCCCTACGCTCTCCGGGGCATTGCAGCGGAGTGTTCCTTTGCCGGAGCGGCGCGATATCATGGCGACAGGCCCGGCTTCCTGAGGTCATCCTTCATGCCCACCGCGTTCATGTCCGCCGCCCGGACAGCGCCAGTTCCCGAAAAACCCGCTCCCGGCAGAGCGGGAAAGTAACACCGCATGACGCATTCCTCCTCCCGTGCCGTGCGGCCGGATGACGGTTCCATGCTGCCTGGGAGCCGCACGGCCCCCACGATCGATGTCATCATCGTCAATTTCCGTTCAGAGGCCCTGATCCGGGCGTGTGTCGGATCGCTTCGCCGGTATCCGCCGGCAACCTGCGCGGTGGGGCGGATCCTTGTCGTGGACAACTCTTCCGACATGTCGGAAGCCAGCCTGGACGAGAAGGTCGAAATCCTGCGTCCGGGGCGGAATCTCGGCTTCGGAGCCGCCTGCAATCTCGCAGCGCAACGCTCGGCTGCCGACCTGCTGCTTTTCCTGAACCCGGATGCGGAAATCCTGGAGGGAACGCTCGACAGGGCGCTGGCCGCCCTGGGAGAGCCCATCCCAGGAGACACCGGCAGCGGCCCGTTCCCCGTCGGGATTGTCGGTGTACAGCTTGTCGACGGCTGCGGCAGGGTCCAGCGCACCTGCTCTCGCTTTCCCCGGCCCGTCACACTTCTGGGGCAGGCTCTTGGCCTGCATCTCCTCGCGCCCGGCCGGTTCGGTCCTTTCATGACCGACTGGGATCATTCGGAGACACGGGCCGTCGATCAGGTGATGGGAGCGGTGATGCTCATGCGTCGCTCCACTTTCCTTGACCTCGACGGCTTCGACCCCCGGTTCTTCCTTTACTACGAAGATCTGGATCTCTGTCTCCGGGTCAAGGCAGCAGGACAGCAAGTTCTCTACATCGCCGATGCGCAGGCCCGTCATATCGGCCAAGGCAGCAGCCGGACGGCGGTGGCCTTGCGCCTGCATCAGTTCCTGCGCAGCCGGGTCCTCTATACGCGAAAACATTTTGGAGTCATTCCAGCGCTCGCCCTTGCCATCGCCAGTGCAACCGTGGAACCTGTGCTGCGACTGGCTCAGGCAGCCGCACGCCGCGAAAGCCCCGGCCCGGTGGTGCTTGGTTTCCTTGGATTCTGGCGTGATCTGCCGACGCTCTTCCGGAGCCGGGACACCGCGCCCTGATGAGAAGAGGCAAGGCGGGTCGGTGGCCTGGAGCGGCCCCGGCGTGGGCCTTGTCATTGCACAAACCCGTGGTTCAACCGGACACTCAGCCGTGATATGCAACGGGAGTTCGGGGCGCTCCGCTGGCGCGTTGGCGGCGGCGAAAAGGAAGACATGGAATGAGGACTAAGCCTAAAACCGAGCTGACCCTCGCCTTGAAGGCTTGTGGTGGCGGTTTCGCCATGGCCGGCGTGTTCAGTTTCTTCATCAACATGCTGATGCTGGTGTCGCCGCTCTATATGCTCCAGGTCTATGACCGCGTCCTGGGCTCGCGCAGCGAAGCCACGCTGCTCATGCTGACGATTGTCATCATCGGGCTTCTCGGTGTCATGGGAGCCTTGGAGCTTCTCCGTTCCCGTGTCCTGGTCCGGATCAGCAACAGGATCGACACCCGTCTCGCCGAGCGTCTTTTCGAAATTGTCTATGAGCGCGCGCTGCGCATGCCACAGGCCAGCCGCAGCCAGCCGCTCTCGGACCTGCTTACGCTGCGCCAGTTTCTTACGGGACAGGGGCTTTTTGCTTTTTTCGATGCCCCGTGGGCGCCCCTCTACATGCTCGTCGTATTCCTGCTGCATCCTTTGCTGGGGATCATCGCGGTATGCGGCGCCGTGATCCTGGTCGCCCTTGCCGTCGCCACGGAGATGCTGACCCGCAAACCCCTCGCCCAGGCCAACCAGGAACAGATGCTGGGCGGCCAGTTCGCCGAGACGAACCTGCGGAACGCCGAGGTGCTGGAGGCCATGGGCATGCTGCCGGGCATCCGGCGCCGCTGGTATGACCGGCACCGCAAGATGCTGACCTTGCAGGCGGTTGCGAGCGACAGGGCCGGCGCCATCTCATCCATCACGAAGTTCGTGCGCATATCGCTGCAGAGCCTGATCCTGGGCGCCGGCGCATGGCTCGCCATCCGTCACGAGATCACGCCCGGTGTGATGATCGCGGCGTCGATCATCGTCGGGCGGGCTCTCGCCCCTGTCGAGCAGGCGATCGGCACATGGAAGCTGCTGCTGCAGGCCCGCAGCTCCTACGAGCGCCTGACCGAGATGTTCCAGAAGGTTCCGCCGCGTCCGCAGCCCATGCCGCTGCCCGCCCCGACCGGCGCCCTGGCGGTCGAGGGGCTGGTCGCCGTCCCGCCTGGCAGCACGGTTCCTGCCCTGCGGGGGATCAGCTTCCAGGTGGAGGCAGGAGAAGCCGTCGGGATCATCGGGCCGAGCGCGGCAGGAAAATCCACGCTTGTGCGCATGCTCGTCGGCGTCTGGCCTGCCTATGCAGGGAAGATCCGTCTTGATGGCGCCGACATCGGTCAATGGGACCGGACCCAGCTTGGCCCCCACATCGGCTATCTCCCGCAGGATGTCGAGCTGTTTTCAGGGACCATCGCGGAGAACATCGCCCGTTTCGGTGAGGTCGATGCCGACAAGGTCGTCACGGCGGCCCGGATGGCGGGCGTGCATGACCTGATCGTCCGCTTGCCGCAAGGATACGATACGCAGATCGGCGAGGGAGGCAGCGTCCTGTCCGGCGGTCAGAGACAGCGCGTCGCCCTGGCCCGTGCCTTGTATGGAGATCCGGTTCTGGTGATCCTGGATGAACCGAACTCCAATCTGGACGATGAAGGTGAAGCTGCACTTGTCAGGGCCATGGCGCAACTCCGTGACCGTGGTGCGACAGTGCTCATCGTGGCGCACCGCCCGAGTGTTCTTGGCGGCGTTGACAAGATCCTTGTCCTTCGGGATGGAGCGGTACAGATGTTCGGCCCGAGGGCAGATGTCATGGCGCGTTTTGCACGCCCCGCCACCGCGGTCCAGACCGAGAATGTGACCCAGTTGAAGTCGGGAGTCGCATGATGACGATGATCGACCTCGTTCCGACCCAACGGGCGGCAACCACCATCGACAACCGGCTCCCGGAAGCGCCGGTTCCGACCAGCTTCAAAGGGGTTGCGATCAGCGGCCTTCTCCTGCTCGGCATTACCTTCGGCGGTGTCGGAACATGGGCCGCGGTAGCGCCGCTGAGCAGTGCGGCCATCGCCACCGGCGTGTTGACCGTTGCCTCCAACAACAAGATGATTCAGCATCTTGAGGGGGGAATCGTCAAAGAGATCAGGGTCAAGGAAGGCGACATGGTCGCTGCCGGCGCCACCCTCGTGGTGCTGGACCCGACCCGGGCGGAAGCGCAGGTGGACATCGTGCGCGGCCAGCTTGACGCGACCCTGGCTCTGGAGGCGCGCCTCCTGGCGGAGCGCTCAGGCGCCGATGCCGTGCGCTTTCCGGACAGCCTGGTGAAGAACACCTCGGATCCGGACGTTGCCGCCATCATCGACAGCCAGAAGAAGCTGTTCGAGGCCCGCAGGCTTTCCCTGGAAGGGCAGGTCACCATCCTGCGCAAACGTATCGTTCAGGCGCGGGAACAGATCGGCGGCCTTGAAGCGCAGCGTGACAGCAACGACAGGCAGATCACCCTGATCGAGGATGAACTGAAAGGTCTGCGCGAGCTTTACGAGAAGGGCTATGCACCCCGCACCCGCATTCTTGCACTGGAGCGCGAAGCCTCCAGGCTTCTGGGCGAGCGCGGCCAGTACGGGGGGGAGGTTTCCCGCGTCCAGCAGGTGATCGGCGAAACCGAACTGCAGATCATCCAGGTCCGCAAGAACTTCCAGGAAGAAGTAGCCAAGCAGCTCCAGGAAACGCAGAATCAGATATTCGATCTGCGGGAGCGGCTCAGGGCGGCAGAGGATGTTCTGGCCCGCACGGTCATCACCTCACCGGAGGCCGGCAAGGTGACAGGTCTGAAGGTCCACACCGTGGGGGGCGTCGTCCCGCCCGGGGATGTCATGCTTCAGATCGTTCCCGACAATGACGACCTGATCATCGAGGCCCAGCTTCAGGTGACGGATGTGGACAATGTCCATGTCGGTCAGCAGGCGGATGTCCATCTTACCGCCTTCAGCCAGAGGATCACTCCTGTCGTCACCGGCACCGTGGAGAATGTCTCGGGCGATCGTTTCCAGGATCAGAGGACGGGGCTTCCCTATTACACCGTCCGTATCGTCGTGTCAGAGGAAGAGAGAGTAAAACTGGGCGATCTGCAGTTGCTCCCTGGCATGCCGGCGGACGCCTACATCAAGACCGGGGAGAAGACTCCGCTCCGTTACCTGTTCGACCCGCTGATACAGGTCATAAACCGGTCCTTCCGGGAGAACTGATCGACAGGAGGGGCGGACGTGACACAGCCGGGACAATTCCGGCCCGCCCCTTCCTATCTGCTTGCGGAACGGGCAGGAGATACTTACACATTAACACTATCGGGAATCGGATGGTTGGCCGTCCAGAGGCTGCTCCTGCGATAGGATGGAAGGCGTGGTCAGTTCCGTGGTCATCCCGCTCAGGCGGCCGGTTCAACACCAAACCAAGTCCTGGGCAAATCAGGAACTGGCGGAATTCTACCGTGTCGTCGAAATCCTGAACCGCGCAGGGCTCGCTGTCTCCATCGACAGCGGGTGGAGCGACGAGGGCGATCCCTGGCTCGTGTTCCTGCGGGACGATTCCAGCGAGGTCATCGCCCACTTCGCAAAGATCGACGGGCGGCTTGTCGCGTCCAACGGGGCCACCGGAGACACGATCCGCGGCAGCAACTTCCGCGATCTGCTCAATGCGCTTGTCCGGATGCAGCCGTTGGTGCTGCCGCCGGCGTCGCCCGCCACGGCCAAGCTCTACCTCCATCCCAGCGTCATTCTGAGCGCCTTTGTCGCAGCGGCACTGATGCTCCTGTCCGATGCCAGTCCGGCAGAGGCATCCGAGGCATCCGCCGACCCGGGTCCGGGGGGAGACGACGCAGCGCAGGTGCGGGAGGCGACCCCGGATCCGGAAACGATGATCCGTCCCGTTTCCGGGCATGTCATCCCTGCCGTCCGTGCATTCGACGGGCAAAGACAGTGGGAGGCGCTGCGCTCCCCCACGTCCAAGGCCGACAGCATATTTACCCAGGCCCAGTTCGCGGCCCTGACCGCGGTTCTTGGCACGGCCATGATGCTGCTTGACCAGGCCGGGGATGTCGCCGGACTCCCGAAAACGGAAGCAGAAACGGCGGCGGCAAGCACCGGCCCGTCTCAGCAGACGGGCGCAGAGGCAGCGCCGACGGAATGGGCTGTGGCAGCCCTCGGCCACGATGAGCCGCAGAAGCCGATTCTGACAGAGACATCCAGCGCCCCTGAGGCAGCCCCGGCGACCGCCTCTGACAGTGCCCATGCTTTGTCTGCGGCATCGCTTTCATCATTCCTTGAACAGGAAACCGCAGGGGACGTCTACAGGTCTGGCATTGACAGCGTGCGGATCAGTGACGACACCATCGTCGTCAGTCACGACCTGCTGAACGTCGAGGGCGTGGCGTTCAGGGCGCACGATGGAGTCGCAACGGAGCCTCCTGTCACTCTGGAGACGGCTCCTGCGATCGTCTTCCTGACCCAAGGCGGCCTGATCGAGGTGAGGATTGTTCCGGTCCTTGCTGAAATCCTGCTCCTGAATCCCGGAAAAGCGGTCGAGGTCGAGTTCGACATTCTCCTGGATACGGTGGCGGCATCCGCCGATGTGGCGCCGCCCCCTGCATCGCCGGATGCAGCACGGGAAAGGCCCGTTTCCTCTCCCGGGGCGGCTCCGGAGGAGATGAATTCAGACAGATCAGATGATGCGGGGGCGAAGAAGGTCGCCGATACACCTGCCGCTCAGACACCAGACCAGCCCGGCTCGCCTGTTCCCACCCCCCCGTCCGACAGCAGCTCCCCCTCTCCGCCGGCCGATTCAGGACATCCCACGACGCAACCGGGCCACCCTCTGCCCGAAGCACCGCAGGCAACGGTGCCGCATGCGCCGGAGCTTGCCGCATTCGGAAAGATCATCCTTGCGGACGGGAGTTCCGATTATCTTCTGACGGCCGGTCGGGAGACCATCGTGTTTACGGGGGGGCAGGTCACTCTCTTTAATTTCCAGTTCGGCACGGACAGACTGATCATAGAAACAAGCAACATCAACCCATCCTCGATGGAAATCACGTGGTCTGATCAAGGCTCCCTGATCATGACTTTCGATGACAACTCGAAGCTGACCTTTGTCGGGATAACGGGTTGGGAAAATCCCGGCGGCTGATGGATTGCCGCAGATCCGCTCCCGCATCGCAAAAAAGGCGTACTGGCTGAGAGTGATCCTGCCTCCAACCGAATACCTCGTCGTTGACCGGAAGCATTGCCGTCACGGGACGGCAATCTGGAAATTGTGGGATGGGCGCCGAAATGGATAACAGTATTGTCGCGGTCTCTGCTGACGCCCACGGCCGGAAGCGTCTTAAACCCGTCACTGATTATTCCTTTGCAGCGACACTCACGGCGTTCCCGCTGACTGTTCCTGAGGTCATGGTTGCAGCCGCAGAGTATCCTATCGCGTTCACCAAGAATGCCGACAGCTTGGAGCCGAGTGCTCTTCTCAGCCTGGGCAGCAGCCGCAATCTATTCGTTGATGCGAATGGACGTTGGCTCGGAAACTATATTCCAGCCATAATCCGCCGCTACCCCTTCGTAATCGGACAGGTGCCGGAAGAGAACAATCTGGCGCTTTGTATCGATGAGAGTTCAGGGCTTCTGTCAGAAACAGAGGGTGAGCCTCTGTTCACGGACGATCTGAAGCCTTCGCAGACACTCGCCAAGGCCATCCAGTTCTGCAATGAAATGGAATCGGCCCGGGGGGCAACTCTTTCCGCGACAGCCGCCATTGCGGAGGCCGGGCTGATCCAGCCCTGGCCCTTGAAGATTCAACAGGGAAGTTCTGTCCGCGAAATCAGCGGCCTGTTCAAGATCGAAAAGTCGGCGTTCTTTTCCCTTCCCGACGACATCATTCTCAGACTACGCGCCAACGGCGGGCTGACCCTGATATACGCGCACCTGGTTTCGGTGAACAGATTGCAGGCATTGGCCAAGATGGTGCCCGCGCCGGTATCGTCGTTCCCGGCTCCTGCTCCCGCGAAACCGGCACCTGACCTTCCGCGGGGGCCGTCCGAGGAACTCGTCTTCCGGTTCTGATCTGACCCGGGATCGAAGAACGTTCCTGATACGGTTCAGCCGAAGCACTGATCCAGGTCGGAGATGTCGGAACGCCGCGGCTCCGCGATCCGATCGCCGGTCGTGACGGGGTGAAGTGCGCGCGAAGAGCCCAGGAAGGCTCTCCGCCCAGGCCGTGATCCTCCGGCAGCGGGGGTAATTTCAGCTGTTTGTGATCTGGATCACGGGGTTAGCGCTGGAGCTGTGGCAGCTTTGCTGCACTGCCCGCAAGGACTTGGCCTGCCGCGATGCCGGACATGCTTACCCAGTCCCCCGACGGCCGTGTCATCTCCGTCAGGGGATCGGTCGTCGATCTGGCCTTCCCCCAGGAAGCCCTGCCCGCCCTGAACGAGGCGGTGGAGGTCCTATGGGATGCCGGCGAGCCCCTGATCTGCGAGGTGCATGCGCACCTTGATCCCGGCACGGTCCGGACCCTGGCGCTGGCCGCCACGGGCGGGCTGGCCCGGGGCACGCCGGCCCGGCGCACGGGTGCGCCGCTGTCGGTGCCGGTGGGGGAGCCCCTGCTCGGCCGGCTGGTGGACGTGCTGGGCCGGCCCGGCGACGCCGGAGAGCCCATAACGGCAGAGGCGCCGCGCTGGCCGATCCACCGCCCCGCCCCGCCACTGGCCGGCCAGACGCCGCGGCGCGACGTGTTCGAAACGGGGATCAAGGTCATCGACCTGCTGGCCCCGCTGGCGCGCGGCGGCAAGGGCGGCATGTTCGGCGGCGCCGGCGTGGGCAAGACCGTGCTGGTGACGGAACTGATCCACAACATGGTGGCGCAGCAGACCGGCCTGTCCGTCTTCGCCGGGATCGGCGAGCGCTCCCGCGAGGGCCAGGAACTGCTGGAGGAGATGCGCCGGTCCGGCGTGCTGGAGCGCACGGCGCTTGTCTTCGGGCAGATGAACGAGCCGCCGGGTGCGCGCTGGCGGGTCGGGCTGACGGCGCTGACCATCGCCGAGTGGTTCCGCGACGAGGCCCGCCGCGACGTGCTGCTGCTGATGGACAACGTCTTCCGCTTCGTGCAGGCGGGGGCGGAGGTCTCCGGCCTGCTGGGCCGGCTGCCGTCGCGCGTCGGCTATCAGCCGACGCTCATCACCGAGATCGCGGAACTGGAGGAGCGCATCGCCTCCGTCCCCGGCGCCACGGTGACGGCCATCCAGGCCGTCTATGTTCCCGCCGACGATTTCACCGATCCCGCGGTGGCCGAGCTGTTCGGCCATCTGGACAGCGCCATCGTGCTGTCCCGGTCCATGGCGGCGGAGGGGCTCTATCCCGCCGTCGATCCGCTCGCCTCCTCCTCCGCCCTGCTCGATCCGCTGGTCGTGGGGGAAGAGCACTACCGGACGGCGGAGGATGTGCGGGCCCTGCTGGCGCATTACCGCGAGCTTCAGGACATCATCGCGCTGCTGGGCATCGAGGAGCTGAGCCCGGCCGACCGGCTGGCCGTGAAGCGGGCGCGGCGGCTGCAACGGTTCCTGACCCAGCCCTTCGCCGTGACCGAGGCCTTCACCGGCCGCAAGGGCGGCAGTGTGGCGAGGGTGGAGACGCTGGCCGGCTGCCGTGCCATCCTGGACGGGCAGACGGACGACTGGGCCGAATCCTCCCTCTACATGGTCGGCACCCTGGCCGAAGCGCGGGCGAAGGAAGCGGCCGACAGCAGGCCCGCGGGTTCCGCCACGTCCGGCGGGACCACCGGGAGTACGGGATGATGCGCCTGACCATCACCACCCCCACCGCCGTCGCCGTGGACGTGGCGGACGCGGTGCAGGTGCGGGCGGAGGACTTCTCCGGCGGCTTCGGCATCCGTACCGGCCATGCCGACTTCCTGACCGCGCTGGTGCCGTCCGTCGTGATCTGGCGCCGGGAGGACGGGAGCGAGGGCTACTGCGCCGTGCGCGGCGGGGTACTGACCGTCAGCGGCGGCCGCACGGTCGCCGTCGCCACGCGCGAGGCCGTTCCGGGCGATGATCTGGACCGGCTGGAGCACGAGGTGCGCGACAGCTTCATCGTGCGCCAGCGGGAGGAACAGGAGGCCCGGAGCGGCGCCCGGATATTGCAGGTCTCGGCCCTGCGGCACATGCTGGGCTATCTTCGTCCCGATGGCGGCGGGCCGTCCCGGCGGGCGCCGCGCGAGGAGGGGGCGGAAGGATGAGCGGTCCGGACGGCAACCACGGCAACGAGCATCTGGGACGCGACGTCCGCCGCCGCCGCGAGCGGCGCGAACGCTGGCAGCGGGAGGGGGAGCGGCCGCTGGGGCGCAACCTCGCCCTGGTCGGGTCGTTGGGCTGGGCCATCGTGCTGCCCGGTGTCGGCGGGCTGTTCCTGGGACGCTGGCTGGACGGCGGCGTCGGCGCCTTCTGGACCATCTCCCTGCTGGTCGGCGGGCTGGGTGCCGGCTGCTGGATGGCCTGGGAACGCATCCGGCAGGAGGAGCGATGACCATGCTGCTGGCACATCCCTGGATGCCCACGGCCCTGGCGGCGCTGGCCGCGCTCGCGGCCGGTCTCGCGGGGGGCGTCATCTATTTCCGCGCGCTGCGGTTGAACGCCCGGCTCTGGCTGGCCGGCCGCGGGGTCGCCCTGCCCCTGCTGCTGCATGCCGGCCGGCTGCTGCTGGCGGGTGGCCTGTTCGTGCTGGCCGCACAGGCGGGGGCGGCGGCACTGCTGGCCGGCTTCGCCGGCTTCCTGGCGGCGCGGCGCCTGACGGTGCGGCCCGGAACGGCGGAACCGGAAGGTGTGGCATGACCGAATCCCCGCTGCTGACGCCCGTGCTGTTCAGCATCGGCCCGGTGCCGGTGGCGCTGCCGGTGGTGACGACCTGGGGCCTGATGGCGTTCCTCGCCATCGGATCGGCCCTGGCGACCCGGCGACTGGCGCTGCGCCCCGGCACCGCCCAGTCCCTGGTCGAACTGGTGGTGACGACGATCGAGCAGCAGCTTGATGAGACGATGCAGACCAGTTCCCGGCCCTATCTGCCACTGCTGGGCACGCTCTTCCTCTATCTGGTGGTGGCGAACCTCTCCGGTATCGTGCCGGGGATGAAGGCGCCGACGGCGGCGCTGGAGACGGCGGCGGCGCTGGCGCTGATCACCTTCCTGTCCGTGCAGGTCTGGGGCGTGCTGCGGCGCGGCCCCGGCGGCTATCTTGCCAGCTTTGCGAAACCGACCGTGCTGATGCTGCCGCTGAATCTGCTGGCGGAGGTCACGCGGGCCTTCTCCCTGATGGTCCGCCTGTTCGGCAACGTCATGAGCGGCGAGTTCGTCATCGCCATGATCCTGGCGCTGGCCGGGCTGTTCGTCCCGGTGCCGCTGATGGCGCTGGAGATCCTGCTGGGGCTGATCCAGGCCTACATCTTCACCATCCTGGCCGCCGTCTTCATCGGCGGGGCGGTCGGCAGTATCGAGAAAGGCTGAGACTTCATGACCATCGAGATGATCAGCATCCTGGCCGCCGCCTTCGCGGTCGGCCTGGGCGCCATCGGCCCGGCCCTGGCCGAAGGCAAGGCCGTGGCGGCGGCCATGGACGCCATCGCCCGCCAGCCGGAGGCGGCCAACGTGCTCTCCCGCACCCTGTTCGTCGGCCTCGCCATGATCGAGACGATGGCGATCTACTGCCTGGTCGTGGCGCTTCTGGTCCTGTTCGCCAATCCCTTCGTGGGCTAGGCCATGGCGATCGACGGCTGGACGGTCGCGCTGCAGGCCGTCAACTTCCTGATCCTGGTCCTGCTGCTGCGGCATTTCCTGTACCGCCCGGTGCTGGCCATGATCGACCGGCGCAAGGCGGAAGCGACCCGCCTGCTCGACGACGCGGCCCTGCGGGTCGAAGCGGCGAAGGCGGAACGGCAGAAGGCGGAAACCCTGCGCGCCGATCTGGAGGCGCAGGCCGATGCGCTGCTGGCGGACTCGCGCGCCCGCGCCGGCAAGGAACTGGAGGAACTGCGCACCCGTGCCCGGCGGGAGGCCGACGGCATCCTGGCCGAAGGTCGCAAGGCCCTGGCCGAGGAGCGCCGGGCCGCCGAGGCGGACCTGCGCGGCAAGGCTGCCGGGCTGGCGGTGGAGATCGCCGGCCGGCTGCTGGCGGCGGCGACCCCGGGCGCGCGGGTGGAGCCCTTCCTGGACCGGGTCTGCACCCGCCTGACCGCCCTTCCGGAACCGGAGCGGCAGGTCCTGGCGGGGCAGGCGGCGGACGGCGGCATCCGCATCGTCACCGCTGTCCCGCTGGACGAGGCCGGCCGCGCCCATTGCCGCGACCGTGCCCACACCCTGCTGGGGCCGGATATCGCCCTCACCTTCGCCGACGATCCCGAGTTGCTGGCGGGGGTGGAACTGCACTTCGCCCACACCGTGATCCGGGACAGCTGGCGGGACCTGCTGGGCCGCATCGGACTGGAGCTGGACGGACATGACGACGCTCACCGGATCGCTTGACCGCTGGCTGCCGGAGGCATCGCAGCGCGCCGGCACCGTGCCCGCCGGTCCCCGGGTGGAGGAGACCGGCCGGATCGAACGGGTCGGCGACGGTGTCGCCCTGGTCTCCGGCCTGCCCGGCGCCCGGGCGGACGAGATCCTGGTGCTGCCGGGCGGGGTGCCGGGGCTGGCGATGACCCTGGACCGCGACACCATCGGCTGCGTGCTGCTGGGCGACGGCGCCCGGCTTTCCGCCGGCGGCACCGTCCATGGCAGCGGCGCCATCGTGCGCGTGCCGGTCGGACCGGGACTGCTGGGCCGGGTGCTGGACCCGCTCGGCCGGCCGCTGGACGGCGGGCCGCCGCCCCACGCCAGCCGCCTGAATCCGGTGGAACGGCCGGCCCCGGCCATCGCCGAGCGGGCGGAGGTGACGCAGCCCCTGCACACCGGCCTGACGGTTGTGGACGCCATGTTCCCCATCGGCCGCGGCCAGCGGGAGCTGATCATCGGCGACCGCGCCACCGGCAAGACGGCGCTGGCCCTGGACGCGATGCTGGCCCAGCGCGACGGCGACGTGGTCTGCATCTATGCCGCGATCGCACAGAAGGCGTCGTCCGTGCGCGAGGTGGTGGAGGCGTTGCGCGCCGGCGGCATGCTGGAGCGCAGCATCGTCGTCGTCGCCTCCCCCGACGCGCCGCCGGGGCTGCAATGGCTGGCCCCCTACGCCGCCATGACGATGGCGGAGTTCTTCCGCGATTCCGGCGGCCATGCCCTGGTCGTGCTGGACGATCTGACCAAGCACGCCGCCATCCATCGCCAGATCGCCCTGTTGCTGCGCCAGCCGCCGGGACGCGAGGCGTTTCCGGGCGACGTCTTCTATCTGCATTCACGGCTGCTGGAGCGGTCGGCCAAGCTCTCCGACGCGCAGGGCGGCGGCTCGCTGACGGCGCTTCCGGTGGCCGAGACGCTGGCCGGCAACCTCTCGGCCTACATCCCGACCAACCTGATCTCCATCACCGACGGCCAGATCGTGCTGGACACCAAGCTGTTCCACCAGGGTCAGAAACCCGCCGTGGATGTCGGCCGCAGCGTCAGCCGGGTCGGGGGCAAGACCCAGTCGCGCTCGCTGCGGCCGCTGGCGGAAAGCCTGCGGCTGGACTATGCGCAGTTCGCGGAGCTGGAGGCTTTCACCCGCTTCGGAGGCATGACAGACGAGCGCACGCGCCGGGCGGTGGAGCACGGCCGCCGCCTGCGGTCGCTGCTGGCCCAGCCGCGGCTGGCGCCCCTGCCCCTGGTCGCGCAGGTGGCGCTGCTGCTGGCCCTGGCCGAAGGGCTGCTCGATCCGCTGCCGCTGGACCGCATCCCGCGCTTCCGCGCCGACGCCCTGGCGGCGCTGGCCGACCATGGCGCCATCGCGGCCCGGCTGGCGACGGGGGAGGCGCTGGACGACACCACCCGCGCCGCGCTGCTGGCCGCGATGCGCCGCCTGCTCCCCGCCGCGCCCCCTGCCGCCCCCTCTGCCACCCCCTCTGCCGCTGCCGGGAGAACGGGAGGGTGAGCGAACGGCTGGAGGAGGTCGAGACCCGGCTGGCCGCCATCGGCGATCTGGGGAGCGTGGTGGATGCCATGC
>NC_011420.2:2492500-2697500 GCF_000016185.1 Rhodospirillum centenum SW
GATCGGGATCGCGCCGGCACAGCTCGGCCATGTCCTCGTAGAAGAAGCGCCAGCGCAGCATCAGGTCGAAGGTGCCGGCCGTGTAGTGGCGGAAGATCTCCACCGCCCCGCCGGTGACCGGCGTCTCCAGCAGGGCGCGGCATTCCTCGCCGAACCGCCCGTAGGCGGCGCGCACGATCTCCTCCTTGTTGCGGAAATGGTAGTAGAGGTTGCCGGGGCTGATGCCCAGTTCCGCCGCGATATGGTTGGTCGTCACCGCCGAGGTGCCGCGCGCGTTGAACAGACCGATGGCCAGATCGACGATGGCATCGCGGGTGCGGCCGGAACGGGCGGTGCCGCGCCGGGCGGGCGCGCAGGGGGGCTCGGGCGGCTCGGACCGCTCCGGTTCTGGCGGGCCGGCGGCGCGGCACTTCGCGGCACTGTCCTTCATCGGGCCTTCGTCGAAACTGCGGGCGTCGAAACTGCGGGCGTCGAAACTGCGGACGGCGGAACGGCGGGCGGCGGAACGGCGACGGGGAAGAACCGGGTCCCGGGCCACCCCAGGGCGTCCCCGGCCTGGAGCGTTTACTCTAGGTCGGCCGTCGCGCTAGGGTCAAGGAAAGCCAGGGAAACCGGCCGCCCGCGGCCCGGCCCCTTCCGACGCAGAACCGAAAGCGCATCCAAGAGCATATCCGAGAGCATATCCGACGGGGGTTGGCATGAAGGCGCAGATGGAGAAGCTGGTCACCAAGGGCATGCTGATGCTGCCCTCGGCCATGCGCGACACGCTGCTGAAGGTGCAGCCGGTGGAGATCGCCGGCAACCGCCTGGACGAGGACGTGGCGGCGCTGCTGGTGCTTCTGGAGAAGTCGGGCCGGCCCGCCCTGGACGAGATCGGCCGCCAGTCCGGCGTGGAGGCCGCCCGCCGCGCCTTCCGCGAGGCGGTGCGCCCCGCCTCGGAGGTGGAACCGCCGCGCACCGTCGTCACCAGCGACCTGACGCTGGCGGGGGCGGCCGGGCCGCTGCGGGCGCGGCTCTACACGCCCGACCGGGCGCCGCTGCCCGGCCCGCTGCTGGTCTATTTCCACGGCGGCGGCTATGTCGTCGGCGATCTGGAGAGCCACGACCCCTATCTGCGCTACGTCGCCGCCAAGTCGGTGACGCGGGTCCTGTCGGTGGAGTACCGGCTGGCGCCGGAGCACCCCTACCCCGCCGCGGCGGAGGATGCGGTGGCCGCCTATGCCGACGCCGCGGCGCGGGCGGAGATGCTGGGCGCCGATCCCGCCCGCCTCGCCATCGGCGGCGACAGCGCCGGCGGCACACTGGCGCTGGTGGCGGCGCTGGCCGGCGTGACGGGCCCCCGGCCGCCGGCCGCGCTCTGGCTGATCAACCCGGCCGCCGACAAGGCGGAGGCCTATCCCTCGGCCACGCTCTACGCCAGCGGCTTCCTGCTGACCCAGTCCCTGATGGACTGGTTCATGGACCAGTACTTCCCCGACAAGGCCCGCATGGCCGAACCGATGGCGAGCCCGATGCGCTCGGACGATCTCGGGCGGCTGCCGCGGACCTTCGTCACGGCCGGGCGCTTCGACCCGCTGTCCGATCAGGTGCCGGCGCTGGCGGAGAAGCTGAAGGCGGCCGGCGTGCCGGTGGAGGCCCGGATGGAGCCGGGACTTGTCCACAACTTCCCCCAGTTGATCGCCTTCATCCCCGCCGCCCGCCGGGCCACGGACAGCGCCTGCGAGTGGCTGCGCTTCGCCCTGGGCTGACCCCGGACCGGGACCGCGCCCGGCGCCGGATCAGTCCCGCGGCAGGCGGGTCTCCGGCGTCGGCGGCGACAGATCCTCGTAGAGCGTGCGGGCCTCCGGGGCCGGGCCGCGGCGGGCGGCCAGCGCCCGCACCCGGATGACCCGGATGTGCGGGCCGAGCGGAAAGGTCAGCACGTCGCCGGGCTTCACCCTGTGGTGGGCCTTGGTGACGTGCGCCCCGCCGATCCGGATGGCGCCGGAGGCGCAGAGCCTGGCCGCCAGCCCGCGGGTCTTCACGAAGCGGGCGTACCACAGCCACTTGTCCAGCCGCAGCCGTCCCTGGGCGAGGTCCGCCGCATCGGCCGGATCGGGCGGGGAGAGGTCCGCCTCTGCGATCATTCCTGGCCCGCGCGCTCGAACTGGCGGGCCAGTTTCGCCAGCGCGGCGAAGGGATGGTCGGGGTCGATCGGGCGCGGCGCCGGCTGGCGCGGCGGCTGGCGCGAGGGGGGCCTGTCCGCCGGCCGGCCACCCTTTCCGCCCGGCGCCTCCCCGGGAGCGCCGCCCCGGTTCCCCCGGTCGCGGCCCGGGGACCCGGCCTGGGCGGGTCTGCCCTGACCGGAACCGGCGTGGCCCTGTTTCGCATGGGCCGGCTTCGCGTGACCCGGCTTCGCCGCGGCGGCAGACCTCTCCCGCAGGGGACGCCCCGCCTTCTGACGCTCGCCCGCAGGACGTTCAGCAGGACGTTCACCGGCCGGCTGGTCCGGTGCCGCCTGGACGCCCTCGCTCGTGGCGGGCCGGCCGGTCCGCCGGGCGCCGCCGCGACGGCCGCGCTTGCGCCGGACCCGTCCCTCCGCCGTCTCCGCGGCGGCCTCGGGCGTAGTGCCGGACGGGGTACCGGACGGGGTACCGGACGGGGCCGCGAGGGGGTCGGGCGGCGTGTCGGAAGCGGGAGCGGCGGCAACGGCGCTGGCCGGAGCCTCCACCGGCCGGGCCTTGCGCCGCCGGCGGCGGGGACGGGCGGGCGGGCTCCTCCGCCGTGGCCGTGACGGCAGCCTGGTCCGCCGGGTCGGCGGTGGCCGGCGTGGCCGCAACGTCCGGCGTCGGCGCGGCGGCCGGCTGCGGGGTCGGGCGGGGCCGGTGGTCGGGACGCCGGACGGATTGGCGGCGTATTTTACGGTGACGGTCGGTTCCGGTCCCGCTTTCTCGGGGGTCTCCGGAGCCGCCTCCGGGGTCTCTTCCGGGACCATCTCCAGGGGCGCGTCCGGTGCGGGGCCGGCGGGAAGCGGCGCGGCCTGGTCCCCCGCCGCCTCCGGACCTGCCGTCTCCGCGGGAACGATCTCCGCAGCCAGGGTCTCACCGGCCGACGCTTCCGGGGCCACGGGCTGCAGGGATACAGGCTGCGCGGGCTGGGGCTGCACGGCCTGGGGCTGCGGGGCCGGCAGAATCCGCGGGCGCCAGCCGAGCGCGGTCAGCACGCCGCCCAGTTCCTCCCCCGAACAGCCGAGCAGGGAGGCGAGGTCGCCCACCGCCGTCAGCGGCCCGGAGCGGCCGCGGGTCGCCAGCTCCTTCTCCAGCCGGTCCAGCATGTCGATGCGGATGGCGCGCGGCCCGACCCGGGGGTAGCCCACGGCGTCGGCCAGCCGTCCGGGCAGGTCCGCCGCGGGAACGGAGACACGCCCCGCCGGCGGCACCGCCGCGGGAAGCGGCTGGTTGTGGCGCACCGCCCAGAGCATGGCCCGCAGCGCCACCGCCCGCGGCTTCACGAGCTGCGGCAGGAAGACGTGGCTGAAGCCCAGGCGCAGGCCCAGGGCGGCGAGCTGGCGGCGCTGCGCCTTGTCCAGCCCGGCGATCAGCGGTTCCAGCGGCGGCCGCGGCAGGGTCCCCAGCGCCTCCGCCACCTGGAAGGCGATGCCGCGGGCCCCGCCCGCCAGCTCCGCCGTCTCCAGCCGCAGCAAGGGCGCCAGCGCGGCGGCGACATGCTCCTGCACCCAGCGGGTCAGGCGCTGGCGCACGCGGTCGCGCTGGGCGCCGTCCAGCAGCTCGTCATGCAGGGTCCGCACCTCCGGCCGCAGCACCGACGGGCCGGGCGCCAGCCTGCCGACGGGCGCCCCCTCCCAGGCCACGCCGCCGTCGTCGGCCAGGGTGAAGGCGTCGTCCGCCGCCGACTCCAGCGCGCGCACACGGGCGGCGATCTCGTCCTTCAGCGCGCGCCGCGCGGCGGTCATCAGGGCGCGCTGATCCTCCGGCGCCACCTCGGCGTCGAGGATGAAGCGCAGCCCCTCCAACTGTCCGACCGGATGCCCTTCCACCATGACCTCCCCCGATGCCGCGACCGAGCCCGCCAGATCGCGGCCGTCGCGCAGCGACTTGAGCAGCCCGGCCGAGCGTTTGTCCACGAAACGCTGCGTCAGACGTTCATGCAGCGCGTCGGACAGCCTGTCCTCGATGGCGCGCGTGCGTTCCTGCCAGTGCGCCGGGTCGGCCATCCAGTCCGCCCGGTGCGACACATAGGTCCAGGTCCGGACATGGGCGATGCGCGCCACCAGCGCGTCGATGTCGCCCTCCGTCCGGTCCAGCCGGGCCACCTGTCCCGCCACCCAGTCCTCCGGCAGCCGGCCGCCCGGCGCCGACAGGTGGCGGAACATCTGGCCCAGCAGGCGGGTATGGGCGTCCGACAGCACCTTGCGGAAGTCCGGGACCTGGCAGACCTCCCAGAGCAGGCGGATGGCCGCGGGGCCGGTGCAGAGCGCCGCCACCTCCGCCTCTTTCGCCAGGATCTGTAGCGCGAGCTGGTCGTCCGCCTCCCGCGCCCGGATCAGCTCGGGCGCGAAGGGCCGCGCGTCGAGGGAGCGTTGCAGGGCCGCGAGCGAGCGGAAGTCCAGGTCCGCGTTGCGCCACATGAGATGCTGGAGCGGCGGGAAGCTGTGGTTCTCCACCGCCTCCACCAGCTCCTCGTCCATCGGCTCGCAGTCCCAGGTGGTGCCGAACAGCCCGTCGGACAGGTGGCGGCCGGCGCGGCCGGCGATCTGCGCCACCTCCGTCGCCTTCAGCCGGCGCGGCTGGTGCCCGTCGAACTTGCTCAGCCGCGCGAACCAGACCGAATCGACGTCCATGTTCAGGCCCATGCCCACGGCGTCGGTGGCGACCAGATAGTCCACGTCGCCGGCCTGGTACATGGCGACCTGGGCGTTGCGGGTGCGCGGGCTGAGCGCCCCCATCACCACCGCCGTGCCGCCGCGGGAGCGGCGCACCATCTCGGCCATGGCGTAGACATCGGTCACGCTGAAGGCGACGATGGCCGAGCGCGGCGGCAGCCGGGTCAGCTTCTTGTGCCCGGCATGGGAGAGGTTGGAGAAGCGCGGGCGGGAGATGTACTCGGCCCGCGGCACCAGCTTCTGGATCAGGCCGCGGACGGTGTCGGCGCCCAGGAACATCGTCTCCTCGCTGCCGCGGGCGTGCAGCAGCCGGTCGGTGAAGATGTGCCCGCGCTCGGGATCGGCGCAGAGCTGGATCTCGTCCACCGCCAGGAACTGCACCTGCCGGTCCAGCGGCATCGATTCGACCGTGCAGACCCAGTACTGCGGCGCCGGGGGGATGATCTTCTCCTCCCCCGTCACCAGGGCGACGGCCTTCGGTCCCTTCAGCCGCACCACCTTGTCGTAGTTCTCCCGCGCCAGCAGGCGCAAGGGGAAGCCGATCATGCCGGAGCGGTGCGCCAGCATCCGCTCCATGGCGAGGTAGGTCTTGCCGGTGTTGGTCGGTCCCAGCACCGCCATGACCCGGCCGTGCTGGTCGGAAACCGGGCGGCCGGTCGTGTAAGCGTTGCTCATGCGCTCAATCCTTGGCGCTGCGGCGTCCCAATGCAAGGGGCCCCTGCTGCAAGGAGGCCGCATCCCGGGCGTTTCCTTTCCCGGGCGGGGGTCACAGAATAGCCATGCGGCCATGGCATCAGGACAGGCCGCCGGACCGGCAGGCCCGGGCCGGGCAGTGCCGGCAGGAGAATGCCGGCGGGAACCTTCAGGCAGGAAACCGATGCGCTCGAAGACCGCGGCCGCCCTCCTCGTCCTCCTCGCCGCCCTGGCCGCTTCGGTGGGGCCGGCCGTGCGCGGTCTGGCCCAGGAGGCGGTCACCGCCGGCATGCCCGCTGGCGTCACGCCCACCGGGGCGGAGCTGCTGCGCGAGCTGCTGGAAGCGCGGCTGGCCGAGCTGACGGCCCCGCGTTTCGGCCGGCCCCGGCTGGACCGCGCGCCGGAGGTGGAGGTGGCCCCCGACGACGGGTACTACGAGGTGCGGGTGCCGTCGCTCCGGGTGGTGCTGACCAACGGCTGGCTGGTGGAGGCGCTGGACCTGCACGCCCGCGCGACCCCGACCGCCGGCGGCGGCTGGGAGGTGACGGGCACCCTGCCGGTGCCGCTGGCGGTCTACAGCGCCGAAGGATTCCGCGCCGGCGAGCTGACCCTGGGCCGGCAGTCCTTCAAGGGCCGCTGGAGCCCCGACCTGCGGACGCTGGAGGCGCTGGACGCCTCCGTCCGCGATCTGCTGTTCACCCCGCGCGACGGCACCGGCACCCTGCAGGCCGCCGCCGTGACCGTGAAGATGGCACCGGAGAGCTACGCCGACGGACGCTGGACCGGACCGGCCACGGTGACCCTCTCCGAACTGTCCATGAACGGCGCCGACGGGCAGGCGGCGCTGGCCCTGACGAAGCTGACGGCGAAGCTGCGGGTGGAGGATCTGGACGTCGCCCGCTACGCCGCCTGGAATGCCGCGCTGGCCCGCCGGGCGGCCGTGGACGACGGGCAGGAGGGGCTGACCGCCGCGGAGCGGGAGGCGCTGCAACAGGCGCTGCCGAACCTGGACGGGCTGCTGTCCCGCGCCCAGGCGGAGGTGGAGGTGCGCGGCCTGCGCCGCCGCTTCGCCGACGGCACCCGCAGCGCGCTGGACAGCGCCACCTGGACCCTGGCAGCCGACGGGTTGCAGGGGGAGCGGGTGCGGCTGTCGCTGGACTATGCCCACAAGGGGCTGGTGGCCGACGGTCCGTCGGTGAAGCGCCCCGTGGTCCCCGGCAGGGGCGAGATCCGGCTGACGGCGGAGGACCTGCCGCGCCGGGCACTGCTGGACGCCTGGACCCGCCGGCTGGCGGAGGAACCGGCCATCGGCGGCGGCGCGGCGCGGGAGAATTTCGACCGCCGCATCCTCACGGCGCTGGGTGACGCCGGGGCGGAGGTGCGCCTGGACCGGCTGGGCTTCGAGGCGCAGGAGGCGGGCGCCACCGCCAACGGCATCGTCAGCTTCGACGACGCCACGGCGCACGGCCTGCTGGGCGGCCTGTCCATGACCCTGCGCGGCTTCGACGCCCTGATCGCCCAGGCGACCGACGGCTACCGGATGCGCAACACCGGGGCGGCGCTGGGCCTGTTCGCGCTCCAGGGCCTGGGCTCGCCCGACACCGACCGCGAGGGCCGCGCCACCCGCGCCTACCGGCTGGAGGTGGCGCCCGACGGCCGCATCCTGCTGAACGGAACGGAGGTGACCAGCCTGATCACCGGCCTGATGGCCCTGCGCTGAGGGCGGCCGTCAGGCCGCCCGGACGATGCGGATTTCCACCTGGAGACCCGCTGCGACCGCCATGTTCACCAGGGTGTCGAGGCCGAACAGGGCGATCTTGCCGCGCATCAGGTCCGAGATGCGGGGCTGCGTCACGCCCAGCCGGCGGGCAGCCTCGTCCTGGGTCCAGCCCTGCTGCCGGATGTGCGCTTCCAGATCCAGCATGAGGGTCGCCCGGAGCTTCATGTTCTCCGCCGCAGCGGCCGTATCCTCGATGGCGTCCCAGACGCTGGTGAAACGCTGTCCGTTCATCCGCCAAGCTCCTTCAAGCGGTCCCGGTACCGCCGTCCGGCGAGGTCCAGGTCGGACCGCGCCGTCTTCTGCGTCTTCTTCTGGAAACAGTGCAGGACATAGACCGCCTCCGCGAAGCGGGCGACCTGGGTGACCCTGAACGCCCCGGCCGCATCGCGCAGCCGGATTTCCTGCACGCCGGCCCCGATCGTCGGCCCCCAATCGTCGGCATCAGCTTCCAGTCATGGGCCTCAAGACCGCGTTGAACCCTGTCGAGCTGGAATCCGGCCTCACGCCGGACGGTATCGGGAAAAGACCGAAGCTCTTCCAGCGCGCTGCCCCGGAAGACGATGGGCTTCACCGCAGGGGGCTCGGGAACGGGCATGCCCCGCTTATACAAGATTCTGTATGTCCAGACAAGGTTGCCCCCGCCCATCCGCGCTTGCGGCCGGACGCGGCTTCGCCCATATCGTCGCCCGCGGTTCAGCGAACCACAGCACAGCCCCCACCACCGACAACAAGACTGCGAAGGGTGACATGCCATGACTGAGGAGAAGCTCAGTTTCCAGGCCGAGGTCAGCCGGCTCCTGGACATCGTGGCCCACAGCCTCTACTCGGAGAAGGAGGTGTTCCTGCGCGAGCTGGTCTCGAACGCGTCCGACGCGTGCGACCGGCTGCGCTACGCCGCCCTGACCCAGCCCGAGCTGACCGCCGGCGACCCCGGCTTCCGCATCCGCATCGTGCCCGACAAGGCCGCGCGCACCCTGACCATTGCCGACAACGGCATCGGCATGAACCGCGAGGATCTGGTCGAGAATCTGGGCACCATCGCCCGCTCCGGCACGGCCGCCTTCCTGACGTCGCTGTCCGGCGACAACCGCAAGGATTTCAGCCTGATCGGCCAGTTCGGCGTGGGCTTCTATTCCGCCTTCATGGTGGCGGACCGGGTGGAGGTGTTCACCCGCAAGGCCGGCGACGCCACCCTCTGGCGCTGGGCCAGCGACGGCAAGGGCAGCTTCACCGTGGGGGCCGTGCCGGAGGGCGAGGTGCCTGCAGACGGGGGGCCGGCGCGCGGCACCCGCATCGTGCTGCACCTGCGCGAGGGCGAGGACGACTATCTGGAGGAGCTGCGCCTCCGCACCATCATCAAGAAGTACTCCGACCACATCGCCGTGCCGATCGTGCTGGGCACGGGCGAGGAGGCCGCGCCGGCGAACGCCGCCTCGGCCCTGTGGACCCGGCCGAAGTCGGAGATCACGCCCGAGCAGTACAAGGAGTTCTACCACCACGCCGGCCACGCCTTCGATGATCCGTGGCTGACCCTGCACTGGCGGGCCGAGGGCGTGATCGAGTACACGGGCCTGCTGTTCGTGCCCAGCCAGCGGCCGTTCGACCTGTTCGACCCGCAGCGACGCCACCGCGTGAAGCTCTATGTCCGCCGGGTCTTCATCACCGACGAGGCGGAGAGCCTGGTGCCCGGCTGGCTGCGCTTCCTGCGCGGCGTGGTGGACAGCGAGGACCTGCCGCTGAACATCAGCCGCGAGATGCTGCAGCACAACCCGACCCTGGCGAAGCTGCGCAGCGGCATCACCAAGCGCGTGCTGGGCGAGCTGACGAAGAAGGCGGCCGACCCCGAGTCCGCGGCCGACTATGCCCGCTTCTGGGACGCCTTCGGCGCCGTGCTGAAGGAGGGGCTGTACGAGGACCATGCCCACCGCGACGAACTGCTGAAGCTGCTGCGGGTCCGCACCACCGCCTCGGGCGGGGAGCTGATCGGGCTGGACACCTATGTCGGCCGCATGAAGGAGGGGCAGGAGGCGATCTACTACATAGCCGGCGAGGACGCCGCCGCCCTGGAGAAGAGCCCGCAGCTCGAAGGCTACCGCGCCAAGGGCGTGGAGGTGCTGCTGCTGACCGACCCGGTGGACGAGTTCTGGGTCGGCACCGTGCGCGAGGCCCAGGGCAAGCCCTTCAAGTCCGTCACCCGCGGCGGCGCCGATCTGGCGAAGATCCAGGGCGGCCCGGACACGCCCCCGGCCGAGCGGCCGGCGGAGGGGGATCTCGCCTCCCTGATCGCGCTGCTGAAGATGACGCTGGGCGACACGGTGAAGGATGTCCGCGCCTCCGAACGGCTGACCGACAGCGCCGTCTGTCTGGTGGCGGACGAGGGCGACCTGGACATCCATCTGGAGCGGCTGCTGAAGCAGCACCGCCAGCTCGACACCGCCGCCACCCGCATCCTGGAGGTCAATCCCGGCCACCCCCTGGTCCGCCGGCTGGCGGAACGGGTGGCCGCGGGCGGCGCACAGGACGGGCTGGCGGACGTGGCCTGGCTGCTGCTGGACCAGGCCCGGATCGTGGAGGGGGAGCCGCTGCCCGACCCGGTCGCCTTCTCCCGCCGGCTGGCCCTGTTCGTGGAGCGTGGCCTCGCCGCCTGACGGCCGGGCCGCGTCTCCCCCGGGGATGAGGGCGCGTCCCGAACCTGGGGGCCCGGACCTGGGGACCCGGACCTGGACCCCCAACTTGGGGGTAGCGCCCGCCCCCCGGCACGGGCACCCTGGGCGGGATGAGGTTCGGAACGGAAGCGGTCTGATGCGGACGGTGATGCGGCCCCTGGCGGCCCTGGCGATGGTGGTCGCGGCGGTGGTCGCGGTCCTGGATGGCGGGGCGGTCGCGGCGGGAACGCCGGATCAGGCCCGGCCCGAACAGACCCGGCCCGAACAGGCCCGCCCCGAACAGACCCGACTGGAGCAGGCGCTGCAACAGCGCCTGCTGACCGGCGTCGGCGTCCGGGGCGGCGAGCGCGAGGGCGAGGATCTGATGCAGCTCGGCCGCTTCTATGACGGCCGCGCCTCCGCCCCCGTCTGGATCGCGGACGGCCGCCCCTCCCCCCGCGCCCACCTGCTGTACGCCGCCCTGGCCGCGGCGGCGGAGGACGGGCTGGACCCGCGGCGCTACGGCGTGCAGCGCCTGGGCGCCCTGCTGGAGCACGGCGATTCCCCCGACGCGCTGGCCGAACTGGAAGTCCTGCTGAGCCGCGGCGCCCTGCTGTTCGGCCGCGACCTCGCCGCCGGCCGGCTGGACCCGTCGCGCATCGACCCCGAACTGATCGTGGAGCGGCAGGAGCCGGACCCGCAGGCGCTGCTGCGTCAGGTGGCGGAGGCCGCGGACCCGGGCGGGGCCGTCCGGGCCATGGCGCCGGCACGGCCCGAATACCGGCGCCTGCGCGCGGCGCTGGCCGCCTACCGCACCCTGGCCGCAGCCGGGGGCTGGCTCGCCGTGCCCACGGGCGGGGAGACGCTGAAGCCGGGCCAGAGCGATCCGCGGGTGCCCGCCCTGCGCGCCCGGCTGGCGGCGACGGGGGAACTGTCGCCGGCCGCCCCGGCCCCGGCCGACCCGCAGTTCTACGACCCCGCCCTGGAGGCGGCGGTGCGCCTGTTCCAGAGCCGCAACGGGCTGGAGCCGGACGGGGCCGTGGGACGGCAGTCGGTGGCGGCGCTGAACGTGACGGCGCAGCAGCGGGTGACGCAGATCGAGATCAACATGGAACGCTGGCGCTGGCTGCCGGCGGACCTGGGGCCGAGCTACCTGATCGTCAATCTGGCCGCCTTCGAGCTGGCGGTGTTCGAGGGCGACCGGCCGGTCCACACCGCCCGCATCGTCGTCGGCGCGCCCTTCACCCGGACGCCGGTGTTCAGCGAGTCGATGACCTATCTGGAGCTGAACCCCTACTGGAACGTGCCGCCGAGCATCGCGCGGGACGAAATCTTCCCCAAGGCCCGCAAGGATCCGGGCTATCTGGCCCGGCGCGGCTACGAGCTGCTGTCCGACTGGTCGGAGACGGCGGTGCCGGTCGATCCCGCGACCGTGGACTGGCGCCACGGCAACCTGAACCGCTACAAGGTGCGGCAGAAGCCCGGCGACACCAATTCGCTGGGCCGCATCAAGTTCATGTTCCCCAACCGCTTCAACGTCTACCTGCACGACACGCCGTCCAAGCGGCTGTTCGAGCGGGCGAACCGCACCTTCAGCCACGGCTGCATGCGGGTGGAGAACCCGCTGGATCTGGCCGAGACGGTGCTGCGCCTGACCGGGACCACGGGCTGGGACCGCGCCCGGCTGGACGCCGCCATCGCCGGCGACCAGCGGCAGGTGGTGCGGCTGCGCCGGCCGCTGCCGGTCCATGTCACCTATGTCACCGCCTTCGTGGAGGAGGACGGCACGGTCGCCTTCCGGCCCGACATCTACGGCCGCGACACCACGCTGGCCGCGGCGCTGGCCGCTCCGCAGGGGCGGCAGCAGGCGCCCCCGAGAGCCCCCGCCGCCGCCAGGACAGGCATGGCGAAACCGGGCGCCGAGGGGGCCGGTCCGGTTGCGGAATGATGAAATCCGCCGACCGACAGGGTTAACCAGACGGTGAATTGAGTCTTGCCAGCGACGCCCCAGTCTGCCAACACTGCATGCACGGTCTGCGTCGCACGCAAGACGGGCGGGCTCGGACCGTTGGGAATGCATGGCTGGTGCATGGCTGGGACGCCATGACCGGAAGGTGGACGCGCCGTGGGGACGGCGGCCACGGCTCCGGCCCGGCGGCAAGGGGAGACGGCATGACCGATCGGCGGAACGGGACCATCCTGGGGCTCCAGGGGCCGGAAACCGGCACCAGGGGAGCGGGAACCGGGGGCACGGATACCGCAAGCGCGATCGACCGCCGCGGCCTGCTGAGAGGCCTCTCCCGACTGGCGCTGGGGGCTGCGGCCACGCTGGCCGTCCCGGGGCTGATCGCCGCCCCGGCCATCGCCGCCCCGTCCGCCGCCGCCAAGCGCCGCAGCCTGGAATTCCGGCACCTGCACACCAACGAACGCCTGCGCGTCACCTACTGGTCGGAGGGCCGCTATCTGCCCGACGCCCTGGTGGACGTGAACCACGTCCTGCGCGACTGGCGCACGGGTGAGGTGGGCGACACCGATCCGGGCCTGCTGGACATCCTGTTCAGGATGCAGCAGCGCCTGCGCACCACTGAACCGTTCCATGTCATCTGCGGCTACCGCTGCCCGCAGACGAACGCCATGCTGGCCTCCCGGTCCGGCGGGGTGGCGACGAAGAGCCTGCACATGGTGGGCAAGGCGATCGACATCGACGTGCCCGGCCGGCAGCTCCAGCAGATCCGGCAGGTCGCCCTGGACCTTCAGATGGGCGGCGTGGGCTACTATCCGAAGTCCGGCTTCGTCCACGTCGATACCGGCCGCGTCCGCCACTGGGGCTGACGCTGCGCCGACACCGGCCACCGGCTTTCCGTCACCCGCCCGCCCCGGATCACGCCCTGAACTGAAGCACCACCGCCCCTACAGAACCACCGGCGCGAAGGGCGTGCGGTCGGGGCTGCCGGGGGCGAAGCGCCAGACGGGGCGGACGCCCGGCCGGTCCACCGAGGGCAGGGCCAGCAGGCTGGCGTTCGTCGTGCCGAAGCCCACCGGGGTGACGATGCACATCGCCCCGCGCGGACCGGCATCGCCGTCCCAGATGCGGCTGCCCAGCAGCGCCTCCCAGCCGGACCAGTCGCCCGCATCGGAGCCAGGGGCGGGGGCGGAGTCAGGGTCGGGCGGCGGGGCCGCCTGGAACAACGGCCGGAAGAAGCGGATGCGCGGACAGTCCGCGGCATCGTTCAGGTCGGCCGCCGTCACCATGGACAGCCCCTCGGGGATCGGTTCCACCTGGACACGGCCGCGCGGCCGTTCGCCCCGGTGGGACAGGAAGAAGGCGTCGCGGTTGTCCGCCAGCACCAGGTTGAAGGGGCGGTAGGCGTCGGCGTCGAGATGCGACAGCGCCCGTGCCGCCGCGTCGGCGTCGGCATGGTCCAGCGCCTCCAGCACCAGCTCCCCGCGGGAGCGCTTGCCGGCCTCCGGGCCCAGCGTGCCCTCGCGGTTCAGGATGCAGGCGACGAGCCCGGCATCGTTCAGCCCCATCCAGGAGCCGCCGGCCGCCTCGTCCAGCCCGGCGACCACGTCCTCCCGGTCCGGCCAGTGCCGGGCGGGGGGCTTCCACGGACGGTCCACCCTCTCGTCCCGGTTGGCAGCGAGGATGACGGGCCAGGGATGGCCGGAGCGCCGGAGAATGACGACACTGCACATGGGTCTCTGTTAACGTCTCTGCGGTAGGGTGTCTGCGACATTGCGACGGCGGCGTTCAAAAGTAGCGCCGACCGGCATCCCAGTATATAAGGCCCGCTCGATGTCCGGACATCCGGACTCGATGCTCCCCCCACACCGACGCCTGAGATTTCAGAGGTATGCGATGACCACGTTCGACGAGCGCGAACAGGCCTTCGAGAACAAGTTCAAGCACGACGAGGAACTCCAGTTCCGCATCTTCGCCCGCCGGGCCAAGCTGATCGGCCTCTGGGCGGCGGGACATCTCGGCCTCGACGGCGAGGATGCGGCCGGCTACGCGCGGCAGATCGTGGATGTGGACTTCGCCGAGCCCGGCCACCGGGACATCCTCCGGCGCATCCACGAGGATTTCCAGGCCAAGGGCGTGGACATCTCCGAGCACCGGATCGAGAAGGAGATGGAGATCCTTCTCGAAGAGGCCCGCAGGCAGATCTACGAGTCCTGAGCCGACGCAGCCCCCGCCCCGGGCGGGGGCCGCACGCGGCCGGCACCGGACCGGCCGCATCCGCGCAAGGCCGGACAGGGGCGTCGTCCCCGCCGCCGGCCGCGGAACATGAACCACAGGATCGCGGGTCACGGGATCGGGGCGCATCGTAAAGGGCGGTTGCCGGCGCAACCGCCCTTCGTCGCGTTCCGGTCCCGTCTCCGTATCGAAAGGGGATGCCCCCTCCCTATTCGGCGGCGGCCAGCCGGCGGGTGCTGCGCACGTCATGCCGGCGGATGAAGGCCCGGACCCGGGGCTCGATCTCCTCGCGCCAGCGGCGGCCGTTGAAGATGCCGTAGTGCCCGACGCCCTTCTGCATGTGGTCCACCTGCATCTCGTCGGGGATGCCGGAGCAGAGCCGGTGCGCGGCGATGGTCTGGCCGGGGGCCGAGATGTCGTCCAGTTCCCCCTCCACCGTCATCAGGGCGGTGCGGGTGATGGCGGACGGGGTGACGGTCATGCCCCGCCAGGTCATCTCCCCCTTCGGCAGGGAATGGCGCTGGAACACGGTGTTGACCGTCTGGAGATAGAACTCCGCCGTCAGATCCAGGACGGACAGATACTCGTCGTAGAACTTGCGGTGCGCCTCCGCACTCTCCCCGTCGCCGCGGACAAGGTGGCGGAACAGCTTGAAATGCTCGCCCACATGGCGGTCCAGGTTCATCGACATGAAGCCGGTGAGCTGGATGAAGCCCGGATAGACCCGGCGCAGCCCGCCCGGATAGTAGACCGGCACGGTGGTGATGACGCTGCGCTCGAACCAGCCGATGTCGCGCGTCTCGGCAAGCTGGGTCACCTGCGTCGGTGCCGCAGTGGTGTCGATCGGCCCGCCCATCAGCACCATGCTGCGCGGCTGGCAGGGATCGTCCATCTGCGCCATCAGGGCGACCGCCGCCAGCACCGGCACGGCCGGCTGGCAGACGGCCATGACATGCACGTCCGGCCCCAGGAAGCGGATGAAGTCGATGACGTACTGGATGTAGTCGTCCAGGTCGAAGGGGCCGCGGGAGAGCGGCACCATCTTGGCGTCGTGCCAGTCGGTGACATAGACGTCGTGGTTCTGGATCAGCGCCGCCACGGTGCCGCGCAGCAGGGTCGCGTAATGCCCGGACAGCGGCGCCACCAGCAGCACCTTGGGGTCGTCGCGGACGGTATCGCGGGCGAAGTTGACCAGGGTACAGAACGGCTTCTGGAGCGCCACCTCCTCCGTCACCGCGACCTCGCGCCCGTCCACCACCGTGGTCGGCAGGCCGAACTCCGGCTTGCCCCAGCGGCGCGTGGTGCGCTCGATCAGTTCGGCCCCGGCGGCGACGGCGCGGCCGAACCGGGTATAGGCACCCGGATTGAGCGGATGCTGGAAGGTGGCCTGGGTCGCCTCGGCCGCGAGCCGGAGCGGCGTCAGGGCCGCATGCTGGAAATCGTAGAGCTGGTAGAGCACGTCGATCCTCTCCGTCTCACGCCGGGCCCGACCCGGGGCGTCGTCCGTTGCGACCGCATCCGCGCGGCGGGCCGCGGATTCCGGACGGGGTCACCCCCTTTGATAGCATGCGACATCTTTACACAGTAGTTAACACGTCAGGACCGGGAGTCGAGTGTCCCGACACGCTCTGGGGACATCGTCGCGTCCGCATGACCGCTGTGCGGACAGAGGCGGCCGCGCAGGCTCAGCCGCTCCCGGTCTGGGGAATCTCGTGGATCTCCACCGGCTGGCTGGCATGGCGGGGCAGGATGTCCCGGGCCAGCCGCTCGCGCTCGGCATCGCGCAGATTGACCCAGAGCAGCAGCCCGCCCTTGTCCAGGTGCTGGCGCAGGGTCTGCTCCCGCTGCGCACCGATCCAGCCGGCCAGTACCGTCCCCAGTCCGCCGCCGGCCCCGCCCCCCAGGGCTGCCGCGGCGGCCGCGGCCAGGGCCGTGCCTCCGGTGGCGACGACCGCGCCGGCGGCCAGGATGGCGCCGACATAGGCGGGTCCGCCGATGGCGATGCCCTGGGCGTTGCCGACCTCTTCCGGGGCGACATAGGCCTGCCGCGGCGCGTCGGGGTCCTGCTTCGCCATCTCCTCCCGGGAATAGACGCTGCCGAGGCGGTCACGGATCGTCTCGTCCGCCGCCATCAGGCTCAGCTCGTGCTGGGCGAAGCCGGCCATCGCCAGATCGTCAACGGCCGCCTGCAAGGCGTCGATGCTGTCGAAGACGCCGACCGCCTCCCGCACGGTCCCGGTCCGGGGGCCGGCCGGCGTTCCGGCAGGCGCTGTGGCCGGGCGACCGTCGGCCGGGCGACCTTCGGCCGGGGACTGCATGCCACGGGGCGTTTCCGCCATCTCGATCCCTCCGTCGTCGGTACTGTCAGAGGGAAACGACCGGCGCGGAAGGATGTTGCGCCGCTCCCCCGTCCGGGCGCCCTGGCCGGGCGCCTGACCGGACGGAACCGCCCTGGGCGCGGAGCGGACCCGCCGGGAAACCGGCCGTTTGTCGTGGACCGCGGCCGCCGGTTTCCCTAGAAAGGACCGGGCGCCCCAGATGTGGGGCCGACCGTCCGCACCCCTCACAATACGTCGCGTATTTCATCCATATGCCCGACGCCCTTCCCCTGACGCCGACCCCCGACGCGCGGACCGTCCTGCGCAATGTCTGGGGCTATCCGGACTTCCGGGGCATGCAGGCCGCGATCGTGGAGCAGGTGATCGCCGGCGGCGATGCCCTGGTGCTGATGCCGACCGGCGGCGGCAAGTCGCTGTGCTACCAGATCCCGGCGCTGGTCCGGCCCGGCGTGGGCATCGTCGTCAGCCCGCTGATCGCCCTGATGCGCGACCAGGTGGACGCGCTGCGCCAGCTCGGGGTGCGCGCCGCCTACCTCAACTCGACCCTGGACTGGCGCGAGGCGCTGGAGGTGGAGCGCGCCTGCGAGCGCGGCGGGCTGGACCTGCTCTACGTGGCGCCGGAACGGCTGGTGACGCCGCGCTTCCTGGACCTGCTGGAGCGGTCCCGGATCGCGCTGTTCGCGCTGGACGAGGCGCACTGCGTCAGCCAGTGGGGCCACGATTTCCGGCCCGAATACCTGCAATGCTCGATCCTGCACGAGCGGTTCCCCGACGTGCCGCGGATCGCCCTGACGGCCACGGCCGATGCGCAGACGCGGGCCGACATCGTGGAGCGGCTGGGCCTGGGGGGGGCGGAGGTGTTCGCCGCCAGCTTCGACCGGCCGAACATCACCTACCGCGTCCAGACCAAGGACAACGAGCGGCGGCAACTGCTGGACTTCATCCGCCACCGCCATGGCGAGGATGCCGGCATCGTCTACTGCATGTCGCGCGGCAAGGTGGAGTCCGTGGCCCAGTGGCTGCGCGAACAGGGCATCGACGCCCTGCCCTACCATGCCGGGCTGGAGGCAGAGACGCGCCAGGCCAACCAGGACCGCTTCATCAAGGCCGAAGGCGTGGTGATGGTGGCGACGGTGGCCTTCGGCATGGGCATCGACAAGCCCAACGTCCGCTTCGTCGTCCACATGGACCCGCCGCGCAGCCTGGAGGCGTACTACCAGGAGACCGGCCGCGCCGGCCGCGACGGGCTGCCGGCCGAGGCGCTGATGCTGTACGGCTTCCAGGACGTGGTGCAGCTCCGCCAGTGGGTGGAGGCGTCCGACGCCCCGGCCCGGCACAAGCGCACCGAGCGGCAGAAGCTGGAGGCGCTGCTGGGCTTCTGCGAGACGGCGCGCTGCCGGCGCCAGACCATCCTGACCTATTTCGGGGAGGAGGCGCCGCAGCCCTGCGGCAACTGCGACACCTGCTTCACCCCGGTGGCCACCTACGACGGCACGGTGGAGGCGCAGAAGGCCCTGTCCGCCGTCTACCGCACCGGCCAGCGCTTCGGCGTGGGCCACCTGATCGACGTGCTGCGCGGGCTGGCGACCGAGAAGGTGGTGGAGCGCGGCCACGAGAAGCTGAAGACCTTCGGCGTCGGCCGCGACCTGTCCAAGGCGGAGTGGCAGAGCGTCTACCGCCAGCTCGTGGCGCACGGCTTCCTCTGCGCCGATCCGGAGGGGCACGGCGGGCTGATGCTGACCGAGGCGGCGACGCCCGTGCTGAAGGGACAGGAGGCGGTGCGGCTGCGCAAGGACCCGGCGGCGGAGGCGCGCCGCACCCTGCGTCCGGGCCGCAGCGGACCGTCCGAGCGGCTGTCGCCCGCCGACGACGCGCTCTGGCACGAGCTGAAGGCGCTGCGGCTGGAGCTGGCGCGGGACCAGGGCGTGCCGCCCTACGTCATCTTCCACGACGCCACCCTGATGGAGATGGTGCGCGCCCGCCCGCTGGACGCGGTGGGGCTGGGCCTGCTGCCCGGGGTGGGCAGCCGCAAGCTGGACCGCTACGGCGAGGAGTTCCTGGAGGTCATCCGCCGCCACGCCTGACGCCTGCCCCCTTCCGAGGGGTGCGGGGAGAGGCGCCGGCCCGGCGGTGGCACGCGGGAGGGCCTGCGTCCCCGGCGGTCGCCACGACAAATTCTGGTTTTTTCCCAGATGCCGGGTTGCCAAGCCCGATCGACTTTGCTAGATAGCCGCCCTGCCTGCGGTGAGGCACGCCCCGATAGCTCAGCGGTAGAGCAACCGCTTCGTAAGCGGTAGGCCGTTGGTTCAAATCCGACTCGGGGCACCACCGCCTTCTTGCCTGATCCCGTCCGGACACGTCCGCCGGGATGCGCGCGTCGGGACGCATCCGTGACCGGGCGCCCCTCCTCCCTCTGACCGTCGTTCCCGTGCAACCGTCGCCCCCCGGGCGTCAGGCGTCGTCCGCGTCCACGAGGCGGATTTCCAGGCGCTTGCCCAGCGCCCGGGCCGCGCGGTCCAGTGTTTCCAGTGAAACGGCGACGTTGGCGGGATCGAGCACCCGGTCCACCTGGGTCCGGCTGGTGTGCATCCGCCGGGCCAGGGCTGCCTTCGACGTGCCGAGGCCGCTGCGCGCCTGGTCGAGCTGCCAGGCGATGACCTCCTTCAGGGCGGCACCATAGACCTCTTCCCGGATGCCGAGATCGTCGAGGAAGTCCTCGAAACTGCCGCCGGCGGGATCGCTGGGGGTGTCCATCGTCATGTCCCGACTCCTGGTCCGCAGGTCACCGGTCGATTCCCGGCGAGCGGACCGTGTTTCTTGCCATGTCGGCCTTGCGGGTCCGGTAGTTCTTCCAGCGGTCCAGGGCGACCTGGATGGCATGAGCCTGATCGGCCTTGTCGTCGCTACCGTGAAGCAGAATCATGTCCGCGCCATCAATTCCGAAATAGACGCGGGCCTCGACCCTGCCGCTCCGGATCGTTGACCGGACTTCATACAGGGCTCCGATGGCTCGGCAGATCGGCATGCCGATCGGCCAGCCGAATTCCACCCTTGCGATGTCCTTCCCGACGATCTTCTGATCTGTCCGGTCGGGATCGCCCTTGGACAGTGACAGCAGCCAGTCCCTGACAGGCTCGTTTCCCGCATCGGTCCGGTAGAACCGCGCTGTCAGTCTTTTCCGGAGAGACTGCATCGAGCATGTACCTCATGCGGTGCGGCCCGTCAAGGCAACCGCACCGCATGGGGTGCGCATGACGCGGCAGCCGGGAGAGTTCAGCGCCCACGTCTATTTCAATCATAAATAAGATTCTGTGACATCTCCGGACACCGCCATTCCGGACACCGCCATGGCGCCCCCGCCCGGACCTCCCCCACCCGGACCGCCGCGGCCGCCGGGCGGGCGGCGGTCGCCGCCGGAGCCGGGCTGCGGAAGCTGCTGCACGGTGACGAGGCCGGCCATGACCTCCTGCGGGGTCAGCGCCCCGTCATGGTCGCTGTCGATCCAGTGCAGGGTGCGCCGCGCCTGGGCCGCCAGCTCGTCGCGGGTGACGCGGAAGTCGGCGTTGCTGTCGGCGGCCATGACCGGGCTTTCGCGCACCGCCGCACCACCGCGCCCGCCGGGGCCGCGACCACCAGGGCGTCCAGCACCGCCGCCGTCCGCAGGACCGCCCTGGGCGGCATCCGGTGGTCGGCGCAGATCGATGTCCCCGCCCGGCCCGCCGGGCCGGAGGGGCGGACGGGCGGCGTCAGCCTCGGTGGAGACGAGGGCGCCGCTGCCGTCGGTGTCGAGCCGGTCGAACAGGGCGGCGGCATCGGCCTCCGCCTCCGCCAGGGAGACACGGCCGTCCCCGTCCAGATCGGCGCGGCCGAACCAGCCGGCCACCGCCTGCCGGCAGGTGTCCGGATCGGGCAACGGCGCCACGAGCGGCAGCCCCGCCGGCGAGCGCGCCGTGCAGAAGGCGGTCTGCCCGTCCGGGCGTCCGGCGCAGGCCGTCAGCGCCAGGGGGGCCGCCAGCGCCAGGGGGACGGCCAGCCACCGGCCCGTGCGCAGTATCCGTATCATCCGTGCATCCTTTCCTGCCGGGGCCGATCGCCCCCAGGCTTGCACGGAGCCCCCGCCCCGCCCTGACGCGCCCCGGAAACCTGCACGATCCGCGCGTCGGGTTTGGCGGCGGCGTCCGTATCAGGTACTCGTCAGTCTTCGTCCGTCCGCGCCGGTGTTGCCGAGATCATGCCGAAAGCCCGTTCCCTTCTGCGTCGCTGGCCCCTGTTCGGGCTGCTCCTGCTGATCCCCGTTGCCGCCGCCGCGGCCTACTATTTCGGGCGCACACCGCCACAGCCGCCGCCCAGCGTGCCCGTCCGGCTGGGCGACATCGAGCAGACGGTGCTCGCCACCGGCACGCTGGAGGCCCGGGAGATGGTCAGCGTCGGCGCCCAGGTGTCCGGCCAGGTCATCCGGCTGGCGGTGGAGCTGGGCCAGACCGTGAAGCAGGGCGACCTGATCGCCGAGATCGACTCGGTCACCCAGCGCAACGCCCTGCGCACGGCGGAGGCCAGCCTGAAGGCGTTCCAGGCGCAGAAGCGGCAGCAGCAGGCCAATCTGGTGCGCGACCGCGCCGCCTTCGCGCGCCAGCGCCAGATGCTGTCCGCCGAGGCCACCTCGCGCGCCGACTACGAGGTGGCGCAGGCGTCGCTGGCCGCCACCGAGGCGCAGATCGAGGCGCTGGAGGCGCAGATCGTGCAGGCGCAGATCTCGGTGGAGACGGCGCGCGCGAACCTGGGCTACACGCGCATCACCTCGCCCATCGACGGCACCGTCGTCGCCATCGTCACCAAGCAGGGCCAGACGGTGAACGCCAACCAGACGGCGCCCACCATCGTGAAGATCGCCAACCTGAACGAGATGACGGTGAAGGCGGAGATCTCCGAGGCGGATGTCCCGCGGGTCCGGCCGGGCCAGGAGGCCTATTTCACCATCCTGGGCGAGCCCGACCGCCGCTACACCACGACCCTGCGGTCGGTGGAGCCCGCACCGGAATCGCTCCAGTCCGAGAGCAGCAGCGCCAGCAACGCCTCCTCCTCCTCCTCGACCTCCGCCGCGATCTACTACAACGGCCTGCTGGACGTGCCGAACCCGGAGGGCCGGCTGCGCATCTCCATGACGGCGCAGGTCTCCATCGTGCTGGACCGGGTGCAGAACGTGCCGCTGATCCCGTCGGCCGCCCTGGGCAACCGCCGCCGCGACGGCAGCTACACCGTCCTGGTGGCCGATCCGGACGGCGGACCGGCGCAGCCGCGCCAGATCCGCGTCGGACTGAACAACAACGCCGTGGCCGAGGTGCGCGAGGGGCTGACGGCGGGCGAGCGCGTGGTGATCGGCCAGGGCTCGGCCGGCGGCGCCTCGGCCGCCATCACCCCGCGCCGCATGGGTCCGTCCCCGATGGGGCTCTGATCCATGGCCGGTCCCCTGATCGAGCTGCGCGGGCTGCGGCGGGAGTTCCCGTCGGGCAGCCAGACCCTGACGGTGCTGAAGGATGTCGATCTGACCATCAACGCCGGGGAGATGGTCGCCATCGTCGGCGCCTCGGGCTCGGGCAAGTCCACCCTGCTGAACATCCTGGGCTGCCTGGACCGCCCCACCGCCGGTTCCTACCGGATCATGGGCAAGGAGACGTCGGCGCTGGAACCGGACGAGCTGGCCCAGCTCCGGCGCGAGCATTTCGGCTTCATCTTCCAGCGTTATCATCTGCTGCCCGACCTCACGGCCGTGGGCAACGTGGAGGTTCCGGCCGTCTATGCCGGCACGCCGCGCGCCGCGCGGCGCGAGCGCGTGCTGGCGCTGCTGGACCGGCTGGGCATGTCGGACCGCACCGACCACCGGCCGGGCCAGCTTTCCGGCGGCCAGCAGCAGCGCGTCTCCATCGCCCGCGCCCTGGTCAACGGCGGCGAGGTGGTGCTGGCGGACGAGCCCACCGGCGCGCTGGACCGCCAGAGCGGTGCGGAGGTGCTGCGCATCCTGGAGGAGCTGCACGCCGACGGCCACACGGTCATCATCGTCACCCACGACATGGGCGTGGCCGAGCACGCCCAGCGCATCATCGAGATCAGCGACGGCGAGATCGTCGCCGACCGGCCGGGCCGCGGCGCCGGGCTGGCCGCGGGCAAGGCGCTGGAGCACGGCGGCGGCGTCCAGGCCAGTGCGCTGGGCGCCGCCATGGACCGCTTCGCCGAGGCGTTCCGCATGGCCGTGCTGGCCATGGGGGCGCACAAGCTGCGCACCTTCCTGACGATGCTGGGCATCATCATCGGCATCGCCTCGGTGGTGTCGGTGGTGGCGCTGGGCGAGGGCTCGCGCCAGCGCATCCTCCAGGAGATCAGCGCGATCGGCACCAACACGCTGGACATCATGCCGGGCCGCGGCTTCGGCGACCGCAACGCCGGCCGCATCAACACCCTGGTGATCGCGGACGCCGATGCGCTGGCCGCGCAGCCCTATGTGGACAGCGTCACGCCCATGGTCTCCAGCAGCGTCGTGCTGCGCTACGGCAACGTCGCCAGCAACGGGCAGGTGCGCGGGGTGGGCGCCCAGTACTTCCGGGTGCGCGGCACCCAGGCGGCGGCGGGCAGCTTCTTCGGCGAGGAGGCCGTGCGCGGCCTGACCCAGGACGTCGTGATCGACGAGAACACGCGCAACACCCTGTTCACCGATCCCGCCATCGACCCGATCGGGCAGGTGATCCTGGTCGGCAGCCTGCCGGCCCGGGTGATCGGCGTGGCGCAGAAGCAGGCCAGCGGCTTCGGCGGCGGCGGCGACACCCTGACCGTGCATCTGCCCTATACCACGGTGATGCACCGCATCCTGGGCAGCAACACGCTGCGCAGCATCACCGTGCGCGTCGGCGACGACACGCCGATGGACGTGGCCGAGAAGGAGGTGACCCGCTTCCTGACGCAGCGGCACGGCAGCACCGACTTCTTCATCGTCAACACCGACGAGATCCGCGCCACCATCACCAACACCACCGCCGTGCTGACCATGCTGATCGCGTCCATCGCCGTGATCTCGCTGGTGGTGGGCGGCATCGGCGTGATGAACATCATGCTGGTGTCGGTCACCGAGCGGACGCGGGAGATCGGCGTCCGCATGGCCGTGGGCGCGCGGCAGAGCGACATCCTGCAGCAGTTCCTCATCGAGGCCGTGCTGGTCTGCCTGATCGGCGGCGTCGCCGGCATCCTGCTGGCGCTGGGCATCGGAGCCGGCTTCTCCGCCTTCGGGGCGGGGGCGCGGCTGGTCTTCTCGCCCTGGTCCATCGTCCTGGCCTTCGCCTGTTCAACCCTGATCGGAGTGGTCTTCGGCTTCCTGCCGGCGCGCAGCGCCGCCCGACTGGACCCGGTCGAAGCCCTGGTGCGCGAATGAAGCGGTTCCCCTTCCCCCCTCCCGGCCCGGCCCTCCCCTCCCCGGCCCTCCCCTCCCCGGCCCTCCCACACCCGGTTGCCCGGCCTCCCCTGACGGCGGGCGTCGCCCTTGCCACGGCGCTGCTGGCGCTGTCGGCCTGCGCCGGCCGCACGCCCTATGCCCGGCCCGACCTGCCGCTGGCGGACGGCTTCGCCCAGGCCGCGGCGGTGGACGCCGCCGCCCCGCCGCTGTCGGCCCCGCCCGACCGCTGGTGGGAGAGCTTCGCCGACCCCGCCCTGGACCGGCTGGTCACGGCCGTGCTGGAGCGCAACAACGATCTGGCGGCGGCCGGGCTGACCCTGCGCCGGGCCCGGGTGCAGGCCGGTCTCTCCCGCGATGCCCTGCGGCCGCAGGCCAATGCAGGCGGCGGCGGGACGCTGCGCCGGCAGGACGGGGAGACGAACGACAGCTACTCGGTCAGCGGCGGCCTCTCCTACGAGGTGGACCTCTGGCGGCGGCTGGACGCCACGGCGGATGCCGCGACCTGGGAGGCGGTGGCGACGGAACAGGATCTGGCTGCCACGCGGCTGGCCCTGATCGCCACCACGGCCGGCAGCTACTGGCGGCTGGGCTATCTGAACCACCGCATCGCCCTGGGGGAGCAGAGCATCGCCCATGCCCGGCGCACGGCGGAACTGGTGCGGGTGCAGTACCGCACGGGCGGCGTCGGCCTGCTGGAGCTGAACGAGGCGGAGCAGAGCGTGCTGTCGCAGGAGGCGGCGCAGGCCGCCCTGGTGCAGCAGCGGGTGGAGGCGCGCAACGCCCTGGCCGTGCTGCTGGGCGGCCCCCCCTGGCCGGAAGCGGAGGAGCCGCAGACCCTGCCGCCCGCCGATCCCGGCGTGGTGCGGCCGGGCCTGCCGGCCGAACTGCTGGGCCGCCGGCCGGACCTGCGGGCGGCGGAACTGCGCCTGCGCCGTAGCCTGGCCCTGGTGGATGCCGACCGCGCCGCCTTCTATCCGTCGATCGGGCTGACCGGCTCGGGCGGGGGCAGCAGCACCAGCCTGGGCGACGTGCTGGCGAACCCCGTGGCCACCCTGGGCGTGGACATCTCCCTGCCCTTCGTGAACTGGAACCGGCTGTCGCTGACCCTGGAGACCTCGGAGCTGGATTACCGGCGCGCCGTCCTCCAGTTCCGCGAAAACCTGCTGACCGCCCTGCGGGAGGTGGACGACGCGCTGTCCGCGAGCCGCCAGCTCGCCATCCAGGCGGAGCGGGAGGCGGGGGCGCTGGCGGCGGCGGAGACGGCGGAACGGCTCTACGAGACCCGCTACCGCGCCGGGGCGGTGCCGCTGCGCTCCTGGCTGGACGCGCAGGAACGCCGCCGCAGCGCGGAGAACGCCCTGGCCCAGACCCGGCTGGACGTCTTCCAGAACCGGGTCACCCTGTTCCAGGCCCTGGGCGGCGCGCCCTGAGGACCGGCGCGGAGAGGCCGACCGGGGCGGGTCCCCGGCCGGCCTGGACGCCTCAATCGTCCTGCCGCCTCAATCGTCCTCCCGACTCAATCGTCCTCGATGTGCAGGAACTTCTGCCGGATCATCTTCTCCAGCTCCAGGAAGACCAGCAGCACGGCCCCCAGCACCACCACGATGACGCCGTCGCCGAAGCGCACGGCGGCGGTGCCGAACAACGCCTGGAACGGCGGCAGGTAGGTGAAGGCGAACTGGAGAGCGGTCACGACGGTGATGCCGATCAGCACCGCCGGCGTCCCCAGCATGCCCACCCAGCTGAACGAGGTGAGGTGCAGGTAGCGCACGCTGAACAGATAGGCGATCTCCAGCACCACGATGGTGTTGACCACCAGGGTGCGCGCCTCCTCCAGGCTGCGGCCGTTGGACATCGCCCATTCGAAGATGCCGAAGGCGGCGATCAGGAACAGGACGGAGACCAGCACCACGCGCCAGACCAGGAAGCGTGACAGGATCGGCGCGTCCGTCTGCCGGGGCGGTCGCTGCATGATGTTCCATTCCGACGGCTCGAAGGCCAGCGTCAGGCCCAGCGCCACGGCGGACACCATGTTGACCCAGAGAATCTGCACCGCCGTCATCGGCAGGGTCGCCCCCACCAGGATCGCGGCGATGATGCAGAGCGCCTGACCGCCGTTGGTCGGCAGCGTCCAGGCGATCACCTTGGTCAGGTTGTCATAGACGGTGCGGCCCTCCCGCACGGCGGCGACGATGGAGGCGAAGTTGTCGTCCGCCAGCACCATCTCCGAGGCTTCCTTGGCCGCCTCGGTGCCCTTGTGGCCCATGGCGATGCCGACATCGGCCCGCTTCAGGGCGGGGGCGTCGTTCACCCCGTCGCCGGTCATGGCGATCACGGCCCCGTCGGCCTGGAGCGCATTCACCAGCCGCAGCTTGTGCTCGGGCGAGGTGCGGGCGAAGACGTCCACCTCCATCGCCAGCCGCTTCAGCCCCTCGTCATCCACCGTCTCCAGTTCCTGGCCGGTGACGACGCGGTCGGTGCGTTCCAGCCCCAGGCTGCGGGCGATGGCCTGTGCCGTGGCGGCGTGGTCGCCGGTGATCATCTTCACCCGGATGCCGGCCGACCGGCACTCCGCCACGGCGGCGACGGCCTCGGGCCGCGGCGGGTCGATCAGCCCGACCAGCCCCAGCAGCACCAGCCCGTCCTCCACGTCGGCGAAGGTCAGGCCCGAGGTCTCCCCCGGCATCCGCTTTGCCGCCAGGGCCAGCACGCGCTGGCCGGCAGCGGCCAGCCGCTCGACCTCGCGCTCCCAGCGGGCGCGGTCGCAGGGAACCACCGTCCCCTCCTCCAGCCGGCCCGCGCTGGAGCACATGGCGAGCACCCGCTCCGGCGCGCCCTTGACGCAGACGAAGGCGGTGCCGTCATGGGCATGGTGCAGCGTCGCCATGAAGCGGTGCGCCGCATCGAACGGGATCTCGTCGCGCCGGGGGTACTGGCGGCGCAGGTCCAGCGCATCCAGCCCGGCCTTGCCGGCCAGCACGGTCAGCGCCCCTTCCATGGGGTCGCCGTTCACGGTCCAGCCGCCCTCGCCCCGCGTCACCTCGGAATCATTGCACAGGGCCGCGGCACGGGCGATGTCCAGCAGGCCCGGGTCCGCCGCCGGGTCGATGTCCGCGGCCCCCGCGGGCTGCTGTTCCCCGACCGGGGCGTCCGCCGGAAGCGGCTGGAACCCGCCGGCCGGATCGTAGCCGGCGCCGGAGACGGCATAGGCGGCGCCGGGCAGCACGACGCTGCCCACCGTCATCTCGTTGCGGGTCAGGGTGCCCGTCTTGTCGGAACAGATGACCGAGACGGCGCCCAGCGTCTCCACCGCCGGCAGGCGGCGGATGATGGCGTTGCGCCCGGCCATGCGCTGCACGCCGATGGCCAGCGTGATGGTCAGCACCGCCGGCAGACCTTCCGGGATGGCGGCCACGGCCATGCCGACGATGGCGAGGAAACTGTCCGCCAGCGGCGCCTTGTGGACCATCACCCCGACCATCAGCACCAGGGCGGAGAGGATCAGGATGACGGCGGTGAGCTGGCGGCCGAACCTGTCCATCCGGCGCAGGAGCGGGGTGCGCAACGTCCCCACCGCCTGCAGCAGGGTGCTGATGCGGCCCAGTTCCGTCGCGGTGCCGGTGGCGACGACGACGCCCAGCCCGTGCCCGGTGGTGACCAGGGTGCCGGAATAGGCCATGCCGCTGCGGTCGCCCAGGGGCAGTTCCGGCTCCACCTCGGCGGGGGTCTTTTCGACCGGCACCGACTCGCCGGTCAGCGCCGCCTCCTGCAGCCGCAGACCCTTGGTCCGGATCAGCCGCAGGTCGGCGGGAACGCGGTCCCCGGCTTCGATCTGCACGATGTCGCCGGGAACGAGGTCCACCGCCTCCACCGTCCGCCGGTGGCCGCCGCGGATGGCGGTGGCGGTCGGCTGCAGCATGCTGCGGATCGCCTCCAGCGCCGCTTCCGCCTTGCCCTCCTGCGCATAGCCGATGATGGCGTTGATCACCACGACCAGCAGGATCACCGCCGTATCCACGTAATGGCCGAGCAGCGCCGTGACGAGGGCGGCGAGCAGCAGGACATGGATCAGGATGTTGTCGAACTGGCGCAGGAAGCGGCGCAGCAAACTGGCCTGCCGGACGATCGGCAGCCGGTTGGAGCCGTAGGTCTTCAGGCGACGGGCGGCCTCCTCCGGTGCCAGCCCGTCGGGCGTCGTCCCCAGGTCGGCCAGCGCCGTCTCCGCCGGCACGGCGTGCCAGGCGCGCTGCGTCCCCGCGTCCGCGCCGGAGGCGGGCGGAACCTCCGTCCGGCCCTGCTGCGTCAGCGTATCCACCATCGTTTCCAGTCCTCCTCGCGCAGGAAGCGCGCGTCCGCGGCGGTGCGAAAGGGTGCGAAAATCAGTCTCCGACATGGCCCCGGTGCCGTGGCCCCGCAAGACTGCCGGCGGACGCTGCGGCGATCCGCCTGCGGCATCCTGTACCATGGGGAAGCCCTTTCCGTCCGCGGCGATCCCGCCGGCAGGCTGCGGCCCGACGCCGCTGGACTGAAGTACCCGGATCGCGCGTTTGCCATCTCCATGGCGACATCGGTCTTCCCTGTCCTGAAGAGCCACGCGCCCGCCTGTCCTGGCGGTGCGGGCGGCGCAGTCACTGACAGCAGGGCCTGAGTGACGGTCGGGAAAGGCAGGGGACGATGCTGGCGGAGAAGTGCGGAATGACAGGAAACCGGAGGATGAGCATTGTGGAATCCTGCCGTTCCTCCATTCTGTCGCGGCCGGGACTGATTCCGGTCGGCGCCCGGTCAGGGGGTGCGGACCGGGCGGGATGACACCGGGCTGCCGGGTCCGCCCGGACCGCCGCTCCCCGACCTGCCGGTACCGCCCCCACCGAAGCCGACCCGACCGCCATGGCCGACCTGCCTTCCGTCCTCATCATCATCGCCGTGCTGTTCTGCGTGACGGCCCTGGTGCAGCCGTTGGCACAGCGGCTGCGGCTGTCCTACACGGTGCTGCTGGCCCTGGTCGGGGTGCTGATCGGGGCGGGGTCGGCCTTCCTCCTGGCGACGCCCCTGACCAACCTGTTCAACGTGCCGGCCGAGCTGATCCTGGGCTTTCCGGTCACCTCGCAGGTCTTCCTCTTCGTCTTCCTGCCGGTGCTGCTGTTCCAGGCGTCGCTGACGCTCGATGTCCGCCGCATCGCCGAGGAAGCCGCCCCCATCCTGCTGATGGCCGTGGTGGCGGTGGTGGTGACCACCGCGGTGGTCGGCTTCGCGCTGGAACCCTTCGCCGGCGTGCCGCTGGCCGTCTGCCTGATGCTGGGCGCCATCGTCGCCACCACCGACCCGGCGGCGGTGGTGGCGATCTTCCGGGACCTGGGCGCGCCGGCCCGGCTGTCGCGGCTGGTCGAGGGCGAAAGCCTGCTGAACGACGCCACGGCCATCGCCATCTTCACGGCGCTGCTGGCCTTCATCACCGCCGCCGACGAGCCCGAGGTGGGCGAGACCCTGGCGGGGTTCGGGCGCTCCTTCGGCGGCGGGCTGCTGGTCGGGCTGGTCTCGGCCCGCGGCATCGCGGCCCTGCTGCCGCTGGTGCGCGACATCCGCACGGCGGAGGTCACGCTGACCGTGGCCCTGCCCTATCTCGCCTACATCGTCTCGGAACGCTATCTCGGCGTCTCCGGCGTCACGGCCTGCGTCACCGCCGGACTGCTGCTGGGCGCCATCGGGCGCACGCGGGTATCGCCGCGCAACTGGCGCTTCCTGGAGGAGATCTGGGAGCAGATCGCCTTCTGGGCCGGATCGCTGGTGTTCATCCTGGCCGCCATCCTGGTGCCGCGGCTGCTGACGGGCCTTGGCTGGCGCGAGGTCGGGCTGGTCGCCCTCCTGGTCCTGGCCTGCCTCGTGGCGCGGGCACTGGTGCTGTTCCTGCTGCTGCCGCTGCTGAGCTGGCTCAGGCTGGGGCAGGCCGTCTCCACGCCGTACAAGGTGGTGATCCTGTGGGGCGGACTGCGCGGAGCGGTCACCCTGGCGCTGGCGCTGGCGGTGACGGAGAACCCGGTCTTCCCGCCCGAGGTGCAGCGCTTCGTCGCCATCCTGGCGACCGGCTACGTGCTGTTCACGCTGCTGGTGAACGGCACGACTCTGCGCCCGCTGATCCGGCTGCTGGGCCTGGACCGGCTCAGCCCGCTGGATCAGGCGCTGCGCCGGCGGGTCGTGGCGCTGTCGCTGGTGGCGGTGCGCGACGCGGTGGAGCGGGCGGCGACCGCCTACCACATCCCCCCCGAGGTGGCGGCCGAGGTCGCCCGCCCCTATGCCGACCGCATCGCCGCCGCGGGCGACGACCGGGAAGAGGCCATCGCCGACCGCGACCGGCTGAACATCGCCCTGGTGGCGCTGGCCGGGCGGGAGCGCGAGGCGCTGCTGGAGCATTTCCACCGCAAGACCGCCTCGCCGCATGTGCTGGAGGCGATGCTGCAACAGAGCGACCGGCTGGTCGAGGCGGCGCGACGCGGCGGCCGCAGCGAGTACAACCGGGAGGCCCGGCACTGGCTGGGCTTCGGTCCGGCCTTCGTGCTGGCGACGGCGCTGCACCGCCATCTGCGGGTGGAGCGGATGCTGGCGAACCGGCTGGCCGACCGTTTCGAGACGCTGCTGGTCAGCCGCATCGTGCTGGAGGATCTGCGCCACTTCGCGGCCGGCCGGCTGGCGACGGTGCTGGGCGAGCGGCTGGCCGGACTGGTCGGCGGCATCCTGACCCACCGCATCGACGCCACCAACCGGGCGCTGGAGGCGCTCTGGCTCCAGTATCCGCACTATGCCCGCGCCATGCAGCGCCGCTTCCTGCGCCAGTACGCCCTGCGCCTGGAGGAAGCGGAGCACACGACCCTGCTGAACGACGGGCTGATCGGGCAGGAGCTGTACCACAATCTGCTGAACGACGTGGCGGCGGAGGTGCCCGCCGCCACCGCGCGGCCGCGGCTGGACATCCGCCTGGACGGCCGCACCCTGATCGAGCAGTTCCCGCTGTTCTCCAACCTCTCCGAGGCGCAGGTGGCCCAGGTCGCCGCCCTGCTGTCGCCGCGCTTCGCCCGACCGGGCGAACGGCTGATGGCCCGCGGTGAGCGGGCCGACGGCATGTTCTTCATCGCCTCGGGCGCGGTGGAGATCGCCACCGGCGACCAGCGGGTGCGGCTGGGCCGCGGCGATTTCTTCGGTGAGATGGGGCTGCTGGGCCGCCGCCGCCGCGCCGCCGACGTGACGGCGCTGGTCCACTGCCACCTGCTGGAACTGGGCGCCACCGACTTCCGCGCGCTGCTGAAGGGCAATCCCGAACTGGCGCTGCGCATCAGGACGGTGGCGGAGGACCGCCGCCGCATGAACCAGGCCGACGCCGCGAGGCGTGCCGGCCCGACGACCGTCCCGCCCGACCGGGCGGTGACGACCGAGCAAGGAGGATTCCGGACATGAAGACCGTTCTCGTCGCAACCGATCTCTCGGCACGATCCGACGCCGCCATCCGGCGCGCCGCCCTGCTGTGCGGGGACAGGGGCGCGTCGCTGAACGTGCTGCATGTGGTGGACGACGACCAGCCGGCGGACCTGGTGCGCCAGGAGATCGCGGCCGCGCGCGCCTATCTGGAGCGCACCCTGCCCCTGCCGGGCGGGCGCGTGCTGTGCGAGGCCGGCGACCCCTTCGCCGTCATCACCCGGATAGCGGTGGAGACGGGCAGCGATCTGGTGGTCCTGGGCACGCACCGCCGCAAGCTGCTGCGGGACATCTTCACCGGCACCACGGCCGAGCGGGTGATCCGGCGCACGCGGGTGCCGGTGCTGATGGCGATCCGTCCCCCCGCCGGAGCCTACGCACGGGTGGCGGTGGGCATCGACCTCGGCCCCTCCTCCCGCCTCGCCGCCCTGGCCGCGGACCGGCTGGGACTGCTGCCGGCCGGCGCGGCGGCGGTCCACGCCTATCCCTCGGTCAGCCGCATGCCGCTGGCGCTGGCGGTGGTGGAGAAGGCGCATGTCCACGCCACCCTGGAGAAGGAGGCCGGGGCGGCGAAGCGCGAACTGACCGCCTTCCTGGCGCTGGGCGGGCTGGACGGGCTGGACCTCCGCCCGGTGGTGGTGGAAGGCGCCGCCCGCGACCAGCTTCCCCGCTGGGCGGCCGAGCAGGGGATCGAACTGCTGGTGGCGGGCACGCGCAGCGACGGCGGCCTGCAACGGCTGATCGTCGGCAGCACGGCGGAGGCCCTGCTGGCACATGCGACCTGCGACGTGCTGGTGGTGCCGGAACCCGATGCCCCCGGCCTGCTGGACGGCCCCGGCACGGACGGCCCCGCCGCGGCCTGACACGTCGCGGCCTGACACGTCGCGGCCTGACACGCCATCTCCCTGCGCGTGCCGATCTGCGGGGCGGCGACAAAAAAGTCGAGCGGCCGGGTCGGTCTTGACAGTTGTCAAAGTCCTGCCCCGCCGTTTGGCGCCTGATGTCCCCCGTAAGAACCATCGCCCCCGTGTACGGGGGCCGGCCCGCCCGTCCCGACGGCGGACAGGCCGGTGTCCCCTGGCGCCTGCCGCCCGGGGAGGCGCGATGGCGAGCCCCGGTCGGGAGCGGGGCCGTTCGCAACGTCAGCAACTGGACCTACGGGGAGCCGCGGCGCGGCGCCCCGTCGCCAAGGAGATGTGATCATGACGGACTTGACCCATCCGGGCCCCATGGGAACCGGGCAGGAGGACGGCGATCCGTCCCGCCGCGACATCCTGGTTCTGGGCACCATCGCCACGGGCGCGGTCGGCGCGGCCATCGCCGCGTGGCCGTTCATCGACAGCCTGAATCCGGCCTCCGACACCCTGTCGCTCGCCTCCATCGAGGTGGATCTGAGCCCGATCGCGGAAGGTCAGGCGATCACCGTGACCTGGCGCGGCAAGCCGGTCTTCGTCCGTCACCGCACGGCGGCCGAGATCGAACTGGCCCGCAAGACGGATCTGAACTCCCTGATCGACCCGCAGCCGGACACGGACCGCGTGAAGGAAGGCCATGAGCAGTGGCTGATCGCCATCGGCATCTGCACCCACCTGGGCTGCGTGCCCATGGGACAGAAGTCCACCGATCCGCGCGGCGACTACGGCGGGTGGTTCTGCCCCTGCCACGGCTCGCACTACGACACGGCCGGCCGCATCCGCAAGGGTCCGGCGCCGCTGAACCTGGCGCTGCCGGACTACGCGTTCCTGGACGACACCCGCATCCGCATCGGCTGACGCCCGGCCGGAAACCGGGCCGCCTCCCGTTGAGGCGGTCCGTTCCGGCGGTCGCGGCGGACCCGACGGGACCGACAGGAGGAGGAGACGACGCATGCCTGGACCGCACAGGCGTCCGCACTGCCGTGAGGCAGATCCCCCGACCGATGCCACCCCGCCAGCCCTCGGCCCCAGGCAGGCGACCGGCCGCCGCCGCTCGCGCGTGGCCGTGCTGGAGGCTCTGCTGGGCCCCCAGGGCCTGCTGGCCGGGGGCGATCCTGGACAGCATCAGCGCCGGTGCGGCGGCCCCGCGGCGGTTCCGGCCGCGACGGATCGCCCGTCCCGCTGACGTCGCAGGCCACCGTCCTTATCTCATTCCGGGTATGGCTGATCGGTGGTAAACCGGTCAGGACCTTCCCGAAGCTGGCCGCGATGACCGGAGAACGGTCCCGTCGGGCAGAGCAAGGCTGGAGCCGGTGGCATGCTGAACGAATCCGACGGGGTCGGCGACTGGCCGGCGCGCAATGACGTCCGACTGCTCGGTCGCCTGCTGGGCGACGTGATCCGTCAGCATGACGGACAGGAGCTGTTCGACCGGATCGAGGCGATCCGCAAGGCGTCGATCGCCGCGCACCGGGAACCGGGCGTCGCCAACGACGCCCATCTCGCCGCCCAGCTCCACGCCCTGGAACTGGACGACATGCTGCGCTTCGTGCGCGGCTTCCTCTGGTTCTCGCTGCTGGCGAACCTGGCCGAGGACCGGCAGGCCCGGCGCGACGCCACCGAGCGCCATGTCCCCGGCCGGCCCGACACGCTGGCCCGCGCCGTGGAGGTGCTGGAGGCCAAGGGCGTGTCGCGTGCGGCGGTGGCGGAGCTGCTGGACCACGCCCTGATCTCCCCGGTCCTGACCGCGCACCCCACGGAGGTGCGGCGCAAGTCGGTGATCGACCGCGAGGCCGCCATCGGGCAGCTCATGCAGGCCCTGGACGCCGCGGCCGACCGCGAGACGCGGGACGGAATCCTGGCCGACCTCTACCGCGAGATCGCCATCCTCTGGAACACGCGCGCCCTGCGCGAGGCGCGCATCACCGTGGCGGACGAGATCGACACGGCCCTGTCCTACTTCCGCGCCACCTTCCTGGAGGTGCTGCCGCGGCTGCACGCCCGCTGGGAAGGGGTCCTGGGCAACGGGCCGCTGCCGGCCTTCCTGCGGCTGGGAAGCTGGATCGGCGGCGACCGCGACGGCAATCCCAATGTTTCCGCCGCCACCCTCACCCAGGCCCTGAAGCAGCAGGCGCGCCGGGCCCTGGGCCATTATCTGGAGGAGCTGCACGCCCTGGGCGGGCAGCTTTCGATCTGTGCCGACATCTCGCCCCCCTCGGCCGAGCTGGAGCATCTGGCGGAGATCAGCGGCGACACCTCGCCCCACCGGGCCGACGAACCCTACCGGCGGGCCCTGACCGGGCTCTACGCCCGTACCGCCGCCACCTACCGGCAGCTCGTCGGCGAAGCGCCGCCACGCAGCCCCGCCGTACCGGGCGACCCCTATCCGGACGCGGCGGCGCTGCTGGCCGACCTGCGGGTGGTGCGCGATTCCCTGGCCCGTGGGTCGGCGCCCATCGTGGACCGCCGCCTGAACGAACTGATCAACGCGGTGGACCTGTTCGGCTTCCATCTGGCGACGCTGGATCTGCGCCAGAACGCCGATGTCCACGGCCGCGTGGTGGCCGAACTGCTGCGCGTCGCCGGGGTGGAGGACAACTATCTGGGCCTGCCGGAGCCGGCGCGGGTGGCGCTGCTGCGGCGGGAGCTGGCGCATCTGCGCCTGCTCTGCAACCCGTTCGCCGGCTATTCCGACGAGACCCGGCGGGAACTGGAGATCCTGCGCACGCTGGCGGCCTCGCACGAGCGCTACGGCGCCGGCTGCGTGCGCCAGTACATCGTGTCGAAGACCAGCGGCGTCTCCAACCTGCTGGAGGTCCACCTGCTGCTGAAGGAGGCCGGCATGTTCCGGCCGGGCGATCCGCCCTTCGGTGCGGTGATGGCGGTGCCGCTGTTCGAGACGATCGAGGATCTGGCGGCGGCGCCGCTGGTGATGCGCGAGTATCTCGGCTTTCCGGAAATCCGGGCCCTGGCGCTCTCCTGCTGGGGGTTCCAGGAGGTGATGCTGGGCTATTCCGACAGCAACAAGGACGGCGGCTATCTCACCTCCAACTGGTCGCTGCACGAGGCCGCCTGCGCCCTGCGCCATGTCTTCGACGAGGCCGGGGTGCGGTTGCAGCTCTTCCACGGCCGCGGCGGTGCCGTGGGCCGCGGCGGCGGCTCGGCCTTCGCCGCCATCCGGGCGCAGCCGTCCGGCACCGTCGGCGGCCGCATCCGCATCACCGAACAGGGCGAGGTGATCGCCGCCAAGTACGGCAACACCACCGTCGGCACCGCCAGCCTGGAGACGATGGTGGCGGCGGTCGTGCTGGCCTCGCTGGAGCCCGGCGGCCTGCGCGAGGACATGAGCCGGTTCCGGCTGGCCATGCAGGGGATGAGCCGTTCGGCCTTCCACGCCTACCGCGCCCTGGTCTACGACACGCCGGGCTTCAAGGACTTCTTCCGCGCCGCGACGCCGATCGCGGAGATCGCGGACCTGAAGATCGGCTCCCGCCCGGCCTCGCGCACGACGCTGGACCGGATCGAGGATCTGCGCGCCATCCCCTGGGTGTTCTCCTGGACGCAGGCGCGCATCATGCTGCCGGGCTGGTACGGCGTCGGCACGGCGCTGGAGAGCTTCCCCGACCGCGGGCTGCTGGAAGCCATGTACGAGGGCTGGCCCTTCCTGCAGGCGGCGCTGTCGAACCTGGAGATGGTGCTGGCCAAGACCGACATGGACGTGGCCGCCACCTATGCCGGGCTGGTGCCGGACGAGGCGCTGCGGACGCGCGTCTTCTCCGCCATCCGCAGCGAATGGCAGCGCACCCACGACCAGCTCCTGGCGCTGACCGGGCAGTCGGAACTGTTGCAGCACGCCCCGGCCGTGGCCCGGTCGATCCGGCTGCGGCTGCCCTATGTGGAGCCGCTGAACCTGTTGCAGGTCGAACTGATCCGCCGCCACCGCGCGGGCGAGACGGCCCCCGAGATCCGCGACGGCATCCACCTGACCATCAACGGCATCGCCACCAGCCTGCGCAACAGCGGCTGAGGCGGGCGCTGCAGCGGACGCAAGGCGCGGGGGGCGCGACCCCCCGGCCCCCACCGGGCTCAGGCCCTGGGCGGGATCACCTCCCGGACGCGATCACCTTCCGGACGCGCCGGGTCCCGGCGCGGTCAGTGCCGGCGCGGGCTGGTGGGGGCGCAGCCCCCGCCGCAGCCGGAACAGCCGCCGCAGCCCGCGGCCGCCTTCGGGGCCTCCGGCCGGCCGGCCAGACGGCGCAGCCGGTCGATCACCGGGCGCGGCAGCACGACGCGCCAGAGCACCCAGGCCAGGGCGCCGAGCACGATGGGGATGATGGCGAGGGTCTGCCAGGTCTCCGCACTCATGGGCTTCATCCTCCGAGCAGGGCCGAAGACACGCGGAAGGTGACGAAGGCCGCGAAATAGGCCAGCGCCGTCAGATAGGTGAACATCACCGCCGGCCAGAACCAGGAGTTCGTCTCGCGCCGGACGATCCCCAGGGTGGAGATGCACTGTGGCGCGAAGATGAACCAGGCCAGCAGCGCCAGCGCCGTGGGCAGGCTCCAGTCCGCGGCCAGCACGGCGGCCAGGGACTGTTCCACCCCCTCGCCCGTGTCGCTCAGGGCGTAGACGGTGCCGAGCGCGGCCACCGCCACCTCGCGCGCGGCCATGCCGGGGATCAGCGCCACGGCGATCTGCCAGGTGAAGCCGATGGGCGCCAGGACCGGGGCGATGGCGTGGCCCATCATGCCGACGATGCTGTAGTCGATGGCGGGGCCGGTCGCGCCTTCCGGCGGCGCCGGGTAGGAGGCGAGGAACCAGAGCACCACCATGATCGAGAAGATGATCGTGCCGGCGCGGGTCAGGAAGATGCGCGCCCGCTCATAAAGGCCCAGCGCCACGTCGCGCGGGGCCGGCAGGCGGTAGGGCGGCAGTTCCATCAGCAGCGGCTCGCGCACGCCCTTGAAGACGGTGCGCTTCAGCACGAAGGCCACCAGCAGGGCCGAGACGATGCCCGCGGCGTAGAGGATGAACATGACCAGCCCCTCCAGCCCGATCATGCCGCCCAGCACCGTCTGCTGCGGCACGAAGGCGGCGATCAGCAGGGTGTAGACCGGCAGCCGCGCCGAACAGGTCATCAGCGGCGCCACCATGATGGTGGCCAGCCGGTCGGCCCGGTTCTCGATGGTGCGGGTGGCCATGATGCCGGGCACGGCGCAGGCGAAGCTGGAGAGCAGCGGGATGAAGGCGCGGCCGTGCAGGCCGACGCCGCCCATCAGCCTGTCCAGCAGGAAGGCCGCCCGCGCCATGTAGCCGGAATCCTCCAGCAACTGGATGAAGAAGAACAGGATCAGGATCTGCGGCAGGAAGATGATGACGCTGCCGACGCCGGCCAGCACGCCGTCCACCAGCAGGCTGCGCAGCGGCCCGTCCGCCATGTGCGCCGTCACCAGTTCCTGCAGGCCCGTGACGGCGCCGTCGATCATGTCCATCGGCGCCGCGGCCCAGGCGAACACCGCCTGGAACAGCAGGAACAGGACCAGGAACAGGAAGCCCAGCCCGAACACGGGATGCAGCAGCAGCGCGTCCACCCGGCGGGTGACCAGCGGCGGCTGCCCCGGCTTGCGGATGGCGGCGGCCAGGATCGCCTCGACCTCCGCATGGTAGGAGCGCAGATCGTGCGAGGTCGGCTCCACCCAGGCGCAGGCGCCGGTGGCGCGGCCGTGGCTGGTGCCGGCCATCTCCAGCACGGTGTGGTCGATCTGGGCCAGCAGCGCCTGGATGCCGCCGCGGCGCACCGCGACGGTCGGCACCACCGGCAGGCCCAGCGCGGCGGACAGGGCGTCGGTGTCGATCTCGACGCCCAGCCGGTTGGCGGCGTCGATCATGTTCAGCGCCATGACGATGGGCCGACCGAGCTTCTTCAGCTCCAGCACCAGCCGCAGGTTCAGGCGCAGATTCGTCGCATCGGCGACGAAGAGGATGGCGTCGGGCGCCTCTTCATGCGCGAAGCGGCCCAGCACGACGTCGCGCGTCACCTCCTCGTCCGGGCTGCGGGCGCGCAGACTGTAGGTGCCGGGCAGGTCCACCACTTCGACACGGGCGCCGCCGGGGGTGACGAACTGCCCCATCTTGCGTTCCACCGTGACGCCCGGATAGTTCGCGACCTTCTGGCGGCTGCCGGTCAGGGCGTTGAACAGGGCGGTCTTGCCGCAGTTGGGGTTGCCGACGAGCGCAAGGCGCCGCGGCTCGGCGATGGCGGCGGTGGCGGACATGGGCGGTCTTTCGTTCAGCTCGGAAAGCGGGACGGGTCGGGCAGCGGGGCGGGCAGGGTCAGGGGCGGAGAGCGGGCGGCGGAAACAGGCCCGCCCGGCGCCCCCCGGAAAAAGACCCGCCACGCTGCCGGGCGGCGGGTCCGGCCGGTCGCGCCGTCAGGCGACCGGGGAGACCATCACGGCGCAGGCCTCGCGCCGGCGCAGCGCCACGGTATGCTCGTTCACGCGCACGGCGATGGGATCGCGGCCGAAGGTGCCCTCGTGCATGATCTCGATGCGGGCACCTTCCGACAGGCCCATTTCGAGCAGCCGGCGTTCCAGCTCGTCGGGGTGAAGCGACGTGGCGATCGCCTGGCCGTCGAGGGCGACGACCTCCGCGCGCTGTCCCCGATTCAGATCCCCCAGGCGGAGGCGGCTGTCGGCTGGAAGGCGGGCGTGCATGGTTCGGACCTCCTGAAGGGTGCCCGGAAGACCAGGGTGTGTCCGGGGCTGCGCGATCTTATACGACAATGCGAACAAGTCGCACCAGTAATGTGGCGTCACGCCGCGGAATCACCAGCCCCCGGCGGGAACGGACGCACCGTCCGGGCATGACCCGGCCGGCACGGCGCCGTTCTGCGCGCCCGGCGGGCGGCGGCGCAGTGCCGATCCGTCCTGCCGGCCATGCGGCGGCCGCGGGGCGCACCCGTGGGGGAGGCCGGACGTCAGACCGTGGGGCCGGTGGACGGCGGTACCGGGTCCGGCGGCCGGCTCATGGCCTGGGCGGTCCATTCCCGCATCAGGGCGTAGCCGAGGGCCAGCAGCACCGGCCCGATGAAGATGCCGATGACGCCGAAGGCCAGCACGCCGCCAAGCACGCCCATGAACACCAGCACCAGCGGCAGGGCCGAACCGCGGGAGATCAGGTAGGGCCGCAGCACGTTGTCCACGCTGCTGACGACGAAGAAGCCCCAGGCCGCCATGGCGACGGCCCAGCCGATCTCCCCTTCCGTCGCCAGCCAGACGGAGACGGGCACCCAGATCAGGGGCGGCCCCATGGGAATGACGGAGACGACGAAGGTCATGAAGCCCAGGAACGGTCCCCAGGGAATGCCGGCGACGACGAAGCCCAGCCCGGCCAGGATGCCCTGCGCCAGCGCGGTGCCCAGGATGCCGTAGATGACGCCCTGCACGGTACCGCCGGCCACCTCCAGCAGGTGATGGACGCGCGGGCCGGTGAAGCGTTCGATGGCGTAGGCCACCTGCCGGGCGATGTCGCGGCCGCCGCGGTAGAGGAAGAAGGCGATGAAGACGGCGGCCATCAGCTCCAGCACGCCGGCGCCGATGACGCTGCCGGCCGCCAGGGCCAGATCCGTCGCCGGCCGGATGCCGGAGCGCAGCAGCGTCAGAAGGTCCTGCCCGCCGGCCGTCAGATCGGCCCAGTAGCCGACCGCCCAGGGTCCGACCAGGGGCACGTCGCCCAGCCAGACGGGCGGCGGCGGCGGTCCGTTCTCGATGATCTGGCGGATGCCCGAACTGATGCCGCCGACGCTGTCCGCCAGCGTCGCCCCGACGATGGCGAAGGGCGCCACGATCACCAACGAAGACAGGGCCGTCATCAGGAAGGCGGCCAGATTCTTGCGGCCGCCGCAGGTCCGCTCCACCCAGAGATAGGCGGGCCAGGTGGCGTAGACGAGGATGACGGCCAGCAGCAGCGCCGACAGGAACGGCTTCACCACCAGGATGATGGCGGTGCCCAGCACGACCAGGGCGGCCATACCCAACGCGCGCTCGACCAGCTTATCGGTCGCCATGATCCCTCCAGCGGGGCGGATACATCCCGGATCGATGGTCTACCCGAAATCCGGCGGCACCAGAAGATGGCCGCGGTCGCCGCGGAAGCCGGGTCGGCCTGCGCCCTGCGCCGACCCGCGCGGTTGATCCCGGCCGGCCGGAGGTCCACTCTGCCGACTCCCTTTGGCCCCCGACCGCCCGTGACCGCAACGCCGCAGCACCGATCGCTCCGCACCCGCCGCCTGCTTCTACGCCCGCTGACGGTGGCGGATGCCCCTGCCCTGTTCCCGGTCTTCTCCGACCCCGACAGCATGCGCTGGTTCGGGGAGCTGCACCGGACCCAGGCCGACACCGAGGCGCTGTTCCACGACTACACCGTAGGGCCCTATGCCGCCGGGGCGCGGCAGTGGGCAATCCTGCCGGCGGCCGGCGGTGCCCCCGTGGGCAGCCTGTCGCTGCACCGGATGCAGCAGGGCATGTGCCAGACCGGCTACATCCTGGTCCCGGCCGCGCGCGGCCGCGGGCTGGCGTCGGAGGCGCTGGCCGCGGTGCTGACCCATGCCTTCCTGGAGCTGGGCCTGCACCGGGTGGAGGCGAAGGTGGACCCCGACAACATCGCCTCGCTGCGCACGGTGGAGCGGCTGGGCTTCGTCCGCGAGGCGCGCCTGCGCCGCTCCTTCCCCGCCCGCGACGAATGGCGCGACGAGGTGGTCTTCGGGCTGCTGGCGCGCGAGTGGCTGGACGGGGCGCCGGAAGTGGCCGACCTGATCAGGGCAGCGGGCGCGTCACCGTGACCGCACCGCGCAGGTCGCCCGCCCGGTAGCCGCGGGCCTGGTCCGCCGGATAGAGCTGGTCGAGCGCCGCCACCACCGCAGGCGCAAGGTCGGTGCCGTGGCAGGTGAGGCACGGGCTTTCGGCCGGAATGGCGATGGCCTTCATGTAGCGGAAGCTCCGGCCGCCCTCGGCCCCCGGCAGCACCTCCCAGTGCTCCAGCGTCGCCGGATCGGCGCCGGCGGCCTTGCGGCCGGCGAAGTCTTCCAGCACGGCGCGCTCCCACCCGTCGGGGGCATTGTCCGGGTTGCGCACCTTCAGGCTGGTGCGCCCGACCGTCATGCCGCCCTGGGACAGGGCGTCGGCGATGCCCGGGGCCACTTCGTTGCAGGTGCGGATCGCCCCGACCGGACCGTCGGCGGCAAGCGACGACTTCACCGCGGTCAGCAGATCGCGGGTCAGGGCCTGGGCCGCCGCCCGGCTCTCCGCCAGCGCCGCCTGCACGGGGTCGGCGGCCTGGGCCGTGGGGGCGGGCGCCTGGGCGGCAGGTATCTGGGCGAGGGCCGGCCCCATCAGGAGGGCCGCGGCGGCCGCGGCCGCGAGAAGGGGGCGGCGGAAGGGATGCTGCATGGCCGGTCTCTGTCCTGCTGAACGGGAACCGCCAGCATAGGGCAGAGCCGGCCGTTTTTCGAGCGGAACCAGAGGCTTGCGCCACCCTGTCCCGGTCAGGCCCGCGGCCGTCCCAGGCAAGATCGTTGCATATCCGGAACAAGAGGCGGAAACCGGCAATCCCCGCTGCAGCGGCGCAGCGAGCTGCCCCTAACCGATCGTTAACGATGCGGAATGGATACTCCCCCCGTGGTAACGGAGGATTCCATGGCCGCGGTCTTCTGGTTTCTGGTGATGGGCTATCTGATGGTGGGTATCGGCGAGCTGCTGCCCGTCCGCTTCCGCTCCAACCGGGACGACGCCCTGTCCCATCTGCACATCTGCGCCGTCGCCCTGGGCTACGCCCTGTCCTGGCCGGCCCGCTACGCCCGCTCCCCGCACGAGGAGTAGGCGCAGCCGGACCCGGGCGCGGTGCGGGCAGACGCGGCCGTCAGGGCCGCGCCCGTCACCGCCGCTGCCGGCACTGCCGCGGCCGTCACAGCCGCGCCAGCCGCTCCGTCAGCAGCGCGAAGAAGCCGTCGGCGTCCGCCTCGGTGATCCAGAGGGCGTTCTTCGGCCGCCCGGTGGTGCCCCAGCGGTCCACCACGGTCTGGCCGATGGTCAGCGGGCTCTGCGTCTCGATCTCGACGTTGCAGAGCTTGCCGCGGAACAGCTCCGGCTTCAGCAGCCAGGCGACGGTGCAGGGGTCGTGCAGCGGACCGCCGTCGGTGCCGTATTTGTGCTCGTCGTAGCGGTTGTAGAAATCCAGCATCTCGAAGGTGGCCTGGGCCACCCGGCTGCCCAGGGCGCGGATCGCCTCCTTGCGGGCGTGGGTGGTCAGCACCTTGTGCGTCACGTCCAGCGGGAAGGCGACGATCGGCGCGCCCGAGCGGAACACCACGTCGGCCGCGTGCGGATCGACATAGATGTTGAACTCGGCGCAGGGGGTGCTGTTGCCGCCCTCCGACTGGGCGCCGCCCATCAGCACGATCCGCTTCAGCCGGGCCGCCAGCGCCGGCTCCCGCATCAGGGCGCGGGCGACGTTGGTCAGCGGCCCGACCGGCACCAGGGTGACGCTGCCGGGTTCGTGCGCCATCACCGTTTCCACGATGAAGTCCACGGCGTGCTTCTCCTGCAGGGGCAGGGTCGGCTCCGGCAGGACGGGACCGTCCAGCCCGGTCGAGCCGTGGACCTCCGGTGCCGTGTGCAGCTCGCGGAACATCGGCCGGTCGCAGCCGGCGAAGACGGGCACGTCGCGCCGCCCGGCCAGTTCGCAGATCTTGCGGGCGTTCACCTCCGTCAGCGGCAGGGGCGCGTTGCCCGCCACCGCGGTGATGCCCAGCACCTCCAGCTCCTCCGGGCTGGCGAGGGCCAGCAGCATGGCGACGGCGTCGTCCTGGCCCGGGTCGGTATCGATGATGATCTTTTCGGCTGCCATGGTGTCTCTTTCCTCCGGCATCCCCCCGGATTAACCGGAAAGCCCTTGAGAGAAAAGCCCGGAAGCGGTTTCATGCCCCACCGCGGCGGCCGATCCGGTCGCGCGGCCGGGACCGGGCGGGAACCCGGGACCAGGGTGGGAACCGGGGCCAGGGTGGGAAACGGTGCAGCGGGCCTTCAGCCACATCGCCAACGGGGTGTTGCTCTACGCCATCTTCTACGCGCTCTGCTGGGCGCTGGTGGTGAAGACGGCGCTGCTGCTGCCCGTCTATGAGGAGGGGGGCGGGCTGTGGGCGCGGCTGGATTCGCTGCTGATGCCGTTCGCCACCAGCATGCTGGCCGCCTTCCTGGCCCATGCCGGGCTGCGCCTGACCCTGAAGCGGCTCAAGCTGCGGCTGTCCACCAGCGAATCGTCGGCCAGCCTCGTGTTCCTGGGGGTGCTGACGGTGCTGTCCTTCGGCGGTGCGCTGGGCCATGTCTTCCAGGGCCCCGAGTCGGGTCCCGGCAGGGACGTGGTCACCCCCCTGTCCATCGTGTTCGGGGCCTGGGCCGGGGTGGCGTGGCGCCGCCGCCTGCGGCTCTGATGCCCGTTCCGCCGCCGCCCCCTGCTTCCCGGCCCGCCCGACCATGAGCCAGCGCTCCATCGCCATCTTCGACTTCGACGGCACCCTGGTCCAGGGGGACAGTCTGCTGCCCTTCCTGGAATTCCTGGTCGGCCGCACCCGGGCGCGGCTGGCGCTGCTGCATGCCGTGCGGACGGCCGTCACCCGCTTCGCCGCCGAACCGCACCGGCGCGGCGACGTGCGCACCGCCGTGAAGGCGGGGCTGCTGCAACGCACCGTCGCCGGCGTCCCGGCCGCCCGGCTGGACGAGGCGGCGGAGCGGCTGGCCGGCTGGGTGCGCTGGCACCCGCCCATGCTGGAGGCGCTGAAGGCCCATGCCGGCAAGGGTCACCGCGTGGTGGTGGCGACCGGGGCGCTGACCGCCTACATGCCCCGGCTGCTGCGCGGCCTGCCGGTGGACGACCTGCTGGCGACGGGGCTGGAGACGCTGGACGGGGTGCTGACCGGCGGCATGGACAGGCACGGCAACTGCGTGCGCGAGGAGAAGGCCCGCCGTGTCACCGCCTACATGGCGGCCCACGGCCCCTTCGCGGAGAGCTGGGGCTACGGCAACAGGCCGTCCGACCTGCCCTTCCTGGCGCTGATGCGCCACCCGACGGTGGTGAAGACGGTGAAGCGCGGCGGCCAGCCGGCGGTGGAGGCCGCCGCCAGCGGCTGACGCCGGCCCCGCCTGCCGCTCATGTCCTGCTGCTTACGTCCTGCCGCTTATGTCCTGCCGGGCGGGCCGCCGTCCGCGACCCGGACCGGACTGCCGGGGTCGAGGCCCAGCAGGGCGGCGGCGTTGCCGCAGTTGACCGCGATCTCCACGAGACCGGAGGAGTTGGCGTACCAGAACGCCTCTCCCGCCGGCACCTCTCCGAAGGTGTGCGCCCGGCGCAGCCGCCGCCCGCCCGCCTCCAGCACGGCGCCGTCCGGCAGGGCGCCGGCGCGCAGCCCGGTCCAGGCGTTGCCGTAGGCATCCAGCCAGATCACCTCCGCCAGGTCCCCCGGCGCCCCGGCTCCCACCAGGGCGGCGGGCGACAGGGGCGTGCCCGGTGGCGGCTCGCCCCGGGCCAGCCGGGCCGCCACGGGGGCGAACAGGTCGCGGCCGTGGAAGCTGGCGGACAGGGACGCCGGCCGCCAGTCGATGCTCCAGGCCCGCACGCCCTCCGCCTGCGCTCCCCCGGCCCGGTGCAGCAGGGGTGCGAACAGGCCGTTGTCGGGGCCGACGAACCAGCCGGCCGGCGTCCGCAGCACGACCGGCCGGCGCTCCGTGCCGACGCCGGGATCGACGACGGCCAGATGCACGGGCGGGTCCGCCGGAACGGCCCCGGCCCCGGCCAGCGCCGCGGCCGTGCTTTCCACCAGGGCGGCCAGCAGGTGCCCGGCCCGCAACGGCTCGAAGGCGGGGGCGTCGTGCATCAGGTCCACCACCGGCCGGCCGGGAGCGGCGGCCCGCAGCACGGCGTGCATCTGCCCGACATAGGGGCCGGCGATTCCGAAATCGGTGAAGAGCAGGATCATCGGACGGGAGATACCATCGGAAGGGGAAAGGGCCGGTCGGACCCGGACGGCGTGCCTTGCCCGCCGCCGCGGGCTGTTTATATGCTGGCTGCCCCGATCTTACTTGCCAAGCATCCGTGTGGCGGGCGGCGGGGCGTTGCGGAAGTCCTAGACCCCTGTGGGAGTCCCCCGAGCATGATGCCGCCCGACCGAGACCCGCCGCCCCGTTCCCGCCCGCCGCTGTGCGGAGCCGGGGTCCGGCGCAGGGCCGGGGCGCCGCGCCGTCCTGGCCGGGGCCGCGGCCGGGCTGCTGCTGGCGGCGTTGCCGGCCGGCGGGACCGCGCGGGCGCAGGTGGCGGGCCGGAAGCTGGTCGCCACCACGGCCCAGGTCGGGGACCTGCTGCGCGCCGTCGTGGGTGAGGCCGGCGCCGACAACGGCGCGACCGTGGAGTCCCTGCTGGGGGAGGGCATCGACCCCCATACCTACAAGCTGACCCGCAGCGACACCGTCCGCCTGCTGGCGGCCGACGCCATCTTCTACAACGGCCTGCTGCTGGAAGGAAAAATGGCGGACGCGCTGCAGCGTCTGGCCGCCGACGGCAGGCCCGTGACCGCCGTGGGCGACGCGCTGCCGCGGGAGCGGCTGCTGCAGCCGGCGGGGTTCGAAGGCAGCTTCGACCCGCACATCTGGATGGATGTAAGCCTCTGGCGCGCGGCGCTGGCGGTGGTGCGCGACCGGCTGTCGCAGCTCTATCCGCAGGACACCGCGCGCTTCCACGACAATGCCGCCGCCTTCGACGCCGTGCTCGACCGGCTGGACGGCTATGCCCGCACCGTGCTGGGCAGCGTGCCGGCGCCGCAGCGGGTGCTGGTCACGGCGCACGACGCCTTCTCCTACCTGGGCCGCGCCTACGGTGTGGAGGTCGTGGGCATCCAGGGCATCAGCACGGAGTCCGAGGCCGGGCTGCGCCGGATCGAGGAGCTGGTGGCCCTCTTGGCGGACCGGAAGGTCCCGGCCGTCTTCGTGGAGACCAGCGTGTCGGAGCGCAACGTGCGCGCCCTGGTGGACGGGGCGGCGGCGCGCGGCCACACGGTCGCCATCGGCGGCAGCCTCTATTCCGACGCCATGGGCGCTCCCGGCAGCTACGAGGGGACCTATGTCGGCATGATCGACCACAACGTCACCACCATCGCCCGCGCCCTGGGCGGAGAGGCGCCCGCGGGCGGCTTCCAGGGCCGGCTGCCCGGCCGGGCGTGAGGGGACCCATGCTGCAACGGATCGGTGCGCACGACGTCGTTCCCCCGCGGGAGTCGGGCGTCGCCCCGCTGGCGGTGAGGGGGCTGACGGTCGCCTATCACGACCGGCCGGTGCTGCGCGATGTCAACTGGACCGCCCCGTCCGCCGGCCTGATCGCCATCTGCGGTCCGAACGGGGCGGGCAAGAGCACCTTCATCAAGGCCTGCCTGGGGCTGGTGCCGCCGCTCTCCGGCACGGTCGAGATCTTCGGCCGGTCGCTGGCGCGGCAGCGCCGGCTGGTCGGCTACGTGCCGCAGCGGGAGAGCGTGGACTGGGACTTCCCCGTCTCCGCGCTCGATGTCGTGGCGATGGGCCGCTACGCCATGATCGGCTGGGGCCGGCGGGTGTCGAAGGAGCACAAGGAGGCGGCCCGCGCCGCGCTGGAGCGGGTCGGCATGGGCGCCTTCGCCGACCGCCAGATCGGCCAGCTTTCCGGCGGCCAGCAGCAGCGCGTGTTCCTGGCCCGCGCGCTGGCGCAGGAGGCGCATCTCTATTTCATGGACGAGCCCCTGGCCGGGGTGGACGCGGCCACGGAGCAGGCCGTGCTGGAGGTGATGCGCGAGCTGGACCGGCAGGGCCGCACCGTGCTCTGCGTCCACCACGACCTGCAGACCGTGGCGCAGGTGTTCGACCATGTGCTGCTGCTGAACACCCGCGTGGTGGCGGAGGGCAGCACCCGCACCACCCTGACGGAGGCGAACCTGCGCGCGACCTACGGCCAGCGCCTGCTGGACCCGCTGGTGATGTGAGGAACGGCCGATGGACACCGTCCTCTCCCCGGTGGGACCGGGCTGGAACACCGCCGTCGTGCTGGCGGGGGCCACGGCGCTGGGGGCTGCGGCCGGCACGGTCGGCAGCTTCCTGCTGCTGCGGCGGCGCTCGCTGGTCAGCGACGCCCTGGCCCACGCCACCCTGCCGGGGCTGGCGCTGGCCTTCCTGATCGGCGCCCTGGCGGGGGTGGAGGGGCGGTCGCTGCCCCTGCTGCTGCTGGGCGCCACGGTCAGCGGCGGGCTGGGCGTGCTGGCGGTGCAGGCGGTGACGCGCTTCACCCGGCTGCCGGAGGACGCCGCCATCGGGGCGGTGCTGTCCGTCTTCTTCGGCATCGGGGTGGTGCTGCTGTCGGTGGTGCAGGCGCTGCCGACGGGCGGCGCGGCGGGGCTGAAGACCTTCATCTTCGGCCAGACCGCCGCCATGAGCGCGCGCGAGGCGGCCGCCCTGGGCCTGCTGGCGCTGCTGGCGGCGGGGCTGGTGGCGCTGTTCTTCAAGGAACTGCGGCTGGTCGCCTTCGACGAGGGCTTCGCCCGCGTGCAGGGCTGGCCGGTGGACCGCATCGACCTGCTGCTGCTGGGGCTGGTGACGCTGGTGACGGTGGTGGGGTTGCAGACGGTGGGGCTGATCCTGATCGTGGCCCTGCTGATCACCCCGGCCGTGGCCGCCCGCTTCTGGACCGACGATCTGACGACCATGACGGTGACCGCGGGCGTGCTGGGGGCGCTGTCGGGCGGGATCGGCGCCTGGCTGTCCAGCGCCTATGCCGACCTGCCCGCAGGCGCCGTCATCGTGCTGGTGGCGACGGCGCTGTTCGTGCTGAGCTTCCTGTTCGCCCCGGCGCGCGGCCTGCTGGCGCGGGGCCTGCGCCGCCGCCTGCTGCGCCGGCGGGAGGGCCTGGGATGACCCCGTTCCTGACCATCGACCTGCCGGCCATGCTGGCGGCCACCCTGGCCTGCCTGTCCTGCGCCCTGGTGGGCAACTTTCTGGTGCTGCGGCGGCAGAGCCTGCTGGGCGACGCCATCAGCCACGCCGTGCTGCCCGGCATCGTCGTGGGATTCCTGGTGGCCGGCACGCGCGAGACCTTCCCCATGATGACCGGCGCCCTGGCGGCGGCCGTGGTGGCGGGGGTGCTGATCGAACTGGTGCGCCGGCTGGGCCGGGTCGAGGCCGGGGCGGCCATGGGCGTGGTCTTCACCGGGCTGTTCGCGCTGGGCGTCGTGCTGATCGAGCAGGCGGCGGCGCACAGCGTGGACCTGGACGCTGACTGCGTGCTCTACGGCCAGCTTGAGGACGTGATCTGGCTCGCCCCCACGGGCTGGGCCTCGCTGCTGGACCCCCTGGTGTGGGCAGCACTGCCGCGGGAGGTGGTGCAGCTCGCCATCGTCTTCCTGCTGCTGGGCGGCATCGTGCTTGTGTTCTTCAAGGAGCTGACGCTGGCCAGCTTCGACCCCGGACTGGCCGACACGCTGGGCCTGCCGTCGGCCCTGGTGCAGCACGGCATCGTGGCGATGACGGCCGTCGCCGCCATCGCCGCCTTCGAGGCGGTGGGTTCGATCCTGGTCATCGCCATGCTGATCTGCCCGGCGGCGACGGCGCGGCTGCTGACCGACCGGCTGCCGGTCCAGATCGGCCTGTCGCTGCTGATCGGGGCGGCGGCCGGGGCGGGCGGCTATGTGCTGGGCGCCTTCGGGCCGCTCTGGCTGGGGTTCCAGGCCAGCGTGAACGCCGCGGGCATGATCGCCACCCTGGCCGGGCTTTTTCTGACTCTTGCCATCCTGGTCGCCCCGCGGTACGGGGCGCTCACCCGGGCCGGGCGCCGCCGTGCGGCCGCCGCCCGGAGCGCCGGGGCGGAAGCGTGAGGGGGAGAGCGTGAAGGGGAAGGTTGTCGTCGTGGCCGGCACCGCGACCGTGGCGGCGGCCGAGGCGGCGCGCCTGATGGCGGCCGCGGGGGCCAATCTGGTGCTGATGGACCGCGACCTGCGGGCCGGGCACCGTCTGACGCTGGAACTGAACGCGGGCAACCGCGGCATCGCCGTGTTCCTGCCGGGCGATCCGGCGGACGCGGGCGATCTGGCCGAGGCGGTGGCGGAGGCGCGCCAGTCCTGGGGCGGCTGCGACCTGGTGCTGTCGCCCCTGATGCCGGAACCGGACGGGACCCGGCCGTAGCCGGCCTCGGCCGGGCAAGGTCCGGCTACAGGTCCAGGCGCATGTCGAACTGGTTCAGCGCCTGCCGGGTCCAGCCGGTGGCCAGCAGGAAGGCGTCCAGCGGCCCCTCCGGCACGATCTGCGGGATCAGCCAGGGCCGCCCCGGATATGCCGCGGCCAGCGCGGCCAGCAGCCGCCGGCCCAGTCCCAGGCCACGCCGGTCCGGCGGCACGAAGAGCGCCGTCAGCAGCATCGCCTCCGTCCCCGGATCGCGCAGCAGGGCCAGCGGCGCCTGCCCCTCGGGCTCCCCGGCCAGGGCCAGGGCACGGAACGGATGCGCCGCCTTCGCCAGCGTCTCCGGTTGCAGCATCCAGGGCAGGTCCGCCCCCTCCCCCGCCCGCAGCAGGGCGCGGGACAGGGAGAGCGGGTCCGCCGGGCGCAGCGCCGCGGCGCCGGCCACCGCCTCCGGCCGGACGGGTTCGCGGCGGTGGCCGTAGAGCCGGCGCAGCCGGCGGAAGCCCAGCCGTTCGTAGAGCGCGAGCGCACGGGTGTTCTGCTCGAACACCTCCAGCAGCAGGGCGTGGTCGCCACGCATGCGGGCCTCGGCCGCCGCCAGGTCCAGGGCGTGCCGGCCCAGGCCGCGGCCGCGCCAGTCCGGCGCCACGCCCAGCGACGCGATGCGGGCGGTCCAGCCGCGGCGGGCGACCAGCATCACGCCGGCGGGCCGGCCGGGCGGGCCGAACAGGTAGCTGGAGAACGGGTCCAGATCCTCGCCGCGGAAACGGCGCTCATAGCCCGGCGCGTCGATGCGCACGGGCACCAGATACCCCTCGAACCCGGCATTCAGGGCGGCCGCGACCTCCGCGGCGGTGCAGTCGGCGACGGGGCGGCGGGGCAGAGCGGTCACATCCATCGGAGGCTCTCGGGCATCGCGGGTCGGCAGAAACCGGGCGTCCAGGGTGGCGCCGCCCCGCCGTCGCGGCAAGGGGACACCGGCGCTCAGCCGTCCCGGCGCCAGCGGCGGCGCCAGACGGCCCATTTCCGCTCGCCCCAGATCATCAGACGGTTCATCGGCCCCTTCAGGAAGGGGATGTCCACGGCCAGCAGCAGCAGCCCCAGCGGCAGCATCCAGAAGCCCAGCACGGGCAGGAAGGCGAAGAAGCCGCCCAGGATCAGCAGAATGCCCGCCGGCACGCGGAGCCAGAAGGCGCGCGGCCGGCGCAGCCGGTTCAACTGGGTGCCGACCGGATCGGGCAGGGCCTGTTCCAGCCGGTTGAAGCGCCGGTCCAGCCGGCGGTCCTGCTTCGGGCTCACGCTCTGTCGCCATCCCCTGCGGTGTCGGCTGCCCGTGACCGGGCTGCGCCGGAAACGGGTCCTGCTGTAAACGGCCACGCTGTAAACGGAGAACGGCCGCTGCCGTCCCCTGCCGATCCGTGACGAACCAAAAAGAAACCGCCCGGGGAAACCCCGGGCGGTCCGCGGCGGAGGTCCCCGGGGGGCCTCCCGTCCGGTCGCTTCCGACTACTCGTCGCGCTGGCCGAGGAGCTGGAGCAGCATGGTGAAGAGGTTGATGAAGTTCAGGTAGAGCGAGAGCGCGCCCATCACGGCGAGCTTGCCGTTGGCCTCCGCCCCCCAGCCTTCGGCGTACTGCTCCTTGATCCGCTGGGTGTCCCAGGCGGTCAGGCCGGTGAAGACGATGACGCCGATCACCGAGATGGCGAACTGCAGCGCCGAGCTGGCCAGGAAGATGTTCACGAGGCCGGCGATGACGATGCCGATCAGGCCCATGACCATGAACCCGCCCATGGAGGACAGGTCCTTCTTCGTCGTGTAGCCGTAGAGGCTGGTCGCGGCGAACATGCCGGCGGTGATGAAGAACACCCGCGCGACGCTGGCCCCGGTATAGACGAGGAAGATGTACATCAGCGACAGGCCCATCAGACCGCTGAACACGTAGAACAGCGTCTGCAGCGTCGCCGCCGACATCTTGTGGAAGTTCCAGCTCAGGATGAAGATGAAGGCCAGCGGGGCCAGCATCACCACCCACTGGAGCGGCGTCCCGTAGACCGCGCCGACGACCGCCGGCGTGCTGGCGCCGAGGAAAGCCACCAGGCCCGTGATCACCAGGCCGACGGTCATGTAGTTGTAGACGCGCAGCATGTGCTGCCGCAGGCCTTCGTCGAACTGGGCCTGATCGAGTGCGCGGCCGGCGGTCGCGTATCGATTGTAAGGTCCGATAGCCATGGATGTCCCCAGAAGCCGTGTTGCGGTTGGGCCATAATATTGGGAGGCCCCCCGCACGGTTCAACATCACCCTCGTCGCAGGGAGCGTCCGTCAATCCAGAGTAGTTTCAGGGGTTTATGGCGACCGGCCCTGACGTCCGGCCCGGACCCCTCCCTGCAGGGCGGATCAGTCGGCGCCGCGGCCGGCCACGCCGACCCCGGCGGCATCGCGCAGCCGGGCCAGCAGGTCCTCAAGCCGCGCCAGCGCCTCCCCGGGCAGGGCCGGAGCCGGGCCGTCGGCTGTCGCCGGGGCCGCCGCCGCGCGGTAGAGGGCGACCAGCCGCTCGTGCGCGTCGATCTGCTGGGTCAGCCAGAGCGTGTCGAAATCCTCGTCCGCCGCCTGACGGAGCTGCACCAGCATGGCGGCCGGGGCCACGCCCGGATCGGCCGGCGGCACGACTCCGAGGCGCACCGCCTCGGCCCCCAGGTCCTCCAGCAGCATCGTGTGGCTGTCCAGGATGTCGCTGGCGATCTCCTGGACCTCCTCGGTGTCGGAGCGCTCCTGCGCCAGCCGGGCGCTCTCGGCGGCGTAGAGGCTGCCGCGCACGGCATCCGCCAGCGGACCCTCCGCCGCCAGCTCCGTCGCCGGGGCCTGAGCGGGGGCGCCGGGCACGGGGTCGGATGCCTGGGCGGCCGATGCCGGACCCGCCAGGAGAGCGGCCAGGATCAGGACGGGAACGGACAGCGGGCGGGCCGCCCGGATCGGGCGGACCGGAGACGACGCGCGCATGCGACACCTCGGAGGACGGAAAGGCGGGCGCTCAGGAAAGACGCCCCATCCTAGCGGATGCGCCCGGCCGGCAGCGTCGTGGAAAACGCATCGCCGGGCCGCACCCCCGGACGGCCGTGCCGGCCGGGGGCGGACCCGGGCGGACGGTCACACGTCGCCGGTGATGGTTCCGGAGGCCCCCGCCGACCCGCCTGCGGCGCCCGGGGAGGACCCGCCCGACACGCCCGCGGACGCCCCCGAGGACGAGGACCGTTCCATGGCGGTGCCCACGGTCGAGCGCTCCCCGGCGGACTGGCCGGCCGTGGTGGCGTCGCTGCCCGACTCCATCATCCGCTTGAAGCGGTTCAGGTCGTCGCGCATCTGCTGCCGCGGTTCACGGCCCAGCAGGCTGGCGACAGCACGGCCCAGCGCCCCGCCCGGCGGCTCGTAGCGGATGACGGCCTGCACCTCGGTGCCGCGGCCGCCGGGGGCGGGACGGAACTCGACATGCCCCCAGTTGGGAACGTCCGCCCCCTCCACCGCGCGCCAGGCCAGCCGGCGGTTCTCCTGCTCGTCGGTCAGTTCGGCGTCCCAGCTCACGCGCAGACCGGCCGGCCCCTTGGCCACCCAGTGGGAGTGGCGGTCGTCGATCACGTCCACCCGCTCCAGATGGTGCATGAAACGCGGCAGGTTGGAGAAGTCGCGCCAGAAGCGGAAAAGCTCCTCGGGCGGCCGGTTGACCGTCACGCTGTGCGAGACGGTGACGGCCCGCTGCTCGTGGCCGCCGCTCTGGCCCAGCCATTCCTCGCCGACCCAGTCGCGGATCGCCGAGCGGCCGCTGAAGGCCTGCTGGATGACCCCAAGCCCGGCCAGCGCGATGCCGTAGCCCAGCCAGCCGCCCCGGCGGACGCCCAGCGCCGTCATCAGGCCGCCGACCACCAGCGGGGCCATCTGGTAGGCGTCGCCGCCGCTCATGCCGCCCGTGCCGCCGCCCTGGCCCTGCCGGCCCTGCCAGCCCCCCTGGCCGGCGCGGCCATAGGTCCCCGGGCCGCCGCCCTGGGCAGAGCCACCGTAGCTGCTGCTGCCGTAATTGCTGCCGCGGCCGGAACCGTAGCTGCCAGGGTCCCCGTCGTCGGGCCGGTCGCTGCCATAGGCGCCCGGACGGCGCCCACCCGTGCCGTAGTCGTAGCTCATCGCATCCTCCCAGAGGCCGCCCGCTGAAGGGATTGCCGCGGCGGCGCATCGAACGGTGCCCGGCTCAACAGGCGGCACCGGACCCGGTTCCCGGCCGACCGGGACCCAGCCCCGCACCGGCATCTGCGGGAGGAAAGGAGAACGGGGCGGGGATCAGTCGGGGCCGGCGGTGCCGTGGACGGATTCGCCGGGGACGGGGCCGGTCACGGCACCGCCCGGCGGGGGTCCGCCCTCTCCCGGCCCGGTCCGGCCGGGTCGGCGCTCCGCCTCCCGGCGGTTCGCCTGGGCCGCCTCGACCTCACGGCGCTTCGCCTCCTCGGAGTCCCGGGGGGTATCCTTCTGCTCGGTCATGCCAGCCTCCTCCGTCGCGGGCCGCCCGGCGGAACGCCGGACGGCATGCCGTCCGTCAACAGGCCGGCAGCCGGGACGTCACGCCGGCCCGGGAAGCGCGGCCAGACGGCCCCGGCGCCAGAGACAGTCAGAGAGAGACGGTCAGAGGATGATGGCGGGGAACAGGTTGGCGCGGATCGCCGCATCGAGCTGGGCGTCGAGGTCGGCCGCCATGGCGCGCACGAGATCGAGCATCGCCTTCTCCCGCTCCGCGAGGCTGACATCCTCCGCCACGGTGGTGGAGCGGGCGACGGCCACGCTGGCCGCCCCGCTGAAGCCCTGGGCCGGCCGCTCCACCAGAACCTCGACCGCCAGCTTGCCCTCATAGCGTTCCGACTGGTCCTTGGTGAACCAGCCGCGGATGCCGGTCGTGCGCTCCAGCTCCGCCTCCACGACGGAGGCGTCGCGGATCACCACCCGGGCGCGTCCGCTGCCGCCGCCGGCCTTGAGCCGGTCCTGCACCCAGAGCCGCACCGTGTCGGCCGGCGTGACGGGCAGCAGGTGCTCCACGTTCGGCTCCTTCAGGGGCGGCACATACTCGTTGACCACCTCGATCTCCGCCACGTCCAGGGTGATCGCCCCCTTCTCCGCGAAGGAGAGGCCGGGGCCGGTCTGCTGCGCGGCGGCAGGGCCGGACGGCAGGGCGACGGCCAGCAGGAGGGCGAGCAGGAGGGCTGGCAGAAGGGGAAGCCGGAGGGAGGGCTGGCGCATCATGGGAGGAAACCTCATGGACGGAACGGCGGGCAGGAGCGGACCGGAAGAGGGGCCGCTCCCCCGAAGCGTGGCCGCATCCTGCCCCGCGCTCCCGTCCGCGGCAAGGCTCGCGCCGGGAAATGCGCTGACGGCTCGCGCCGGGAAATGCGATGACGCCACCGCGGTCGGGGAACCGCGCCCGTCCCGTCCTGTTGCGGGCCGAGCCGCACCGGAGTCCGCCCATGTCGTCGCCCAAGCCGTCCCTGCTCCGCTCCCTGCTCCGCCGTCCCGCGCGCCTGCTCGCCGCATCCCTGGTCCTGCTGCTGCCGGCCATCCCCGGCCCGGCCCGGGCGCAGGACATGCCCCCGCCGCCGGAGTTCCCCGCCCCGCAGCCGCCCACACCGCAGCCTGCCGACCGGGACCGGGCCGATCCCGCCCCGCGGTACGATCCGGCAGCCCCGGAGAGCGCGGCGGAGGACGAGGACCGGAGGGCGACCCGCCCCGATCCGGACGCGGCCGATCCCGCCACCGCGGCCGAGGCGGAGTCGGCCGAGCATCCCCTGCCCCCGCCGCTGGAGCCGCCATCCCCCTGAACCGTTCCCCGGAACCGTCCGGATGAGCGGCCGGGGCCGTTTCCAGAGCACCCGGAATCGCGTTAGCTTTCCGTCAGCGGATACAGGGGGGCTGGAAGCGACGTGACCCTGACGGACATGCTGCTGCTGGGCGGGGCCGGGCTGATGGCCGGCGTGGTCAACGCCGTGGCCGGCGGCGGCACCTTCTTCACCTTCTCCGCCCTGGTCGGAGTCGGCATCCCGCCGATCGCCGCCAACGCCACCAGCTCCGTGGCCGTCTGGCCCGGCAGCATCGCCAGCATGGCCGCCTACCGGCAGGAAGTGGTGGCGCACGGGCGCCGTTTCGCCCTGCTGGGCGTGGTCAGTCTGGCCGGGGCTGCCATCGGGGCCTGGCTGCTGCTGCGGCTGGAGGATGCCCAGTTCCGCGTGCTGGTGCCCTGGCTGCTGCTGGTGGCGACCCTGCTGTTCGCCTTCAGCCCGCGCCTGACCGCCTATCTGCGCGCCCGCGGCCGGCGGGAGCGGCAGGAGCAGGTGGCGGAGCAGGCGGCGGGAGCGGCAGGAGGGGGCGGCGCCGTCTCCCACATCGCGGGCGCCGTGATCCAGTTCCTGGTGGCGATCTATGGCGGGTTCTTCGGGGCCGGCATGGGCATCCTGATGCTGGCCGCGCTGGCGGTGACGGAGGGCGACGACTTCCACCGCATCAACGCGGCCAAGGTGCTGCTGTCCGTCCTGATCAACGGCATCGCCATCGTCCTGTTCATCGCGGACGGGCTGGTGCGCTGGCCGGCGGCGCTGATCGTGATGGCGACCTGCATCGCCGGCGGCTATCTGGGCGTGGTGGTCGCCAAGCGGGTGCCCGTGGAATGGGTGCGCCGCTTCGTCGTCAGCGTGGGCGCAGGCCTGACGGCCTGGTTCTTCCTGGTTCCCTGACGGCGGTTCCGGGCGCCCCTCGCGGAGCGCCCGGCGGCCGGAAACGGTCAGTCGGCGTAGACGGCGTCCAGGGCGGCGTCGTCGAAGCCGTATTCGGTCTTGCAGAATTCGCAGGTGACGGCGACCCGGCCGTCCACCTTCAGGTCCTCCAGCTCGCCGCGCGGGATCGAGCGCAGCGCCGTGGCCACCCGCCCGCGGGAGCAGCGGCAGGCGGCGCGCAGGGCGTGGCGGGTGTAGACCCGCGCGCCCTCCTCATGGAACAGGCGGAACAGCAGGTCGTTGACCGGCAGCCGCGCGTCCAGCAGCTCGGCCTCCGTGCAGGAGCCCAAGAGCACCATGGCGCGGCGCCAGTCGTCCTCCTCCACGTCGGAGTGCCGGGCCGCCTCGCCCCGCGCCCCGCCTTCCTCCGGCAGGGCCTGCACCAGGATGGCGCCACCGACCCAGCGGCCGGCGGAATCGCGGCCGACCGCCACCTTGATGCCGGTGGCGAGCTGCTCGGACTGACGGAAATAGTGGCGCACGGCGTCGTCCAGGCTGTCGCCGGCCAGTTCGACGATGCCCTGGTAGCGTTCCGTGTGCTCGCCCTGGTCCACGGTGAAGGCGAGATAGCCCGTGCCCAGCATGTCGCGCAGCGTGCCGGGGGCCCCGGCCGCCACCGCCGCGGCCAGCCGGTCGGCGTCGAAGCTGGCATAGCCGCGCAGGTCGCCGACGCTGGTCACGTCGGCCACCGTGAAGGAGACCGGCCCGTCGCCCTTGGTCTGGAGGGTGAAGATACCCTCGTACTTGAGCGCGGAGGCCAGCGCCGCCCCGAGCGTGATGGTTTCGCCCAGCAGCAGCGCCACGGGATCGGGATAGGCGTGACGGGTCAGGATCTCGTCCAGCGCCGGACCCAGGCGGACGAGGCGTCCGCGCAGGCTGGAGCGGTCGAGCTGGAACGGCTGCACCACGTCCAGGTCCGCGGTCACGCGGTCCGGATCGCGGGCGGGATCGCGGCCGGCACCGGGGTCGGCGCCGCCCGCGCGGGTGGGATCGGTCATGTGTTCAGACACCAGGCCAGGATGCCCTTCTGGGCGTGCATGCGGTTCTCCGCCTCGTCCCAGACGACCGACTGCGGTCCGTCGATGACGGCGGTGGAGACCTCCTCGTCCCGATGGGCCGGGAGACAGTGCATGAATATGGCGTCCTTCTGCGCCAATCCCATCAGCCGTTCGTTCACCTGATAGGGCTTCAGCAGGGCGTGCCGGCGCTCGGCGTCCTGGTGGTGCATGCTGACCCAGGTGTCGGTGACGACGGCGTCGGCCCCGGCCACCGCGGCCTCCGCATCCCGGGTGACGATGACGCGGCCGTCATTGCGGCGCACCCACTCCAGCGTCTCGGCACTGGGGGCCAGTTCGGCCGGGCAGGCCACGCGCAGTTCGAAGTCGAAGCGCACGGCGGCGTGGATCCAGCTCTCGCAGACATTGTTGGCGTCGCCCGACCAGCAGACGACCTTGCCGGTGATCGGCCCCTTGCGCTCCTCGAAGGTCAGGATGTCGGCCATGATCTGCACGGGATGCGATTTGTCCGTCAGGCCGTTGATGACGGGGACGCTGGCGGCCTCCGCCATCTCGTGCAGCTTCTCCTCGGCGTCCGTGCGCAGCATGATCGCGTCCACGAAGCGGGAGAGCACCCGCGCCGTGTCCCCGATCGTCTCACCGTGGCCGAGCTGGATCTCCTTGCCGGTCAGGGTGATGACCTCGCCGCCGAGCTGGCGCATGCCGACCTCGAACGAGACGCGGGTGCGGGTCGAGGGCTTCTCGAAGATCAGCGCCAGCGTCCGGCCCAGCAGCGGCTTCTCGGGCTGCTTCGCCCGCTTCAGCGCCGCGGCGTAGTCCAGCATGCCTCGCAGGCTGCCGGCATCCAGCAGATGGATGTCGATGAAGTGGCGGACCTTGCGGCTGGATGCGGGGCTCATGCTGCGGTTCCATTCTGGGAGGCAAGCTCCCGGCAGGTACGGTCGAGGATGGCGACGGCTTCGTCGATCTCCGTCTCGCCCACGATGAGGGGCGGCAGGATGCGGATGGCATTGTCGGCGGCGCCGACCACCAGCAGGCCGTTCAGGCGCAGGCGGGTGACCAAGTCGGCGTTCGGCACGACGCAGCGCAGGCCCAGCATCAGCCCGCGGCCGCGCGCCGTCTCCAGCACCGTCGGGTGGCGCTCCACCAGCGCCTCCAGCCGGGTCCGGAGCAGGCTGCCGGTCTCCTCCACCCGCTCCAGGAAGCCCGGCGCGGTCACCACGTCCAGCACGGCGTTGCCCACGGCCATGGCCAGCGGGTTGCCGCCGAAGGTGCTGCCGTGGGTGCCGGCCGTCATGCCGACGGCGGCCTTCTCCGTGGCGAGGCAGGCGCCCATCGGGAAGCCGCCGCCGATGCCCTTGGCGATGCACATGACATCGGGCGCCACGTCCGCCCATTCATGCGCGAACAGCCGGCCGGTGCGGCCGACGCCGGTCTGGATCTCGTCGAACACGAGAAGCAGGCCGAACTCGTCGGCGGTGCGGCGCAGGGCGCGCAGATAGTCGAGATCGGCCGGGATGATGCCGCCCTCGCCCAGGATCGGCTCCACCATGATGGCGCCGGTCTCCGGCGTGATGGCGGCGCGCAGTTCGTTCAGGTTGTTGAACGCGACCTGGTCGAAGGCGTCCAGCAGCGGGCCGAAGCCCTTGACCATCTTCTCCGACTTCGCGGCGGCGATGGCCGTGGTGGTGCGGCCGTGGAAGGCGCCGCCGGCCACGATGAAGCGGGTCCGCTGCGGGTTGCCGGTCTCATGATGGTACTTGCGCACGGTCTTGACCGCGCATTCCCACGCCTCGACGCCGGAGTTGGTGAAGAACACCGTGTCCGCGAAGGTCAGCGCCGTCAGCCGCCGGGCCAGGCTCTCCTGCCCGGCGACGCGGAACAGGTTGGAGGTGTGCCAGAGCCGGTGCGCCTGCTCGGTCAGCTTCTGCACCAGATAGGGGTGCGCGTGGCCGAGCGCGTTGACGGCGATGCCGCTGGTGAAGTCCAGATATCGTCGGCCTTCCGTGTCCCAGAGATAGCTGCCCTCGCCGCGCTCGAAGATCACATCGATGCGCGCATAGGTCGGCATGACGACAGGGACCACGGCTCCTCTCCTCGGGATGCGGCGCCGGACTGCGGCGCCGGAAGCCCCGCCCCGGACGGCGTCCGGACGCTCCGGATGCCTGCGGCGGCGGGAAAACGGCGACTATTGTGCGCTGCGGGGGCCGTGTCAATCGCGGGAGGGGCGCGACAAGCTCAGGGCAGTCCCCCGGAAGTGGTCTATTCTTGCGGAATTAACCCGCTCCGCTTATGAATAACTCCGACCGGGCGGGGCCGTTGGATCATGCGACCGCCCTTTGGGGAGATAGCCTTGCCGATGCCGACCGACATCCTCGATCCGCGCAGTTTCCCGCGTCCCGGTGCCAACGGCGCCGCCGAACCGGCGCCGCAGCCGGTGAAGCCGGGCGGCGTCACCACGATCTCCGCCGAGGCGCGGATCGAGGGCGCGACCATCTCGCACTGCGACACGCTCCATGTGGCCGGCCGGCTGGTGGACGTCACCCTGGTGGACGTGAAGGTGCTGGACGTGGCCGAAGGCGGCCAGTTCGAGGGCACCGCCAAGGTCGAGAGCATGCGGGTCCAGGGCCGGGCCAGCGGCACCATCGAGGTGTCGGGCACCCTCTCCATCGGGGAGACGGGTCTGGTGGACGGCACCGTCCGCTACGGCCGCATCAGCATCGCCGACGGCGGCAGCGTCACCGGCACCCTGCAGTCCGGCCCCGCGCAGTAAGGAACCTGCGCGGGTGGCCGGCCCCGAGGGGAGCGGCCACCCGCGCGGTCCCGGTCCGGCGCCGGTTCAGGCGGACGGCCCCTGACCCGGCACCGCCGCCGCCCCCTGCTGCGTTCCGCGCGGGGAGCCCAAGGGACAGGGAAGGTCAAGCGAAGGCGGCGCGATTCCGGCCCTCCGACCCTGGCCTTGACGATCCAGGGCAGACGCACCTAGAATCACATTATGGTCAATTGCGACCGGGCGTCGTCGTAGACGGCGGGGGAAGGGGCTCGGAGATTTCCGGGCCCTTTGTCTTTTCAAGGGTGGTGCTTCCTTCCGTTCCAGCGGATGTCGCTACCGGAGCTTCGGGATCGAAGCAGTAATATTTTATCCCGCAATTCAACAGTCCATCCGCCAGGGTCAGGTCGATGAGTTTGCGGTGCGCGTCCAGATGCCGGAACGGCAGATAGTCCGGATCGTAACGCCCCTTCACGACGGGCCAGAGCAGGATGTCCGCGACCTGCCCCATCGGGTTGGATTTCCGAATGAACGTGGGATTCCTGACCAGCGTCCGGGCGAAACCGCTTGCAAGAAGCGGATCGTATTTTCCGGACGTTCCCTTGTCGAAGTCCGCCCCGGTCTGGATCAGGCGGGCGTGGTAGTCTCGGATATCCCTGTCTTCCCGCTTGCCGCAGGCCTCCACGAACACCTTGAGCATGCGGCCCTGCGCTGCTGCAATCTTGGCACATCGCTCGACGAGTATCTGGTAGGCGGACCGGCAGAGCCTCCAGCGCCCGTCGCCATAGAGAGCTCGATAACGGGCATTGTAGCCCGGCCGATGGACCACGCAGGCCGTCACATGGACCGGCAGGCGGGCGATCAGATCGGAGAGATCGGCCTGGAAGCGGGCTGCGCGGTCCCGATCCTGCCCCAGCCAGGCAAAGGCGCCCTTCCGGCACCGGATCTCGTGGGAATGCAGCGGTCCTGCGAGATCGTAGCGACCAACCAGGTCCGTAACCTCCGCGCGCACTATTCCCGTCTGTTCGGCAGGAATCATGAAACCGCCCAGGGCGAAAGCATCGACGCCATCCGCCCGGTGCAGGGGCTCAACCCTGTCGGGCAGACGGCTGCCACTGTCATCGATATAGAGATCGAAGGTGAGAGTTGCACCCATCCTGACAGCGCGCTGAGCCTGATATCACAGCCAGAAGAAGTAACCCTGATGGACAGGGTCCGCAACCCTCCACCTGCGATGCCGCGGCCTCATCCCTGCCCGCGGACGGCCTGGTCGGAGACGAAGGGGTTGCCCTGGCGTTCCTGGCCGAAGGTCGAGGTTTCGCCGTGGCCGGGCAGGAAGGTCACATCGTCGCCGAGCGGGAACAGCTTGCCACGGATCGAGGCGGCCAGTGCTTCGAAGCTGCCGCCGGGAAAGTCGGTCCGCCCGACCGATCCCCTGAACAGCACGTCGCCCACCACGGCGAAGCGCGACGGGGCGTGGAAGAAGACCACATGCCCCGGCGTGTGGCCCGGGCAGTGCAGGACCTGGAGCGTCAGCGCCCCCACCGTCACCGTGTCGCCATCGCCGAGCCAGCGGTCGGGCGTGAAGGGCCGGGCATAGGGCATGCCATAGGCGGCACCGTGGCCGGCCAGCTCCGCAATCCAGTAATCGTCCTGCCGCCCCGGCCCCTCGACGGGGACCTTCAGCCGCTCCGCGAGATCGGCCACGGCGGCGGCATGATCGACATGGCCGTGCGTGACCAGGATGCGCTCCACCGTCAGGCCATGCCGGCGCACCGCCTCCAGGATGGTCGGCACGCCGCCGCCCGGGTCCACCACGGCCGCCCGCCGCGTGGCTGTACACCAGAGCAGCGAACAGTTCTGCGCGAACGGCGTGACGGGGATGACGGCCACCCGGAGCGGCGGCTCCCCCGGAGGCGGGGCGGCGGTCGGGGCGGCGTGGGTCTGGTCCTCGGCCATGGCGGGGCCTCCCTGCGGGTTGGACTTCCGGAGATACACGCTCCCGGCCGGCAGGTGAACCCCCGGGCTGCCACGATGGCAGCGGCGCGCCCGTCGCCGGGAGCCGATCGCCGGCCCGGAGCCGGGCCTACTGCGCAAGGACAGGATGACGTTTCGGCGCGTGCTCCCGATCTGACGTTCCGATAACATACAAGTTGATGCAATTTTTCTGGAAGGTTCCGGTGAACCGTTTCCGCCCCCGCCACGACGCCGGCCCGTCGCGGCCCACCATCGCCGTCACCCTGGCGGAAAGCGAGGCGACGGAAGCCTGTCGCCGCCTGCTCGCTCACATCCGCACGCTGTCACCCGGGGGGCCGGCCCGCAAGGACAGGATCCGCCCCTATGAACTTCCGGGCGACCTGCTGCCCCATATCTGCCTGCTGGACGTTCTGCCCGGCGACCGCTACCGCTTCCGACTGTTCGGCACGGCGCTGGTGGATGCCTATGGCGGCGATGCCACCGGGCGGATGCTGAGCGAGATCGAAACGGGTGAATCGCTTGAGCATGCCCACGATGTCTGCCGACAGGTGGTGGTGTCGCGGCAGCCCGTGCTGACCCGCATCTCCTTCGAGACGGGACTGGGACCCATCGTCTACGACCGGGTGGTGCTGCCGCTGGTCGATGCCGAGGGCGAGGTGCACTGGCTGATGGCGCTGATCCGGATCATCGAGGGCGCGGAGCGGCACAGCCTGCTGGCCGGACTGGGGGAGCGGCTGCTGGCGGTCGGCTGAGCCCGCGCATCGGCCGCAGCTAATACGCGACCCGCCAGCACCTCAACACCATCTTAAGGGTCCATTAACCGGACCTCCACCACCCTGGGGCATCTCGTTCGAGGGCCCCATGCGTGTCCGCGCCCATCTCCCTCCAGTGCCGCCTGTCGGACGGCCCGGCCATGGCTGACGGCAGCCCCTGGCCGCTGCCGTCCGGCAGCGGCGGCACCACGCTGCTGGAGGTGATCACCCGCCTCCAGGCCGATGCCCTGGCCGGGGTGGGGACGGCTACCCTGTTCGCACGCATCCTGAACGCCTTCCGCGAAGCGACCGGCAGTCCCTGCGGCCTGATCGGGGAGGTGTTCGGCAATGCCGGCCCTTCCCCCTTCCTCTGCCCCATGGCGCTGGCGGGACCAGGAACCGAGGGGGGCGGCCCGGACGCCGGCGAGCGGCAGGTGGCGGCCCTGGCGCCCTTCGACGGGCCGGTCGGCCGGGTGATGCGGAAAGGCAGCGCCCTTCTGGAGAATACACCGGCCCCGACCGGGTCGGCCGGCGACGGCCCGGCCCCGCTGACCGCCTTCCTGGGCATTCCGATCATGGCGCCGCCGGTCTTCACCGGGCTGGTCGCCCTGGGCAACCGGCCCGGCGGCTACGATCCCGGCCAGATCGAAGCGTTGCAGCCCCTGGTGACGACGGCAACGGCGCTGCTGCGCGCCCGCCGCGCCGAGGAGAAATGGGCGCTGGTCGAGCGGCACATGCGGCTGGTGCGGGCCGAACTGCGCGACCAGAAGGAGCGCATGGACCAGGTCATCGCCGGCACCGGCGTGGGCATCTGGGACTGGAACCCGCAGACCGGCGTGCTGATCATCAACGAGCGCTGGGCCGGTATCGTGGGCTACACCCTGGCCGAGCTGCAGCCGGTCAGCATCGCCACCTGGCGCCGGCTGGTCCACCCGCAGGACCTGGAGAAGGCCGAGACCCTGCTGGAGGATGTCTTCGCCGGCCGCAGCCCGCTCTACGCCTGCGACATCCGCATGCGGCACAAGGCCGGCCACTGGGTCTGGGTGCGCGACAGCGGCCGCATCATGGGCCGCGACAGCGCCGGGCGGGCCCTGCGCATGGTCGGCACCCACCTGGACGTGACGGAGGAGCGCCGCACCCTGGAGCAGGCCCTGGACTACCGCGGCCAGATCGAGGCGATCCTGGCGGCCGTGCCCGACGGCATCATGACCGTGGACCGGGACCTGCGCATCACGCGGGTAAACCGTGCCGCCGAGGCGCTGTTCGGCTGGCCGGCGGACAGCATCGTCGGCCAGACGGTGGACGTGCTGCTGCCCGAGGGCCAGGCGGAGACGCACGGCCGGCTGGCCCGCGCCTTCTTCAAGACGGAGGAACCCGACGCCCGCCGCCAGATGGCCGGCTGGCGCGCGGTGCAGGGCCGCAAGCGCGACGGCAGCCTGTTCCCCGTGCTGGTCACCCTGTCCGCCACGCTGATCGACGGCCAGCCCATGGTCGTCGCGGCGCTGAAGGACATGACGGTGATCGAGCAGCAGAAGGCCGACCTGCGCGCGCTCGCGGACGAGGTGGGCGAACAGCTCAAGGCCGCGCAGGCGGCGAACCACGCCAAGAACCGCTTCCTGGCCGCGCTCAGCCACGAACTGCGGACGCCGCTCAACGCCATCATCGGTTTCTCCGAACTGGTCGCCACCGACACCGACGAACACATCGACCCCGAGAAGCGGCGGGAATACGCCGCCGACGTGGCCCAGGCCGGCACCCACCTGCTGGCGCTCATCAGCGACCTGCTGGATCTGGCCCGGATCGAGGCCAACCGGATCGAGCTGGAGATCGAACCCTGTCCGCCGGACGGTCTGACCTCGGACGCCGTGCGGATGCTGGGTCCCTCCCTCCGGGACAAGGGGATCGAGCTGGAGGTGGCTGTCGCCCCCGACCTGCCCCGGGTGGCGGCGGACCGCCGCGCCGTACAGCAGATCCTGACCAACCTGCTGGGCAATGCCGGCAAGTTCACCCCCAAGGGCGGCCGCGTCACCGTCACGGTCGGGCTGGACCGGGCGGTTCCCGGTCAGGTCCGCTTCACGGTCGAGGATACCGGCTGCGGCGTCCCCGCGGACAAGCTGCCGCTGCTGGGCCAGCCCTTCGTGCAAGTCGGCGACAAGCGCCGCGCCTCTGCCCCCGGGCTGGGCCTGGGGCTCGCCATCAGCCGCGGCCTGGTGGAGCGGATGGGCGGCATGCTGCGGATCGAGAGCGAGCTGGGCCGCTGGACCCGGGTGTCCTTCGGTCTTCCCACGCCGGGAGGGGCCACGCCGGGAGGGGCCACGCCGGGAGGGGCCACGCCTGGAGGGGCCACGCCGGGAGGGGCCACGCCGGGAGGGGCCACCCCGGGAGGTGCCGTCCCAGAGAGGGCCGTTTCGTCGCACCCCGCCTCCGGACGATGCGCCGGATCGGGCGGGAAAGCCCATCCCGGCGGGAACGACGGACCCCTGGAATCCGTTGTTTCGGAATAAACATCCGACGCTAGGATTAAGCGCCGCATTCCCAGCCGCCCCAGGTTCTGCTTGTCATGCGCCGTACCGTCGTGCTTGAACCGCGATGTCGCCGCGACAGTCTTTCGACGCAAGCCGGCCGGGGAGCCCCCCGGGGTGGCGCCGGACGACGCGGCGCCGAACCATGAGAGCCGCTTCCGAACGGCCGACCTCAGTGCAAGAGCCCTACTGACATGGGTAAGCCCAAGAAGATGACCATTGTCTCTCCCTCCCGCTCCGGCCGGAGCGCCGCCCTTGCCGGCGGCTTGCTTGCCGCGACCGCGCTTGCGACCGTCGTTTCCCTGCCGTCCGGTGCCCACGCCGCCGGCTTCCAGATCCGCGAGAACAGCAGCGCCCTGCTGGGCACGGCGTTTGCCGGACTGGCGTCCGACCCGCGCGACCTGTCCACCGCCGTGAACAACCCGGCCGGCCTGACCTACATCCAGCGCTCCGGCGCCGAGGCGGCGCTGAGCCTGATCGTGCCCAGCACCAAGTTCAAGGGCACCAGCAGCGACGCCATCGGCCGCCCGATCAGCGGTGAGGCCGAGGGCTCGAAGGACCCGCTGCCGCTGCCGGCCGCCTTCCTGGTCTATGCGCCGGAGGGGCAGGACTGGCGCCTTGCCCTGTCTGCCACCGCCCCCTACGGGCTGGAGACGGACTATGATGACGACTGGACCGGCCGCTACCATGCCGTGAAGTCCACCCTGGAGACGGCGAACGTCAATCTCGCCGGCGCCTACCGGCTGATGCCGCAGCTCTCCGTCGGCGGCGGCATCTCGGTGCAGCGTGCCGAGGCCGAACTGACCAACGCCGTGGATTTCGGCGCCATCCTGGCGAACCTGCGCGTGCCCGGCTTCCTGCCGCAGTCAGCGGACGGCATGGCCAAGGTGCAGGGCGACGACTGGGGCTGGGGCTGGAACCTGGGCCTGCTGTTCGAGCCGGTGCCCGGCACCCGCTTCGGCCTGTCCTACCACTCCAAGATCGACCACACGCTGGAGGGCACCGGCAAGTTCACCGTGCCGACGTCCGTCCGCACCGTGTTCACGGCCGTGGGCGTGCAGGCGTTCCAGCCGGAGTCGGACGCCACCGCCGACGTCACCACGCCGCAGTCGATCGACTTCTCCGTCAGCCAGGACCTGGGCCGGCTCGGCCTGCACGCCACCGCCTCCTGGACGGACTGGAGCGAGTTCAAGGAGATCCGGGTCGTGTTCGCCAACCCGGCACAGCCGGTCTCGGTGGACGAGCAGTTCTACAACGACACCTGGTTCTTCGCCGTGGGCGCCACCTATGCCTACCGGGATGACCTGACCCTGCGCGTCGGTGCCGCCCATGACGGCCGCGCCGCGCAAGGGGAATACCGCACCCCGCGCATCCCGGACGAGGAGCGCACCTGGCTGACCGCCGGCCTGTCCTGGCAGCCGCTGGAGTCGCTGACCGTGGATGCCGGCTACGCCCACCTGTTCGTGGCGGACGCCACGGTCAACCAGACGACCGGGACGGGCAACCGCCTGACCGGCCATTTCGAGAGCAACGTGGACATCATCTCGGTGGCTGCCCGCTACCGCTTCTGACCGGGCGGTCGGCGCGGCCCCGTTCCGGCGGAACGGGGCCGCTCTCGACTCGGCCCCGGGCTTGGGCCATGGTGCAGCCCCGAAAGCCCGAAGCCGGACCGCCGATCATGACCGCCCCGGACACTGCTACCCCGGAAACCGCCGCACCGGAAACGACTGCCACGCCCTCCGACATCCCCTCCCCCGAGGCGGTGAACACCTCGCCGGAGGCGCTCTATCTGGTGGACGGGTCGGGCTTCATCTTCCGCGCCTACCACGCGCTGCCGCCCCTGAACCGGCCGGACGGCACCCCGGTGAACGCCGTGCTGGGCTTCACCAACATGCTGATGAAGCTGCTGGCGGAGCTGAAGGCCGAGGCCGTGGCCGTGATCTTCGACGCCAAGCGGCTGAACTTCCGCAACGAGTTCTATCCCGACTACAAGGCCAACCGGCCGGAACCGCCGGAGGACCTGCGGCCGCAGTTCGCCATCATCCGCGAGGCGGTGGACGCCTTCTGCCTGCCCTGCCTGGAACTGGAAGGCTACGAGGCCGACGACCTGATCGCCACCTATGCCCGGCTGGCCCGCGAGCAGGGACGGCCGGTCACCGTCGTCAGTTCCGACAAGGACCTGATGCAGCTCGTCCGCGACGGCGTGCGCCTGATGGACCCGATGAAGGGCCGGCTGATCGGGCCGGAGGAGGTGGCGGAGAAGTTCGGCGTGCCGCCGGAGAAGGTGGTGGACGTGCAGGCGCTGGCCGGCGACAGCGTGGACAACGTGCCCGGCGTGCCCGGCATCGGTGTCAAGACCGCGGCCCAGCTCATCACCGAATACGGCGACCTGGAGACGCTGCTGGAGCGGGCGGGCGAGATCCGGCAGGCCGGACGGCGGCAGAAGCTGCTGGAGAATGCCGAGCTGGCCCGCATCTCCAAGCGGCTGGTCCGGCTGGACGACGCGGTGCCGGTGCCGGTGCCGCTGGACCGGCTGCGCGTGCGCGAGCCCGACCACCACAAGCTGATCGACTGGCTGAAGGTGCAGGGCTTCCGCTCCGTCATCCACAAGGTAGAGGCGGAGCTGGCGGCCGACGGCACCCTGGTGGACGGTGCGGCCCCCGCCCCGGCCCCCGCCGGCAGGGCGCCGCGCACGGACGTGCGCACCGCGCTGGACAGCCGCAGCTACGCCCCCGCCGCGACCCCCGTGCCGGAAGCCCGCGACGACGGCGTCGCGCCGCAGCCGGAGCGGGTCGAGTACGAGCTGGTGCAGGATCTGGACGCGCTCGACCGCTGGATCGAGCGGGCGCGCGAGGCCGGCACCGTCGCCGTGGACACGGAGACGGACGGGCTGACGCCCGTCAGCGCCGGGCTGGTCGGCATCTCCCTCTCCGTGGAGCCCGGCCGCGCCTGCTACATCCCCGTGCAGCACATCGACCCGGCCACGCCCAAGGGGGCGACGGGCGGGCTGGATCTGGGCGGCACCCCGCCGCCGCCGCCGCAGATCGCGCTGGCGGACGCCCTGGCCCGGCTGAAGCCGCTGCTGGAGGACCCCGCGGTCCTGAAGGTGGGGCAGAACGTCAAGTTCGACTGGCAGATCTTCGCCCGGCACGGCATCGCCATGGCGCCGATCGACGACACCATGCTGATCTCCTACGTGCTGGGCACGGGCCTGCACGGGCACGGCATGGACGAGCTGGCGCTGCGCCACCTGGGCCATACCACGATCAAGTACGACGAGGTCACCGGCACCGGGAAGTCCCGCATCACCTTCGACCGGGTGCCGCTGGACAAGGCCCGCGACTACGCCGCGGAGGACGCGGACATCACCCTGCGGCTGCACCGCGTCCTGAAGCACGACCTGGTGCGCCAGCACATGGTCACGCTCTATGAGACGGTCGAGCGGCCGCTGGTGCCCGTCGTCGCCCGCATGGAAAGCCGCGGCGTGCTGGTGGACCGCGCCGTGCTGCGCCAGATGTCGTCCGACTTCGCCCAGCGCATGCTGGAGATGGAGGCGGAGATCCAGAAGCTGGCCCCGCGCGCCTTCAATGTCGGCAGCCCCAAGCAGCTTGGCGAGATCCTGTTCGACGAGATGAAGCTGCCCGGCGGGTCCAAGGGCAAGTCCGGCGCCTGGGGCACGGATTCCGGCGTGCTGGAGGGGCTGGCCGAGCAGGGCGTGGAGATCGCGCAGAAGGTGCTGGACTGGCGCCAGCTCGCCAAGCTGAAATCCACCTACACCGACGCCCTGGCCGAGCAGATCGACGCCCGCACCGGCCGCGTCCATACCAGCTTCGCGCTGGCCGCCACGGCAACCGGGCGGCTCTCCTCCACCGATCCGAACCTGCAGAACATCCCCATCCGCACCGAGGAGGGGCGCAAGATCCGCCGCGCCTTCGTGGCGCGGCCGGGGCACCTGCTGCTGTCGGTGGACTACAGCCAGATCGAACTGCGGCTGGTGGCGGAGATGGCGGGCGTGCCGGCCCTGCGCCGGGCCTTCCACGACGGCATCGACATCCACGCCATGACCGCCAGCCAGGTCTTCGGCGTGCCGCTGGACCAGATGACCTCGGAGATCCGGCGCAAGGCCAAGGCGATCAACTTCGGGATCATCTACGGCATCTCCGGCTTCGGGCTGGGCCGCCAGCTCGGCATCACGCCGGGCGAGGCGGGCGCCTTCATCAGACAGTATTTCGAGCGCTTCCCCGAGTTGCAGACCTACATGGAGACGACCAAGGCCTTCGCCCGCGAACACGGCTACGTCACCACCCTGCTGGGCCGCCGGTGCTGGATCCAGGGCATCCGGGAGAAGGCCCCCGCCCGCCGCGCCTATGCCGAGCGGCAGGCCATCAACGCGCCCATCCAGGGCACGGCCGCCGACATCATCAAGCGCGCCATGGCCCGGATCGAGCCGGCGCTGGCGGCGGCGAAGCTGGATGCCGCCATGCTGCTCCAGGTCCACGACGAACTGCTGTTCGAGGTGCCCGAAGCGCAGGTGGAGGAGACGGCCGCCGTCGTCCGCGGCGTGATGGAGGGGGCCGCCGGCCTGGGCGTGCCCCTGGTGGCGGAGGCCGGCTGGGCCCCGAACTGGGCGGAGGCGCACTGACCGCCGGAGCGCCGGACCGCCGGGGCGGGGCCATGCCTTTCCGCCGGGCCGCCCTGCGGCGCCCGCGGTCCCCGCCCCCGCGGACAGGTCTGCCCAAGCGGCGCGACCTGGGCTATGGTCCCGCCCCATGACGACCGTGACACCGACGACCCCCGATGACGAGCGCTGCGCCTGTGGCAAGCGCGCCGTCGATCTCTGCCTCTGCCCCGAGCTGACCCCGGCCCGCACACGGCTGGGGCTTCTGGTCCTGCAACATCCGCAGGAACAGGATGTGGAACTGGGCACGGCGCGGCTGCTGACCGCGCAGGTCGAGGGGGCGGTGCTGCGCGTCGGCCTGTCCTGGCCCAACATGGCCAAGGCACTGGGCCGGCCGGCCGATCCGCGCCGCTGGGGCGTGCTGCACATGGGCAGCAAGGAGGACGTGGCGCGGGTGCCACGCGGCGGCATCGCCGTGGTGGACCGCAAGGGCGCCCCCCTGCCCGACAGCGACGCCGTGCTGGCGGACCTGGAGGGGCTGGTGCTGCTGGACGGCACCTGGTCCCAGGCGAAGACGCTGTGGTGGCGGAATGCGTGGCTGCTGAAGCTGCGCCGCGTGGTCATCCACCCCGACTTCCGGTCCGCCTACGGCAATGTGCGCAAGGAACCGCGGCGCGAAAGCGTCTCCACCCTGGAGGCGGGGGCCTTCGCGCTGGGCCGGCTGGAGGGCGATCCGGGACTTCAGGGCCGGATGCTGAAGCCCTTCGACACGCTGCTGGACCGCTGGCAGAAGCGCCGCCGCCCGGCCCGGCCCGTGCCGCCGCCCGCGACTCCGGCCCCCTGACGGCGCCGGACCGGCCGGGATTACAGGCCGCCGGTCTAGAACCCGCCGGTTCGCAGGCCCGTCGGCAACGAGCGGCCTGTCCGGAAAGGGGTGCCCGTCAGGGCACCAGGGCGGGCAGCCGGGTGGTGACGGCGACGGGCACCGCCTCCCGCGCGGCCAGCCGCGCCTCCGCCTCGCCGGCGCGGACCTGGGCGGCGACGAGATCGCGCTCCAGCCTGTCCGCGCGCCGCTTCTGCTGGCGGGCCGCCTTGCGCTGGCCGTGGCCGCCCAGCCAGGCGGTCAGGCCGCCGGCGAAGAAGCTGACCACCATGGCGACCAGGACCAGGGCGTAGAGCGGCAGCTCCATGCTCCAGGGCAGCGGCCACAGCAGGATGGTCACGGTCTGCATGTTGCTGACCGAAAAGGACAGGGCCAGAAGGGCCACGGGCAGGGTGATGATCCAGGTCAGGTGGCGCACCGGGGCACCTTCTTGCGGCTAGACGGGCGGCAGGATGGACGGGGGGCGGACATGCCCCCTCCGGCGCAAGGGTCGCCACAGGCCGCCGCGCTGTCAATGCCCGCGATAAGGGAGAAACGCCGAAAGTGGCACCCGGCCGGCCCGGCGCGGCAGAATGGCCCGCCGGACCCGGCCGGACGGAGCGCCGCCGGCGGCGGTATCAGTCGGTGTTCAGCCGCTCGCGGAGCTGCTTGCCCGTCTTGAAGAACGGGATGAACTTCTGGTTCACGTCCACCGTCTCCCCGGTCCGCGGGTTGCGGCCCAGGCGGGCGTCGCGCTTCTTCACGGAAAAGGCGCCGAATCCACGCAGCTCGACCCGGTCACCGCGAGCCAGGGCGTCGGTGATCTCGTCGAAGATCGTGGTGACGATCTTCTCCACGTCGCGCTGGTACAGGTGCGGGTTGCGCTCAGCAAGGCGCAGGATCAGTTCGGACTTGGTCATCTGGCTACCCCCCCCAGGGTGCGGGCAGATTTCTCCGGCGCGACCCGATGCCGGTCGGCATGCAGGCACCCGGGCCACCGCGCAATTTCCGCACACATTGCCGGAGGGCTTCCCGATGCGCAAGGGTAAGCCTTTCAAGGCGCTGGGATTTTTCCGGACACCCGGCGGCCGGCGGCGGAAGCGGCGGCGGTCGGAGAGGCGGCGGGCCGCAAAAGCGAAGGCCGCCCCGGTTTCCCGGGACGGCCTTCGTCTCTTCTGCCGGCGCCCGCCCTGAAGCGGCCGCCGGAACCGGAACCGGCGGGATTACTCCTCGCCGACCTGCTGCTTGCGCTTGAGCGCCGCACCCAGGATGTCGCCCAGCGAGGCGCCGCTGTCGGACGAGCCGAACTCCTGCATCGCCTGCTTCTCCTCCTCGACCTCCTTGGCCTTGATGGAGAGGGTGATCTTGCGGCTGCCGCGGTCGATCTGGGTGACCTTGGCATCGACCTTCTCGCCGATGGCGAAGCGGTCGGGCCGCTGCTCGGAGCGGTCGCGGGACAGGTCGGACTTGCGGATGAAGCCGGTGAAGCCTTCGCCCACCTCGACCTCGATGCCGCCCTCGGTGACCTGGGTGACCGTGCAGGTCACCACGTCGCCCTTCTTGACGCCGGCGACGGCGGTCTCGAACGGATCGCCCGCGAGCTGCTTGATGCCCAGGGAGATGCGCTCCTTCTCGACGTCAACGTCGAGAACCTTGACCTTGACCTGATCGCCCTTCTTGTAGGTCTGGATGGCCTGCTCGCCCGGGGTGTTCCAGTCCAGGTCGGACAGGTGGACCATGCCGTCGATGTCGCCGGGCAGGCCCACGAACAGGCCGAACTCGGTGATGTTCTTGACCTCGCCTTCCAGCTCGGTGCCGCCGGGGAACTTCTCGACGAAGGACTCCCACGGGTTCTGCATCGTCTGCTTCAGGCCGAGGCTGATGCGGCGCTTCACCGGATCGACGTCCAGGACCATCACCTCGACCTCCTGGGAGGTGGAGACGATCTTGCCCGGGTGGACGTTCTTCTTGGTCCAGCTCATCTCGGAGACGTGGACCAGACCCTCGATGCCCGGCTCCAGCTCCACGAAGGCGCCGTAGTCGGTGATGTTGGTGACGCGGCCCTTGAACTTGGCCTGGACCGGGTACTTGGCTTCCACGCCCTCCCACGGATCGGCCTCGAGCTGCTTCATGCCGAGGCTGATGCGCTGGGTCTCCGGGTTGAAGCGGATGACCTGGACCGTGACGGTCTGGCCGATCTGCAGCGCCTCGGACGGGTGGTTGATGCGGCGCCACGCGATGTCGGTGACATGCAGCAGGCCGTCAACGCCGCCCAGATCGACGAACGCACCGTAGTCGGTGATGTTCTTGACGACGCCCTGCAGGACCTGGCCTTCCTTGAGGTTGGCGACCAGCTCGCTGCGCGCCTCGGCCCGGCTCTCTTCCAGCACGGCGCGGCGGGAGACGACGATGTTGCCGCGGCTGCGGTCCATCTTGAGGATCTGGAAGGGCTGCGGCGTGCCCAGCAGCGGGCTGATGTCGCGCACCGGCCGGATGTCGACCTGGCTGCCCGGCAGGAACGCCACGGCGCCGTTGAGATCGACGGTGAAGCCACCCTTCACGCGGCCGAAGATCACGCCCGTCACGCGGGCCTGGTCGTTGAACGACTTCTCCAGCAGGGTCCAGGCTTCTTCGCGCTTCGCCTTCTCGCGGGACAGCACGGCCTCGCCGTTCTTGTCCTCCATGCGCTCCAGGTACACCTCGACGGTGTCGCCCGCCTTCAGTTCGACCGGCTGGCCGGGAACCGCGAACTCCTTGAGCGCGACGCGGCCTTCGGACTTCAGGCCGACGTCGATCAGAACCATGTCGTTGTCGATCGAGAGGATGCGCCCCTTGACGACGGTGCCTTCCAGGCTGTCGGCGGTGCCGAAGGACTCTTCGAGAAGAGCGGCGAAGCTCTCCTTGCCGGCGGCGGCGCCGGCGGCCGGGCTGGACTTGGCGGAAACCTGGGCCATTGGAACTCCTTGGGTGGAACCTGGAGCGGCACCCGGACCACCCGCGCCGGCACGCCCGAGCCGGAAGGGAGGATCTGGCACCGCCGCGCCGGGCACCACGCCCGGCGGCTTGGGTTGTGCCCGGAACCCCGGGGATTCTCCCGGAACGCCGAACGGGTTGTCCCCGGCCTTGCGACCGGAGGGTGGTGCCCGGTCACGCGGGACCGGGCGGCGAGCCGCGCCCGCACCCCGGAAGGGCGATGGACGGCGGCCTGTCCCGAAGGACCGGATCAGCGTGAGGATCAGCGTCCGTTGAACGCCGGCTTCGCGCGGACGAAGGTCATGGCTGCGTCGAAGGCCTGGTCGGCATCCAACGAGGACGTGTCAAGCAAATACGCGTCGGCAGCCGGCTTCAGCGGGGCCACCGCCCGCTGGCTGTCACGCGCGTCACGATCCTTCATGTCCTTCAGGACGTCGGCGTATATAGCGACAGCGCCCCGCCCCTGCAACTCCTTGAGTCGGCGCTCGGCCCTTACTTCCACCGTAGCGGTGACATAGAGCTTCGCTTGCGCCCCGGGGCAGACCACGGTGCCGATGTCGCGGCCGTCCAGAACGGCACCGCGGGCCCTTGTTCCGCCGGCCAGCGCGGGCGGCCGCGCGGCGAAATCGCGCTGGAAATCCAGCAGCGCCTGGCGCACCGCCGGCACGACCGAGACCAGCGACGCCGCCTGCGCCGTCGCCTCCGTCCGCAGCTCCGGATCGGCCATCAGCCCGGCGATGTCGCCCGGCGTCAGCGCCGCCGCGGCCCGGGCCGCAAGCCCGGCATCGGCCGGGTCCTGCCCGGCGCGGCGCAGGGTCAGCCCGACGGCGCGGTAGAGACCGCCGGTGTCGAGATGCGCGAAGCCCAGGGCGGCGGCGAGACGACGGGCAAGCGTGCCCTTGCCGCTGGCGGCGGGACCGTCGATGGCGATGACGAGGGGGGCGCTGGGAGGCGGGGTCAAAGCGGTAACCCGAAAGCAGTGGTCGTGAGGGCGCGGTCGGGAGGCACCATTCCCCCCCTGCGGCAGCGCGTCAAGGACGGAGCGCAGGGGGCTGGAGCGGGGGAAGGATTTCCGCCAGGGCCCGCGTCAACGCGTCGATCCCGTCCGCATCGAGCCGGCCGATGGCGCGGATCTCGGCGGGTTCGATCACGGACATCTTGCAGGGCCGGATCACGGATGGACGGGACAACCCGGCCAACGTGATGTCCGCGACGGGAATGTCGCCCGGCCAGGCCTCGTTCCGGGCGCTCGTGATCATCACGACCCAGATCAGCCCGAGACGGTCCTGCCGCACGGGCCGGGAGATCACGACCGCTGGCCGACGCTTGAGCACCGGCCGTTCGACGAACGGGAAAGGAACCGTGACGACCTCAAGCGGCTCAAAGGTCGGCATAGTCCTCCTCGTCCGCAGGACCGGCCCACTCGGTGAACAGGGCAAAGGGCTCGTCCGCCAGCGCCGCTCTCCGCTTGGGACGCAGGATCGCATAGCCCTCCTGGAGGTCGTACTCGATCTCGTCCCCCGGCCGGATGCGGAGATGTTCCCGGACGGCGAGCGGCAGCACTGTCTGGACCTTGGTGGACACCCTGCGGCTGATCGCCATGATCGCCCCGGTAAAGCGTTCGTCCTGCCGCCATGTTGACGCCACGGCCGCGGGCGTCAAGCCGGGGCGGCCGGATCCCGGCCATCACTCCCCGGGATCGTCGCCCGGGTCCTCCAGGATGCCGCGGTAGACCTCCGCCAGCGGGATCGCGGCGTCGATGCTGTCCAGGCGCAGCACGGCGTCCGGACCCGCCAGCCGTTCCTGCAACCAGACGTCGGCCCCCTCTCCCCCGGCGTCGCCGGGGCTCGCCCGGCCCGGCACGCGGCGCAGGACGGTGCAGGCGGCCTCGTCCTGCTCCAGTTCCACGATCTCCCGGATCGACGGGGTCGCCTTGAAGAAGGCGTGCTTGCGGTGCATCTCCGAGGCCGTGTTGGCGGGCGACAGCACCTCCACCACCAGCACCGGCTCGCCCGGCCCGGCCGGGGTGCGGCCGCAGCGGACCAGCAGATCGGGGATGCGGAAGTCGCGGTCCCGGCGGCCATGGTCCACGCCGGAGCCGATCTCCAGCCGGCAGGGGTGCTTCCGGGCGGCCAGCGCATTGCCGATCAACCGACCCAGCGCGGCCGTGACGGCGCCGTGGTCCGGGCTGGGCGAGGCCTGGCCGGTCGCCGGATCGTAGTCGCGCAGCACCGGGTAGCCGTCGATCAGTTCCCAGACCAGATCGTCACCGGAGTCCCAGGCCAGGAACTCCTCCACGGTCATGCGGCGGTCGAGCTTGCGCAAAGCGGTCATGGGGGCCTCCCGGGGCGGTCCTGGACCGCCTCCGGATATAGCACGTCCGGCACCGTTCCGACAGGTCCGGCCGGGCGCCCGCCTATGCCGCCGCGATGTCCGCGCCCAGCCCGTTCATCAGGGCGACGAAGCCGGGGAAGCTGGTGTCGATGAAGGCGCCGTCATCCACCCGCACCGGCTGCTCCGTGGCCATGCCCAGGACCAGGAAGCTCATGGCGATGCGGTGATCCATGGCGGTGGCGACGGTGGCGCCGCCGGCCGGCGGTCGGCCGCGGCCATGCACCACCATCCAGTCCTCGCCCGCCTCCACCGTGACGCCGCAGGCGGCGAGCCCGTCGGCCATCATGGCCAGCCGGTCGCTCTCCTTCACCCGCAGCTCGCCGATGCCGCGCATCACCGTGGGCCCCTCGGCGCAGGCGGCGGCGATGCAGAGGACGGGGTATTCGTCGATCATGCTGGGGGCACGCTCCGGCGGCACCTCGACCCCGCGCAGGCCGGAGGCGCGCACCAGCAGGTCGGCGACGGGCTCCCCGCCCTCCTCCCGCGGGTTGGCGTAGGCAATGTCGGCGCCCATCGCGCGCAACGTCTCGAAGAGGCCGGTGCGGCGCGGGTTGGTGCCGACGCCCGGCAGGGACAGCGCGGAGCCCGGCCGGATCAGGGCGGCCACGGCCGGAAAGGCGGCCGAGCTGGGATCGGCCGGCACCCGCAGGTCGCGCGCCGTCAGCTCGCCCTGGCCGGTGACGGTGGCGGCCAGGGCGCCGTCGCCGGCCTCCTCCACCGTCACCTCGATGCCGAAATGCCGCAGCATGCGCTCGGTGTGGTCGCGCGTCGGCTCCGGCTCGATCACCGTGGTGCGGCCGGGCGCGTTCAGCCCCGCCAGCAGGATGGCGGACTTCACCTGGGCCGAGGCCACCGGCAGGCGGTAGGCGATGGGCACCGGACGGTCGGTGCCGATCACCGCCCCCGGCAGCCGCCCGCCCGAGCGCAGGGCGAACCGCGCCCCCATCGTCTCCAGCGGTGTCGTCACCCGCGCCATCGGCCGCTTCGTCAGCGAGGCGTCGCCCGTCATCACGCTGGTGAAGGGATGCGTCGCCAGCAGCCCCATCAGCAGCCGCGCCGCCGTGCCGCTGTTGCCCATGTCCAGCACCTGCGCCGGCTCGGCCAGCCCGCCGACGCCGCGGCCGCGGGTGATCCAGGTGCCGTCGGGAAGCCGCTCCGCTTCCGCCCCCAGGGCGCGCAGGGCGGCGGCGGTGCGCAGCACGTCGTCCCCCTCCAGCAGCCCCTCGATCCGCGTCTCGCCCAGGCTCAGCGCCCCGAACATCAGCGCCCGGTGGGAGATCGACTTGTCGCCCGGCACCGTGACGGTGCCGGCAAGCGCGCCCGAGCGGCGGGACAGCAGCGGGCGGGGTCCGGCGGGCGAGGCGGCCATGGGGGCTCCGGCAACAGACAGGAGGAACGGATCGGCCCGCACGGGGCGGGACGGACCGCCGGCGGACGGTGCCGGCGCCCCCTGCTCCTAGCACATCACGGCAGGGCCGGGAACGGCGCGGGGACGGGCGGAGGGCGCGGTGCGGGAAACGGGCAGCCCCAGGGCCGGCGGGCCGGCGGCCCGCCCCGGTTGCAGGCGCCCGCAGCCCGCGGATTCTTTGGTTTGACAGGGGGCGGGCTTCATGGCAGATGCCCCGCCGGAGCCAGCGCGCAGGAATCACCGGGTCCGCGCGGCAAGAAGGAGGAGTCTCGTGGCGAAAGCGGAATGGGGCACGAAGCGCATCTGCCCGAACTGCGGCACGCGCTATTACGACATGCGGAAGGAACCGCCGGCCTGCCCGAGCTGCGGCACCGTGTTCGATCCCGAGGCGCTGCTGCGCTCCCGCCGGGCGCGTCCGATCCCCGTGGAGGAAGTGAAGAAGCCCCCGGTCGAGGCGGACGAGGACGAGACGCTGGGCATCGATTCCGAGGAGGGACCGGCCCGCAACGACGAGGACACGGAGACCACGGATGACGTGGACGTGGCCGACATCGAGGAGGACGATCTGGACGAGGAGGTCGGCAGCGAAGAGGACGAGGACGTCCTGCCCGAGGATGCCGACGAACTGGGCGACGAGGACGACCTGGGCGAGGTCGTGGACGTGGAGGGCGACGAGGACCGCTGACGCGGCGATCCCCCGGCCGCCCGGAAGAACCGAGGAAATCCAAGGACTTCCGGCATCCTCGAAAAAATTGCGCGGCCGCTGAATTTTCCTCTTGCCAGGGCGCCCCGGTTCGAAGATAAACAGCGCCCACAGCGACGGCGACCCAGAAGCCGGCGCGACGAGACAGACGGTTCGGGGCCATAGCTCAGCTGGGAGAGCGCTACAATGGCATTGTAGAGGTCAGGAGTTCGATCCTCCTTGGCTCCACCATCAAGACCAGGGCCTCAGCCGGAAACGGCTGGGGCCCTTGTCGTTCCGGCACTGGTTCCGGCCCCTGATGCTGTCCCGCGCGAACGCCCACAGGGCAGGCCGGCGCGGCAGACACCCTGGGGGACCACTCCCCCGCCGGGGCAGGACGGTGCCCCGCCCGCGGATCGGCGGTGCGCGGAGATCGGTCGGTGCGCTTGACGCTTCCGGCATTTGTCCCTAATCCGGCTCCCGACCCCGTGACCTCCATTCTGGAAGGCGTACTCCTTGCACCCGGATTCCTGTGATGAACAGGGCCGTATCGCCCTTGTGGTGCCCGTCTACAACGACGGGACAGCCGTGCGGCGGCTTCTGGAAGACCTCGCCGCGGGGCCGCTGGCATCACGGTTGACGGTCCTTCTCGTCGATGACGGATCGGTCGAGGATGCTCCCCGACCGGAGGATCTGGCCCGCACCGGGCTGGCGGGCCGTGTCGTGCGGCTGAGGCGCAACGTCGGCCATCAGAAGGCGCTGGCCATCGGTCTGGCCGAAGCGTTGCGCGATGAGCGCGCGACCCGCGTCGCCTTCATGGACGGCGACGGCGAGGACCGTCCCGTCGATCTTCCGCGTCTGCTGGACGCCCTGACCGGAAGCGGGGCCGACATCGCCGTGGCCCAACGGCAGAAACGCCATGAGACGTGGCTGTTCCTGGCCTTCTATACCGTCTACAAGCCGGTGTTCACGGCGCTGACGGGAAAACGTATCGATTTCGGCAACTTCATCGTGATGACCCGGGCCGCGGCCGAGCGTCTGTCGCTGATGGAAGAGACCACGACGCATGTGGCGGGCGCCGTCCTGGCCTCCCGCCTGCGGCTGGTCCGGGTGAAAAGCGACCGGGGCGTCCGATATGCGGGCACGTCCAGGATGAACTATGTCGCGCTGATCCTGCACGGACTGAAATCCGTCATCGTCTTTTCCGAGGATGTGCTGGTCCGCCTGACGATCCTGTTCGCCGGCATCCTCGGTCTGGGTGCCCTGGCCCTGGTCGTCGCCCTCGGTTCCAAGCTCTCCGGACTCGCCACGCCGGGGTGGCTGACCCTGGTGGTCGGCTTCGTGCTGGTCGGCTGCGGACAGGCGGCCATACTGGTCTTCATGGCGCTGATGACGGTCATCAGCGCACGGCGCACCAACAACGTCACCCCCGTCGAACTGGCGGGCCTGCTCTCGTCACGGGACACACGATGACCGACACACGCGCCCGGGATCTCCTGCCAGCGGTGGTCGGAGCGGTTCTCGTCGCCCTGTGGGGATGGCTGACCTGGGACTGGTGGTTCCCGGTCCCGTTCTGGGACATGGTCAACGTCCTGCGGTTCCTGGACCGCATCGACGGCGCCTTCAATCCCGTCCTGTTCTTCACCTTCGTCGACAACGAGCATCGGCCCGCCTTCCCGATGGTGCTGTTCTACGTCGACACCTATCTGCTCGGGGCAACGGGACGGCCGCTGGTGGCCGCCTCCTGGCTGTGCGCCTTCGTCATGGCCCTGGTCTTCTGGCGCGCGACGTCGGAGCGGACCAGCGACCGCCCTTGGGCGTCGGGCCTGCTGCTGCTCGGAATGCTGGCGCTCCTGTTCGGGCTGGTTCACTTCGAGAATCTGTTCTGGAGCAAGCAGACCCATGTCTACCTGTCCCTCCTGGCATCGGCGGCAGCCATGCGGCTGGCCACGCGGGACGCTTCCGGCGCCTGTCGCGGCATCATCAGCGCCCGTGCCGCCGCCGTTGCCGGCCTTCTGTTCGTCGGCAGTTTCAGCTTCCTCTACGGGCTGGTGGCCTGGGCGCCCGTTCTGGCCTTCCAGCTCCTGAGCCGCCGGCACCGGGCTGATCTGGCGCTGACGGTGCCGGCCTTCCTGCTCACCGTCGCCCTCTATGCCGCCACCTGGACCTGGATCGAGGGGCATGATTCTCCCTTCCGGACACTGCTCGATCCGCCGGGGCTGATGGCCTATGCGCTCGACCTCGTGTCCGGGCCGCTGACCATGGCCGTATCCGCCTTCCTTCCGATGGAGCGGGCGAACCTGATCGCGGTGACGGCCGTGGTCCTGCTGACGGCGGCCGGGGCGGCGGGGCTGCCGCCGATCCGCGGTCTCTTCGGCCGCAGGCGGCCGGAGACGGCCGGGCGCGGGACGGCGCTGCCGGAAACCGACTCCTTCCTGCTGCTGGTCATGGCGCACATGCTCCTGATCGGTCTGGTGACGGGCCTCGGGCGGCTGAACGTCACGCCGGGAGAGACATCCCGGTATCAGATCTGCGGCGCGCTGTTCCTGATCGCCGCCGTCGGGCTGACGGTCCGCGCCCGCCCCGCAACGGCCGGCGCCGCCGCTCTCGGGCTGGCGGCCATCGCTGCCGCGGGCAGCTACGCGGCCTGTCCCCAGGCCAACGCCCTGGTCTTCAAGGTCGAGAACGGGGCGATGGCCTTTGCGCTCGGTGTCGATACCGATCCCGTGGCCGACCAGATCTTCCCTGTCCACCAGATGCTGGCGGACATCCGGGAGCGGATGGCGGCGCAGGGGATCCGGCCCTGGCATGTGCCGGACACCGACCGGATCGGCGGCCCGCTGCCGGAGGCTGCGGACCCTGCCCGCTGCGTCGGCTCGGTGGAGTCCGTCACCGGACTGCCCGGCGCACCGCAACCGTTCCGCCGGGTCGTGGGCTGGGCGTTGGAGCACCGGCAGGGCAGTGATGCGGCCCCGCGGCTCATCGCCTTCACCGACGGGGCCGGGCGCATCACGGGTCTGGGGACGGTCGGCATCCGCAGGGACGAGATATCGGCGCAGACAGGGCTGGGCCGGCTGGCCCGTCAGGTGAGCGATGCCGGATATCCGGGTTTCATCGGGTATGTGCCCGAAGACGCGGATACCGGCTCCGGGGTGGTCCATGCCTGGGCGATCCTGCATGACGGCCGCGCCTGTCCGCTGACCGGCGGGCGCTGAGTCCTTAATGAACCCCTGACCTGACGTCCGCTGTAGCGTCACCCGCATCGTACCCGGCTGGTCCATGCCCCCCCGCCACGCGCTCTGCTCGGCCACGCCATGGCGGCGGGGTGGCAAGGAGCGCGGGCGCTGGTCGTAGCGGAGACCATCACGCGGCTGCCGCGGCCCCCCTACAGTCCCGAGTCGGGTCCGGTCGAGTGCGTCTGGACGGCCCATCGAATGTCGATGGCGCAGAGACTGGTGCGGCGGGGGATGGGCGAGGACTGGCAGGTTTCCGGCCTCCCCCGGCCCGGCGCTCGCAGCCAGGCGGGCCGTGGCGTGCCCGGGGCAGCCCGGCGCAGGCGGCTTGCTGCGTCCCTGCGCTCATCCGGAAAAGCAAAAAGGCCCGGCGTCGGCGCGGGCCTTTTTTGCTTGTCTGAGACTGGAGCGGGCGAAGGGATTCGAACCCTCGACCCCAACCTTGGCAAGGTTGTGCTCTACCCCTGAGCTACGCCCGCGTTCCGTCTCTGTGCCGACGCTGCTTCCGTGCCTTGCGACCCGGTCCCTGTCCGGCCGCCCGCATCGCCCTGGTTCCGTTGCCGTTACCGTCGCTCCGCCGTCGGCCGTCGGGGTTGCGCCCCGTCGGTGAGCGCGGACTATACTCATCCGCCGACGGCTTGCAAGCGGTTTGTTGCAGAAAAAATCGGGGCCGTTGGCGAGGGGGGGGCGGGCAGACTATATAAGCCCGCGGACCGGCGGTTTCCGCCGTGCCCGGCGACGGTGCGCGCCTCCCGCAGGGGCGGGCGACCGAGCCCAAGACCAACCGTCCACCCGACGGCCGTCGCCCCGGCGGCCGTCATCCCGAGCGGACCAACCAGACGGGCCAGCCGAACGGGCCGACCAACCGGGCCGAAACGACAGGCCACGCAACCAAGGACGAGGACCATGCAGCCCAGCTTCCCCGCCACCCCCGCGCCGAAGCCGACCGTCCCCGGCGACATCATCAAGGACGGCAGCGACGCCACCTTCATGGCCGACGTCATCGAGGCGTCGCGCACGGTGCCGGTCCTGGTCGATTTCTGGGCGACGTGGTGCGGCCCCTGCAAGCAGCTCGGACCCGCGCTGGAAAAGGTGGTGACGGCGGCCAAGGGCGCCGTCCGGCTGGTCAAGATCGACACCGACAAGAACCCGATGGTGGCGGGCCAGCTCCGCATCCAGTCGATTCCCGCCGTCTACGCCTTCTACCAGGGCCGGCCGGTGGACGGATTCGTCGGCGCCCTGCCCGAATCGCAGCTCAAGCAGTTCGTGGACCGGCTGCTGCAGGCGACCGGCGCCGCCGCCCCGGGAGGCGACGACATCGCCACCGTCCTGGAGGAGGCGAAGCAGATCCTGGACCAGGGGGATGCGGAAGGGGCCGCCGCCGTCTACAACGAGGTGCTCCAGGCCGAGCCGGAGAACGCCGTCGCCTATGTCGGGCTGGTCCGCTGCCTGCTGGCCGTGGGGCAGACCGACGACGCGCGCAAGCTGATCGAGGGCGCCCCCGCCGCCATCGCCAAATCGCCGGAGCTGGCCGGTCTGAAGAGCCAGCTCGATCTGGCAGACCAGGCCCGGCAGGCCGGCCCGGTCCCCGAGCTGATGAACCGTCTGGCCCGCGACCCCGACGACCACCAGACGCGCTACGACCTGGCCCTGGCCCTCTATGCCGCCGGCAAGGCCGAGGCGGCGGTGGAGGCGCTGCTGGAGATCGTGAAGCGCGACCGCGACTGGAACGAACAGGCCGCCCGGAAGCAGCTCCTCAAATTTTTTGAGGCTTTCGGCCCCACGGACAAGCTGACGGTCATGGCCCGGCGGAAATTGTCCTCTATCTTATTTTCATGACCCTGAACCCCTTCGATCCGACCTTCGAGTCGCTGCCGCAGAGCATCCCCGTCTTCCCCCTGACGGGGGTGCTCCTGCTTCCACGCGGCAAGCTGCCCCTGAACATCTTCGAGCCGCGCTACCTCGCCATGATGCAGGATGCGCTGGCCGCCGACCGGATGATCGGGATGATCCAGCCGGCCGACCCGGCGGACCGCTGCCGCAATCCCGGCCTGCTGGACGTGGGCTGCGCCGGCCGCATCACCTCCTTCTCGGAGACCGAGGACGGCCGCTTCCTCGTCACCCTGACCGGCGTCTGCCGGTTCCTGGTGACGGAGGAGGTGCCGACCACCCGCGGCTACCGCCGCGTGGTGCCGGACTGGTCTCCCTTCGCCCTGGACCTGACGGAGGATGCCTGCCAGTGCATCGACCGGCCGCGGCTGACCTCGGCGCTGCGGACCTTCTTCCAGCAGCACGGCATGCAGGCCAACTGGGACGCCATCGAGAGCACGCCCGACGAGCGGCTGGTCACCACCCTGTCCATGATCTGCCCGTTCGGACCGCGGGAGAAACAGGCCCTGCTGGAGGTGGCGGACCTGCCCCAGCGCGCCGACATGCTGCTTGCATTGATCGAGATGGCGGTGCACGACAGGCGCGACGGCGAAGCGGCCCGGCACTGACGCCGGCCGCAGCGCCCGTCGCCGTACCGTTCTTCCGCACCGTCCCTCAGCATCGACAAGGAGTTCCCGCCATGGCCGACGCCGCCAAGGTTGACCCCAAGCTGCTGGAGATCCTGGTCTGCCCGCTGACCAAGGGTCCGCTGCGCTACGACGCCGACCGCCAGGAACTGGTCAGCGACCAGGCCAAGCTGGCCTATCCGATCCGCGACGGCATCCCGATCATGCTGGTGGACGAGGCCCGTCCGCTGGACGGCGCCCCGGCCCGCGCCGGCTGAGCCCCGCCATGGCGGAGGGCGGCAGCCGCCCCTGGCCGACGGAGATCCGCCTGAAGAAAGCGGAGCGGACCCTGCTGGTCGCCTTCGACGACGGCAGCCGCTTCGCCCTGCCGGCGGAATTCCTGCGGGTCGAGAGCCCGTCGGCCGAGGTGCAGGGCCACGGCCCCGGCCAGAAAAAGCTGGTGGCCGGCAAGGCCGGGGTCGGCATCGCGTCGCTGGAGCCGGTCGGCAACTATGCCGTCCGCATCGTCTTCGACGACGGGCACGACACCGGCCTGTTCACCTGGAGCTATCTGCACGAGCTGGGCAGCCGGCAGGCCGACCTGTGGTCCGCCTACCTGGCCGCGCTGGAGGCCAGGGGCCTGCGCCGCGAGCCGCGGAACCGCTAGCGGGCGGCGCGCCGCTGCGCCATCGGACGGGCAGGCGCCCTGGTGGCCGCCCCCCTGCCCCCCCTGTCATATTCCCGTATCGCCTCCCTGGACGCCATGGCGTCCGCTTAAGCCGATCCTGTAGCCTGGGCGTTTCAAGGAACGGGCACTTCAACGGACGGGCAGGGAGGCGGGTCGATGGCGGAGACGCGGGCGGCCGGAACCATCGGGATGGCAGGGGTCGAGGGCGCCGTCTGCCCCGCCCTGCGCTACCGCGACGCCGGGGCGGCCATCGACTGGCTCTGCCGGGTCGTGGGCTTCACGCGGCATCTGGTGGTGCCGGATGGCGAGGGCGGCATCGCCCACGCGCAGCTCGTGCTGGGCGGCGGCATGGTGATGCTGGGCAGCGACAGGGAGGACCGCTATGTCGGCTTCCGCGCCCCCGGACCGGAGGGGGGCGGGGTCGCCTGCACCTGCCTGCTGATCCACGACGTGGACGCGCTGCACGCGCGGGTGACGGCGGAGGGGGCGACGGCCCTGGAAGGCGGGGTGATCGACACGGACTACGGCTCCCGCTGCTTCACCGTGCGGGACCCGGAAGGCCATCTCTGGCACTTCGGCACCTACGACCCCTGGCAGGCCGCGGCGGACCCCGGCGGAACGTCGCCGGGATCGTCCTGATCCGGGGACCTAGCGGCGCAGGGGGGCCTAGCGGTGCAGTACGCCGCTTTCGATCAGCCCGTCGATGACGAACTGGCAGGCCAGAGCGGCCAGCAGGATGCCGAGCACGCGGTTCACCACGTTGATGCCGGTCACGCCCATGAAGCGGCTGACCTCGGCCGCGAACAGCAGCACCACCAGCGTCAGCGCCAGCACCGCCGCCAGCACGCCCAGCACCACCGCCTGCGAGGCGAGGTCGCCCGAAGCGCGGCCCATCAGCAGCACGACCGAGGTCATGGCGCCGGGGCCGGCGATCAGCGGGATGCCCAGCGGGAAGACGGAGATGTCGGCATCGTGCATCACCTTGTCCTGCGCCTCCGCCCGTTCGTCGGGGGTGGCGCGGATGCCGCTCTCCCGCGCGAACACCATCTCGATCGCCAGCAGCAGCAGCAGGATGCCGCCGGCGATGCGGAAGGCGCCGACACCGATGCCCAGGGCCTTCAGCAGCCCCTCACCCACCAGCGCGAAGACGAACAGCAGGCCGGCACCGATCAGCACGCCCTTCACCGCCATCCGCCGGCGCACGGAATGCTCCATGCCCGCGGTCAGTCCGGCGAAGACGGGACCCAGGCCGATCGGGTCGATGGTGACGAGAAAGGCGACGGCGGTGGCGAGGATCAGATCGGTCATGGTCACACGGTCCGGGCGCACGGGACGGAAGGTCCTGGCGCGGTCGGGATCGGGTTCCGGGAAATCGGGGGATGGCCTAACGCATCGCGGGCGCGCCGTCCATGGCCGGTGCATCATGGCCGGGATGCGGACGCGCGAAAGAGCAGCGGTTCATCAGGTCTGACCGGCTGGCGGACTGACCTGAAAACCGATTCGATTTTCGCCCCCGTCGGTTGACACTCCCCCCGGCCCCGCACTAAGAGCAGATGCGATACCTGACACCCCGGGAACGGAGGCCGAAGGACTGCCATGATCAAGAAGGTCCATCCCGACGCCGTCGCCGCCCTGGCCGGCCTGCTGCGCGACGACATGACCATCATGGCCGGCGGCTTCGGCCTCTGCGGCATCCCGGAGACGCTGATCGACGCGATCCGCGAGTCCGGCGTGACGGGGCTGACCGTCATCTCCAACAATGCGGGCGTGGACGGCTTCGGCCTGGGCGTGCTGCTGGAGACGCGGCAGATCCGCAAGATGATCAGCAGCTATGTCGGGGAGAACAAGCTGTTCGCCCAGCAGTACCTGTCGGGCGAGCTGGAACTGGAGTTCAATCCCCAGGGCACGCTGGCCGAGCGCATCCGCGCCGGCGGGGCGGGCATCCCGGCCTTCTACACGAAGACCGGCGTCGGCACGATCGTGGCCGAGGGCAAGGAGATCCGGGAGTTCGACGGCGAACGCTACGTCATGGAGCGCGGGCTGGTCGCCGATCTTGCCATCGTCAAGGCCTGGATCGGGGATACCGAGGGCAACCTCGTCTACCGGAAGACGGCGCGGAACTTCAATCCGATGATGGCCACCGCCGGCAAGGTCACGGTGGCCGAGGTGGAGAGGCTGGTGCAGCCCGGGGAGATCGACCCCGACCACATCCACACCCCCGGCATCTACGTGCAGCGCATCGTCCAGGGGGCTGCCTACGAGAAGCGCATCGAGCAGCGCACCGTCCGCAAGCGCGCCTGAGGGAGGACCGAATGGCTTGGACCCGTGAGGAGATGGCCGCCCGCGCCGCCCGCGAGCTGCGCGACGGTTTCTACGTCAACCTGGGCATCGGCATCCCGACCCTGGTGGTCAACTTCATCCCCGAGGGCATGAAGGTGACCTTGCAGAGCGAGAACGGCATGCTGGGCATGGGCCCCTTCCCCTTCGAGGGAGAGGAGGACCCCGACCTGATCAATGCCGGCAAGCAGACGATCACCGAGCTGCCCTATTCCAGCTATTTCAGCTCGGCCGACAGCTTCGGGATGATCCGCGGCGGCCATATCGACCTGTCCGTGCTGGGCGCCATGCAGGTGGCGGAGAACGGCGACCTCGCCAACTGGATGATCCCGGGCAAGATGGTCAAGGGCATGGGCGGCGCCATGGACCTGGTGGCCGGGGTCAAGAAGGTCGTCGTGGTGATGGAGCACAGCGCCCGCGACAAGGCCACCGGCAAGGACGAGCCCAAGCTGCTGCACCGCTGCACCCTGCCGCTGACGGGCGCGCGGGTGGTGGACATGGTCATCACCGACCTGGGCGTCTTCACCATCGACAAGAAGGGCGACGGCGGCATGATCCTGGTCGAGACGGCGCCCGGCTGCACCTTGGACGAGATCCGCAGCAAGACCGAAGCGTCCTTCACCGTCGCCCCGTCGGCCGGCGGCTGACGTTTCCCGACCGGCCGGCCCCGCCTGCATACCCCCTGCCCGCATGCCCGCTGCCCGCCTGCCCCTCCCGGCTTGACAGCGGCGGGGCGGCGGGGGCCTATCGGCGGCATCATGCCGCGTGACAGGATCAGACCCGCCCGCACCCTCCGCAGCCCCGGCGCCCTGGCCGATGCCGGCCTCTTGCCGGACGACGGCCGCCTGCCGGCGCTGGAGGCGGTGGCCCGCCGCTTCGCCGTGGCCGTCACCCCGGCCGTGGCCGAGCTGGTGGACCCGACCGACCCCGCCGACCCCGTGGCCCGCCAGTTCCTGCCCGACCCGGCGGAGCTGGAGACGCGCCCGGAGGAACTGGCCGACCCGATCGGGGACGCCCCCTTCTCCCCGGTGAAGGGGATCGTCCACCGCTACCGCGACCGGGTGCTGCTGAAGCCGGTCCACACCTGCCCCGTCTACTGCCGCTTCTGCTTCCGGCGGGAGATGGTCGGCCCCGGCGCCGAGACGCTGGACGGGGCCGACCTGGACGCCGCGCTGGACTACATCGCCGCCCGGCCGGAGATCTGGGAGGTGATCCTGACGGGCGGCGACCCGCTGATCCTGTCGCCCCGCCGGCTGGCGGAGATCGTGGCGCGGCTGGACGCCATCCCCCATGTCGGCATCGTGCGCCTGCACAGCCGCGTGCCCGTCGTCGATCCCGAGCGGGTGACGGCGGAGCTGGTGGCCGCCCTGCGCGGCCGGCGCCTGACCACCTGGGTGATGCTGCACGCCAACCACTGGAAGGAGCTGACGGAGGAGGCGCGCGCCGCCATCGCCCGGCTGGTCGATGCCGGCATCCCGATGCTGTCGCAGTCGGTGCTGCTGAAGGGCGTGAACGACGATGTGGAGACGCTGGCCCGCACCTTCCGCGCCCTGGTCGCGGCCCGGGTCAAGCCGCACTACCTGCACCAGGGCGATCTGGCCAAGGGCACGGCGCATTTCCGCACCACCGTCGCCGAGGGGCAGGCCCTGATGCGGGCCCTGCGCGGCGACGTCTCCGGCCTGTGCCAGCCGACCTACGTGCTGGACATCCCCGGCGGGCACGGCAAGGTGCCGCTGACGCCGACCCACGCCGAACCGGACGGCGCCGGCGGCTGGACCGTCACCGACCCCCGCGGTGGCCGGCACCCCTACCGGGGGTAGGGCCGGCCGGCCACGGAGGGTCTACGCCGGCAGGATCATCAGGCCGGCAGGGTCGGGCCGCCGCCGCGCGGCGCCACGATGCCGGAGAAGACCGCCACCGTGCGGGCGGTGCCGGAGACGAACTGGCGCCAGAGCAGCAGCGCGAAGACGCCCAGGGTGAAGGCCATGAAGGGCACCGGCCCGGCCAGCCAGCCCAGCGAGGCGAGCGCATAGTAGTAGCAGCGCAGCCCGCCGTTGAAGCTGCGCACCGACAGCGACAGCACGGTCGCCGCCTCGTCCGCCAGTTGCTCCGCCGTGGCCGCGTCCACCCGCACGGTGCCCACCATGTCAGCATCCGCCGCCCCCCGCCCGATGCCGACCGGGGACGCGCCCAGCAGCGCCACCGTGTAGTTGAACTGCCGCAGCGACCAGGTGAAGTTGAAGAAGGCCAGGATGAAGACGGCGATCTGCAACAGCACCTTCAGCTCGAACAGGTGCCGGCTGGTCGCCACGGTGAAGCCCAGTTCCGTCACCACCCGGTGCGCATCGTCCGCCGCGGCCAGCACGCCCAGCAGGCCGGCCAGCAGCAGCACGGAGGTGGAGGCGAAGAAGCTGGCCGAGCCGATCAGATGACCCAGCAGCATGCTGTCCATCATCCGGTTCTCGCGCAGCAGCATGTTCCGCATCCAGGCCCGGCGGACCTGATGCATGCGCCGGTTCAGGCTCTTCAGGCCGGACAGGTGGCGGTCCACCAGCAGGCCGTGCAGGGCCCAGGTGCCGGCGAAGCAGCCGAGCGCCAGGAGGTCGAGCGGGGTCAGGTCGAAGGGCATGGTCGGGCGCTCGGCGGCAGACAGTCGGGGGAAGACGGTCGGGGGGAAGGAACCAGGAGGTATAGGGGAGGCTGCGGCGATCGGCAGCAGCCCCGATGCTGCCGCAACCCGCCCCCGCCGGTCCACCCCCGGCGCCGGCGCCCCTGCCCCGCGCGCCCTGACCCCCGCGCCCTCTGCCCCGCGTGTTCTGCCCCGCGTGCCCTGCCGGCTACACCGCGGCGTCCGGCTGGTTCTCCGGGGCCGCGTCCCGGAAGGCCGGCAGCTCGCGGCAGTGCGCGTCGATGCGCAGCAGGGTCGGGCAGGCGTCCAGGTCGCAGTCGAAGCGGCGGGCGTTGAAGAGCTGCGGCACCAGGCAGACATCCGCCAGGGTCGGCGCGTCGCCGAAGCAGCAGCGGCCGGCCGTGGGCGCCACCATCGTCTCCAGCGCCGCCAGCGCGCTTTCGATCCAGTGCCGGATCCAGGCGTTCACCGTGTCGTCCGGCTGGCCCAGGGTGCGGCGGAGATAGGTCAGGACCCGCAGATTGTTGATCGGGTGGATGTCGCAGGCGATGGCCAGCGCGACCGCCCGTACCCGGGCCCGCTCCAGCGCCGCCGCCGGCAGCAGCGGCGGTTCGGGGTGCGTCTCCTCCAGATATTCCAGGATGGCGAGCGACTGGGTGAGGAGCTGGCCCCCGTCCTCCAGCGCCGGGACCAGCCCCTGCGGGTTGAGCGCCAGATAGTCCGGGCGGCGGTGCTGGCCGCCGTCCTTGACCAGATGGATGCAGGCCGACTCCCAGGCGATGCCCTTGAGGTTCAGGGCGATCCGCACCCGGTAGGCGGCGGAGGAGCGGAAATAGGTATAGAGCTTCATCGCCCGCCCGCCGCCCCGCTTCCGCCGGGCGCCACCGTCTGTTCGATGGCGCCGAAGATGCTGCGGCCGTCCGCGTCCAGCATCTCGATCCGCACGCGGTCGCCGAAGCGCAGGAAGGGTGTCCTCGGACGGCCCTCCCGCAGCATCTCCACCGTGCGGATCTCGGCAAGGCAGGAATAGCCGCAGCCCCCCTCCGCGATGGGCCGGCCGGGGCCGCCGTCGGGGTCGCGGTTGGAGACGGTGCCGGAGCCGATGATGCTGCCGGCGCAGAGCGGCCGGGTCTTCGCCGCGTGCGCGACCAGCCGGCCGAAATCGAAGGTCATGTCGGTGCCGGCGTCCGGCCGGCCGAAGGGCTGGCCGTTGATCCAGGACAGCAGCGGCCGGTGCAGCTTCCCCTCCCGCCAGGCCCCGCCCAGTTCGTCCGGCGTCACCGCGACGGGGCTGAAGGCGCTGGACGGCTTGGACTGGAAGAAGCCGAAGCCCTTGGCCAGTTCGCCGGGGATCAGGCCGCGCAGGGAGACGTCGTTGACCAGCATGACCAGCGCGATCCGGTCCAGCGCCGCCGCCGGGTCGATCCCCATGGGCACGTCGGTGGTGACGACCGCCACCTCCGCCTCCAGGTCGATGCCCCAGCCCTCGTCCGCCGCCAGGATCGGGTCGCGCGGGCCGAGGAAGCTGTCGCTGCCGCCCTGGTACATCAGCGGGTCGGTCCAGAAGCTGTCCGGCATCTCCGCGCCGCGCGCCTTGCGCACCAGCGCCACATGGTTGACGTAGGCCGACCCGTCCGCCCACTGGAAGGCACGCGGCAGGGGGCTGTGGCAGGCGTCCGGATCGAAGGGCATCACGCCTTCGACGCCGCCATCGGTCTCCAGTCCGGCGGCGATGCCCTCCAGCCGCGGCCGGACCTCGGCCCAGCGGTCCAGGGCCTCCTGCAGGGTGCGGGCGACGGCGGGCACGGGGGCGCAGCGGGAAAGGTCGCGGCTGACCACCACCAGGGTGCCGTCGCGGCCGCCGGCCTTGAGCGATGCGAGTTTCATGGGCTCCGGTCCTCAGCGCGTGCGCCAGCTTTCGGCATAGGCGGCCAGTTCCACCGCCTCCAGGCCGGGGGCGACCTCCAGCGCGTCGCGGGTGTCCAGCATGACGGCATATTCGTCCGTGGCCTCCTTGCTCTGCCGGAATGCCCGGGCCAGCGCCTTGGGGTGCGGCCCGTGGGTGAAGCCGCAGGGGTGGAAGGTCAGCATGCCGGCCTTGATGTTGTCGCGGCTGAAGAAATCGCCAGCGTGGTAGAACAGCACCTCGTCATAGTCGTCGTTGTTGTGGAAGAACGGCACCTTGAGCGCCCCCTCGTCCGTCTCGAACGGCCGCGGGGTGAAGGTGCAGACGACGAAGCGGTCCGCCACGAAGGTGGTGTGGGCGCTGGGCGGCAGGTGGTAGCGGTGGCTCATCAGCGGCCGGATGTCCCGCACGTTCAGCCGCACCGGCGCCAGATCGCCCTTCCAGCCCACCGCATCCAGCGGGTTGAAGGGATAGCTGACGGTGGACAGCCGGCCGCCCCGCTTCACCGCCACCCGCCAGATGCCGTCCGGCCCGGCATGGTCCTGCTGTGCCAGGAAGGCGTCATTGATGGCGGGGGTGTCCAGCACCGCCGGGTCGAACACGGCATGCGGCCCCACCATGCCGCGGTCGGGAAGCTGGTAGGTCGATCCCGTCGCCTCGACCAGCAGCGCCGTCACCGGCCGGTGCGGAACCAGCCGCCACATCGTCCCCCGCGGCAGCACGACATAGTCGCCCGCCTCCACCGCCAGATGCCCGTAGTCGCAGAAGAGGTCGCCCGCCCCCTGGTGGACGAAGACCAGTTCGTCACCATCCCCGTTGCGGACCAGATGGTCCATGGCGGTGTCGCACTGCCAGATGCGCAGGGCCGTGTGGGCGTTCGACAGCACCGGCCGCGCCTGCCACGGACCGGCCGCCGCGGGCAGGTCTCGCACCAGATCGAAGGCGCGCGGGCGCAGCGGCCCCTCCCAGCCCAGCCAGCCGGTGGGCGGGTGGCGGTGGTACATGTGGGTGGCGGGGCCGAAGAAGCCCTCCTTGCCGATCTCGCGCTCATAGGTGCCGGGCGGCAGGTCGGCGTGCGCCTGGCGCGACGCCGTGCCTTCGATCCGGGGGAACGGAATGTAGCGGCGCATGGCGTCTGCTCCCTGGCCGACGGAGGGGCGGACCGGGACCGCACCCGGCCATCCGCCGGACGGTCGTTTCATCTGGAACGATACTAGGGCGACAATGTTGCGCTTGCAACGATGCCGGGGCCGCGCGACCGTCCGACAACGCAGAATGGCGGTCCCATGCTCCAGCTCGACAGTTTCATCCCCTACCGCATCAACGTCCTGGCGAAGCGGATCAGCAAGGCGCTCGCCACCCGCTACCAGGAACAGTTCGGGATCAGCGTCCCGGAATGGCGGGTGCTGGCGATCCTGGGGCGCGAACAGCCGCTCAGCTCCAACGACCTCGTCGAGCGCAGCCAGATGGACAAGGCGAAGGTCAGCCGCGCCGTGGCGGCGCTGGTGGACCGTGGCTTCCTGTCCCGCGCGGTGCATCCCGACGACCAGCGCCTGCTGCAGCTCCGCTTCACGGCGGCGGGCCGCGCGCTCTATGAGCGGATAGCACCGCTGGCGCTGGCCTGGCAGCAGCAGCTCCTGGACGCGCTGCCGCCCGACGACCGCGCCGCCCTGACCCGGCTGATCGACCGGATGGAGGAGCGGCTGCGGGAGATGGACGGGGTCTGACGCCGCCGGCAGCCGGCTACTCCGCCGGGCCGCCGCGGCTGGGCCGGCCCCGGCGGGGGTGCAGCTCGTCATAGAGCAGGGCCATCTCCAGCATCTCCTCCGTCAGGCCGGGAAAGGCGGCAAGGACGGCCCGCCGGTCGGCGCCCTCGCGCACCAGGACGGCCACCTGACGCACCGGCACGCGGGTGCCGCGGAAGACCGGGGCGCCGGTGCGGCCGTCGGCCCGCGCCACGACGATCAGCTCGCGCAACTGCCGCAGCCGGTCGATCCGGCCCTGCACCGTGCGGGCCAGATCGCGCAGCCGGACCCGGGTGACGACGAAATCGTCCGCGACCTCCACATCGACGATGTCGGCCAGACTGCGGGCGTCGCGCAGGGCACGCTGCACGGCCTGCTGCGCCGCCTCCTTCAGATGGGTCGGATAGGATTTGAGCGCCTCGCGCACGGCGATCACGACGGTGCGGACGATGTCCAGCTCGCGCCGGCGCGGCGCACTGGCCACGCTTTCCACCGCATGCTCGTCGAACGCCTTGGCGATATGCTCATGGCTGACGCCGGAGACGAAGGCCGCCTCGCGCACCGTCAACCTCACCGTGGGCAGCATGGCCTCCCCCGACGCCTTGCCGTCTTTCCGAAGGACCAGTTAACCCAGGGCCGGGGTCGGGCTTGAAGCGGGCGGATTGCCGCGCCGGCCGCATCCGGGAGGAACGCCGGCGGCGGCGTGTCACGCCTCCTCCCGCTCGGCCTCCTCGTCCTCGCCGACGGGGCGCGGGCCGGAGCGCCGCTCCAGCAGCTCGTACTTGCGCAGATAGCCGCGGAACTGGTGGTAGTTCAGCCCCAGGTCGGCGGCGGCGCGCTTCTGGTGGAACTGGTTGCGCTCCAGCGCCGTGCGCAGCAGCGCCTTTTCGAAATCCGCCACCTTGCCCAGGAAGTCGCAGGCCCCGCCGTCCGCGGGCCAGAGCCGCTCCACCCCGTCGCCCGGAGTCGGAGGCTGGGCGACGGTGACGGGAGTCGCGCCCGGGGGTGTCGCCGGGGCCGTGTCGTAGATCGCCATCTGCGTCGGCCGCCAGGGCGACCTGAAGGGGTCGAAGACGATCTCCTCGATCGCCCGGTCGCTCTCCGGCGCCCGGTAGACGGCGCGCTCCACCACGTTCTTCAGCTCGCGCACGTTGCCCGGCCAGGGATAGGCCAGCAGGCGCTGCTGCGCATGGGGCGCGAATCCGGGGAAGAAGGGCTTGCCCAGTTCCTTCACCATGGCGACGGCGAAGTGTTCGGCCAGGATCGGGATGTCCTCCGGCCGGGCGCGCAGCGGCGGGATGGTCAGCACGTCGAAGCAGAGCCGGTCCAGCAGGTCGGCGCGGAACTTCCCCTCGTCCGCCAGCCGGGGCAGGTCGGCGTTCGTCGCCCCCACCACCCGCACGTCCACCGAGAGGGTCTGGGTGCCGCCGACCCGCTCGAACTCCCCGTACTCGATGATGCGCAGGATCTTCTCCTGCACCCGCAGGCTGGCGGTGGCGATCTCGTCCAGGAACAGGGTGCCACCGTCGGCCAGCTCGAAGCGGCCGACATGACGCTTCTGCGCGCCGGTGAAGGCGCCGGCCTCATGGCCGAACAGCTCCGTCTCCAGCAGCGTCTCCGACAGGGCCGCGCAGTTCAGCTTGACGAACGGCCGGTCCCACCGCGGCGACAGATAGTGCAGGCGGGCGGCCACCAGCTCCTTGCCGGTGCCGCGCTCCCCGATCACCAGGGTCGGACGGTTCAGGGCTGCGGCCTGCGAGACATGCTCCATCAGCGCCGTGAAGGCGGGGGCCTGGCCGATCAGCGACGGCGGGCTGGCGGCGGCGGGCATGTGTCCCCCCTGCGTCTGGGGTCCCGGGCCGGGTGCGCCGGGGCCGTTTCGGGCGGTCGCCCCCGGCTTCCCCGAAGGCGGAGAAGCGGGATTGGTGTGATCGGCGACCGAGTGGCGAGAACCGCCAAGGAATGGTCCGGATGCTAAACCCGGCCACTGGGGTGGTCAAGACCGATCGCGGTATCCGCCTTGATTTCCAAGGATTTCCGGCGGACAGGGACGGTTGGCACGGTGCTTGCTGATATGTCCCCGACCGGAAGCAGACCTTCTCTCACGAAGGGGGACAGTGACGATGACAGACCAGACCTTCCAAACCGGACACCTCCCACGGACGGAGACGTTCGGTCGGGAAATCCGGTGCGAACGCGCCCCGGGGACGGGCTTCTTCGCCCGCCGGACCGACGGCGTGCTGCGGACCCTCTACGAGGATTTCCGCGCCGTACCGGCGGAGGCCTGGATCATCCTTGCGGTCGCCACCGTGATGAGCAACCTTTTCATCGCCCTTGCCTGAAGGAGACCCGTGACATGGGCATCTTTTCCCGTCTCGGCGACATCGTGAATTCGAACATCAACTCCATCCTGGATCGCGCCGAAGATCCGGAGAAGCTGATCCGCCTGATCATTCAGGAGATGGAGGACACCCTCGTCGAGGTCCGGTCCTCCGCCGTGAAGACCGTCGCGGAGAAGAAGGAACTGGAGCGCAAGCTGGCCGACCTGCGGCGCGAGTCGGAGGACTGGCAGCGCAAGGCCGAGTTCGCGCTGAGCAAGGACCGTGACGATCTGGCCAAGGGGGCCCTGGTCGCCAAGGCCAAGCTGGCCGAGGCCGCCGAGTCCATGGCGACGGAGCTGGCCCGGCTGGACGAGGCCCTGTCCAAGACCAACGAGGACATCGGGCAGCTCCAGCAGAAGCTGGCCGACGCCAAGGCCCGCGAGAAGGCCCTGGTGGCCCGCCACAAGACGGCGACGAACCAGCTCAAGGTCCGCACCCAGCTCTATGACAACCGCATCACCGACGCCTTCACCCGCTTCGAGCAGGTCGAGCGCAATCTCGACGTGCTGGAGGGCAAGGCCGAGGTGATGGCGATGGGCCAGAAGAAGAGCCTGGCGGACGAGATCGCGGAACTCGAAGCCGACTCCAAGGTCGAGTCGGAGCTGCAGGCGCTGAAGGCCAGGCTGGCGGCGAAGTCTCAACCGGAGTAAGTGGCGTGGCGGGTTCGACCCAAGAGGGGGCTCAAGATGCCTGAAGGCGCATTTGTCGTGGCGGTGGCGTTCCTGACCATCGTCGCCCCGATCTGGATCATCTTCCACTACGTCACCAAATGGCGCATCGCCAAGACGCTCTCGGCCGACGACGAGAAGATGCTGGCCGATCTCTGGCACAGCGCGGCGCAGATGGAGGACCGGATCCGGTCGCTGGAGAAGATCCTCGATGCCGAGGCACCGGGCTGGAGGGCCAAGGCACCATGAGCGATCCTTATGACAGGGGTGGCGGCCCGCCGCCCTTCCGCAAGCACCGCTACAGCAGCATGCGCAGCCGTGGCGGCCGCCCGGGGTTCGACTGGGAGCGCGATCTCCTGGGCAAGGACCCCGGCCAGAGCTGGAGCGAGTATCTCGGTCTGGGCGGCATCGGGATGTCCCGGGGGGGCAAGGACCCGTGGACGGACCGGGGAATGGACCGCGGGACGGGCCGGGGGACGGCCAGGGGGACGGGACAGGGTCCCGCCCCCGGCCGGGACGCCTACGGCGGCTACGACACGGACCACGACCCGACCAGGGAGGCGTCTTCGATGCCACAGATGGACCCGATGTTCCGGTCGCCCAACCCGCACCGGCTCTACCGCAACACCCAGGACGGCAAGCTGGCCGGCGTCTGCGCCGGGATCGCCGACTACATCAATGTCGATGCCTGGATCGTCCGGCTGGGGCTGCTGCTGGGCCTGCCCTTCTTCTTCTTCGCGATCGTGGCCGGCTATGTCGTGCTCTGGATCGTGCTGAAGGAGCGGCCCTCCCACCTCTACGAAAGCCAGGAGGAGGAGCGGTTCTGGCGGTCGGTCACGACCCGGCCCGACCAGACCCTGGCGGGCCTGAAGACCAAGTTCCGCGAGCTGGACCGGCAGATCGGCGGCATGGAGAGCTACGTCGCCTCCCGCGAGTACGACCTGCACCGCCAGTTCCGGGACCTTGAAAAGAAGAAGTGACGCGGGTCCTGCCCGCGGATGGAGGGGCCATGACCACCGGACATCTGATCGCGATCGTCGCCCTGCTGATCCCCATCGTGAGCATCGTCACGTCACACATGCGGCGCTGGCAGAAACTGGAGATCAAGGCGGCCCAGCGCGAGGTCGAGCTGCGCCGCCGCTTCCGGGTGTTCGACGAGCTGGAGCGCCGCGTGGCCGACATGGAACGCCACGTCACCAGCAAGGAGTACCAGCTCGACCGCGAGATCGGCCGGCTGGCCGGGCGCCCCTGATCCGGGAGGCCCCGATCCGGGAGGCCCTGAGCCGGGCGGTCCCGCGCCGGGCGCCCCGATCCTCCTTCCCCACACCCCCGACCTGATGCCTGACGGAGTCCGACATGTTGAGCGGTGGTCAACTCGTTGCGCTGTTCGCCCTGGCGATCCCCATCGTCGCCATCGTCATGAACCACATGACCGGCTGGCGGAAGGCGAAGGCCCAGGGCCTGTCCGAAGGGGCGGCGGCCGAGCTTGCGGCCCGCGCCGCCGGCCTGGAGGACCGCGTCGGACAGCTTGAACGCATCCTGGACGCGGAAAGCCCCGGCTGGCGGGCCCGGCACTGACACCCTGGGTCCGGCCCCGCACGTATCGGCCCCGCACCTCTAGCGGATCGGAGAAGCCAGCGCCCAGGTCACCCCGAACGGGTCGCGGAGCTGGCCGTAACGGTCGCCCCAGGCCATGTCCTGAAGCGGCATCGCCTCCGTCATCCCGGCGCCCACGGCCCGGTCCCACCAGGCCTGCACATCGTCCACGGCGAGCAGCAGGGTGAATCCCTGGGCCGGCTGCTGCGGATAGCCCTGCTCCGGACAGGGGTCGCTCAGCATGACCGAGCCGCCGTTGATCAGCATGTGGACATGCATGGTCCGGCCCTTCTGGTCGGCGGCCCGGATGGCCCGCTGCTCCGCCCCCAGGGCCCGGCCATAGAAGGCGGCCGCCTCGATGGCGCCGTCCACCTGGAGATAGGGAACCACCCCGCCTTCGATGGCCGGCCGGTCCTCCGGCGCGGGGGTCTGCACGGCGTTGGCCTGCGCGTTCATCTCTCGCTCTCCTCCCATGCCGCGGCAGAAGCCCCGCGGCCCACGCGGGAAACGCCGTCGCCCCCTGCTGCGTTCCGCGCGGGGGCGACGCTCCCCCCTCTTCCATTTCCCTTCGCCCCACCGCCCTGCGGACGGGGCGGGCGGGGTGCGGGTGGGGAATTGCGGGGGCGGGCGGGGCTGCTACACTCAGCGGAACCCGGCATCGGACCGGGCGGCGGCGGGCGGTGTCCCGCCGACCTGAAGCAGAAACACAGAAACAAAAACAAAAACAAAAACAGAACCAGAAGCGGACCGCCGGGCACGATCCCGGGACGTGATCCCGGGCACGGCTGAGAGTGGGACGCACGACCACGAGGGAGGTCGCCCATGGACAGCATTCCAGCCCCGCACCCGGACTCCGCCCGCGCTCCGGAAACCGGCATCCCCTGGCGGGACACCGGCCTGATCCCGCCCGATGTCGTGGTGGAGCACCGGCCCGACGGCTGCATCCTGCTCCGTTCCGGCCTGTCCATGGAGCCGCCGGCGCGCAGCGTCATCGACTGGCTGCGCCGCTGGGCGGCGGAGGCGCCGGACCGGCCGATGCTGGTGCAGCGGGAGGCGCTGCCCGACGGGCGCTGGGGCGACTGGCGCGGCCTGACCTATGCCGAGGCGCGCGAGCGGGCGGACCGGATCGGCCGTTCCCTGCTGGCCCTGGGGCTGGGACCGGAGCGGCCGGTGATGATCCTGTCCGGCAACGGCATCGAGCACGCGCTGCTGATGCTGGGGGCGCTGACGGTGGGGGTGCCGGTGGCCCCGGCCAGCCCGGCCTACAGCCTGCTGAGCCAGGACTGCGCCCGCATCCGCCACATCGCGGCGCTGCTGCGGCCCGGGCTGGTCTTCGCCGACCATGGCGGACGCTACGCCCGCGCCATCGCCGTGGCGCGGGAGGAACTGGGGCCGGACGTGCCGGTCGTCGTGCCGGATGGCGCCGCGCCCGCTGGAGCCTGTCTGCGCTTCGACGAGCTGGTCGGCGGCCCGCTGGACGCGGAGGAGCGCGCGCGGGTGGAGGCCGCCCACGCCGCCACGGGGCCGCGGACGGTGGCGAAATACCTGTTCACCTCCGGCTCCACCGGCATGCCCAAGGCGGTGATCAACACCCAGGGCATGATGACGGCGAACCAGGCCATGTCGGCCGCCACCACCCGCTTCCCGGCGCCGGGCGTGCATCTGGACTGGCTGCCCTGGAACCACACCTTCGGCGGCAACCAGAACTTCAACGCCAACCTGCGCACCGGCGGCACCCTCTACATCGACGCCGGCAAGCCGCTGCCCGGCCAGTTCGCGGAGACGGTGCGGAACCTGCGGGAGATCAGCCCCACCACCTACGGCAACGTGCCGGTCGCCTATGCCATGCTGGCCGCCGCCCTGGACCAGGACGAGGCGCTGCGCCGCAGCTTCTTCTCGCGGCTGGAGGCGATGGCCTATGGCGGGGCGGTGCTGCCGCTGGAGGTCTGGCAGAAGATGCAGGACCATGCCGTGCGCACGACCGGCAGCCGCATCCCCTTCCTGACCGGCTACGGCATGACGGAGACGGCGCCGACCGCGACCAGCGTCCACTGGGCGGCGCTGCCGGAGGCCGCCGGCACCATCGGCCTGCCGCTGCCGGGGGTGGAGCTGAAGCTGGCCCCGGTGGGGACCAAGTTCGAGCTGCGCATCCGCGGCCCCATCGTGACGCCGGGCTATTACAAGGACCCCGAGCGGACCCGCGCCGCCTTCGACGAGGAGGGGTTCTACCGCACCGGCGACGCCGGGCGCCTGATCGACCCGCGCGACCCGGCCCAGGGGCTGATCATGGACGGCCGGCTGGTGGAGGACTTCAAGCTGACCTCCGGCACCTGGGTGCATGTCGGCCCCCTGCGCATCGGGGTGCTGGACGCCTGCGCTCCGGTGCTGCTGGACGCCGTCGTCTGCGGCCTGTCGCGCGACGACGTGCGGCTGCTGGCCTGGCCCAACCTGATGGGCTGCCAGAAGCTGGCGGACGATCCCGGCGGCAGCCTGCCGCCGGCCATGCTGCTGGCGCATCCCGCCGTGCAGGGCCGGCTGCGCCAGGGCCTGCGCGACTGGAACGCCCGCAATCCGGGGCTGAGCACCCGGGTCCGGGCGCTGCTGCTGCTGACCGAGCCGCCGTCGATGGACGCGGGCGAGATCACGGACAAGGGCTACATCAACCAGCGCGCCACGCAGGAGCGCCGCGCCGCCCTGGTCGGGGCGCTGTACGCCGACCCGGCGCCGGCGGGAACGATCCTGCTGGAGTAGCGGGCCGGAACCCGCGGGACTGGCGCCCGCGCCCTACGGCTCCTGCTGCGTCAGGCGGGAGACCATGACCTTGTCGATGCGGCGGGCGTCCATGTCCACCACCTCGAAGCGCCAGCCGTCATGGCTGAACCCTTCGCCGGCCTTGGGGATGTGGCCCAGCTTGAAGAGCACGAAGCCGGCGATGGTGTGGTACTCGCCGTCCTCGTCGCGCAGGCTGCGCAGGGAGAGCAGGCTCTCCACCTCCTCCACGGCCAGCATGCCGTCGATCAGGTAGGAGCCGTCGGCACGGCGGACCACGTCGGCCTCCTCGCCCTCCTCCCCCGCCTCGGGCAGGTCGCCGGCGATGGCCTCCATCACGTCGGTCAGGGTGGCGACGCCCTCGACGGAGCCGTACTCGTCCACCGCCACGGCGATCTGCTGCCCGGTCTTCTTGAACAGCTCCAGCAGGCGCATGACCTCGGTGCCGTCATGCACGACCAGGGCGTCGCGGGTGGCGGCGCGCAGATCGAGGGGGCGCCCCGCGAACTGCGCCTCCAGCAGGTCGCGGATGTGGACGACGCCGACCACGTCGTCCAGGTCGCCGCGGCAGACGACGTAGCGGGAATGGCCCGCCTCCTGGATGTCGCGGCGCAGGCTGTCGGGATCGGCGTCCACGTCCAGCCAGTCCACGTCCAGCCGCGGCGTCATGATCGAGCGGACGGTGCGGTCCGACAGGCGCAGCACGCCCTCGATCATCCGCTTCTCCTCCGGCTCGAACACGCCGCTGGCGGTGCCCTCGGCGATCAGGCTCTTGACCTCCTCCTCGGTCACCGTGGAGTCCGGCCTGTCCGGGATACGCAGCAGCTTCAGCATCGCCTCGGTCGACGCCCCCAGCAGCCAGACGAACGGCGCCGTGGCGCGCGACAGGCCCGACATCACCGGGGCGGCGAAGGCGGCGATGCGCTCGGCATTGTTCAGCGCGATGCGCTTGGGCACCAGCTCGCCCGCGATCAGCGACAGATAGGTGATGATGACGACGACGATGGCCGTGCCCAGCAGCGCGCCGTAGCCGGCCAGCGACGGCACCGTCTCCAGCACCCGGCCCAGCCGGTCGCCCAGGGTGGCGCTGCCGACGGCACCGTTCAGGATGCCGATCAGGGTGATGCCGATCTGCACCGCGGAGAGGAACCGCGACGGGTCCTCCTGCAGGGCCAGCGCGGTACGGGCGGCGTGGCTGCCCTCCTCGGCCATCTGTTGCAGGCGGCCCCGGCGGGCGGAGACGACGGCCAGCTCGGACATGGCGAAGAAGCCGTTCAGGAGGATCAGCAGGACGACGATCGAGATTTCAACGGAAAGCATCTGTGGTCGGTGTGCGGTCGGGCCGGAGCGGCCCCGGGGCATCATAGGACCTGACCGGGCAAATGCGAAGGGCGCGCATGGTCCGCAGCGCGGTGCGGTGCAGCGGCGTTTCCCCGCGCGACGGGCGGCGGCATTTGACGCAGGGCGCGTGCGGCCTAGCTCTCCTGGCGTGCAGCGCCGCGAGGAGAGCATGCAGAAGAACCTCTGGTACCGCATCGCGGACCTGGAGCAGGCGATCGACCGGGTGCTGGCGGAGCGCCGGAGCCGGCCGGGCCGCGCCCGCGCAGGCAGCGAGGCGCTGTTCGCCTCGCTGAGCCAGGACGACCGTGAACGGCTGGCCCAGCTTCTGGCCCAGGGCGTCTACGAGAACCTGAAGCGGATGGGCCACGATGACGAGGCGGCGCTGGCCATGACCGTGGCGGCGCTGGGCCGCCTGCTGGGCGACCGGGAGGACGATTTCGCCTCCATGCCGCCGGCCGGCTCGGCCTGACGGACGCAGGAGAGGCGCCGCAGGAGGGACGCCACGGGGGCAAGACAGCATGGGGGCTCGATTCCGCGCGCCGGCTGGGGCAGGCTGGGCTCACCCGGATTTGAGAGGGAGCGAGCATGGACCCGGTTACCCAGGCGCGGCAGCAGGCCGGCCGTGAGCTTCAGACCCTGGCAGAGGATTTCGCCTCCAGCGACGAGGCGGCCTTCCTGCGCACCCGGATCGCCTACATCGTCATCTCGGTCGTGGTGACGCTGTTCCTGCTGGTGCTGACCATCGCCGGCGGCAACTGGCGTCAGCTCGGCCTGTTCTGGCTTCTCCTGCTGGCCGTGATGTGGGGCGCCTTCTGGCTGTCACAGCGGCGACAGCGGGCGCAGACCCACCGCCTGATGGAACTGGCGGAAAGCTGGCAGCGCAGCGCTGGCGTCCCGCCGCTCTGAGCCTGCCGCCGTCGGTCGGCGCGCAGGGCGTCAGGCCGGGCCGTAGAAGGCCAGCCGCCCCAGCGACAGGTCGGCGGCGAAGGCACGCCCGATGGCGACCAGCCCGACCCGGCGGAGCCGCCGCGTGTCCAGGGGCACGTCCGTCCGGTGCGGCACGAACCCGGCGAAGGGCAGGCGGACGGTGGTCCAGGCCGGCGGCGCGGCGAAGCCCTGGCGGTAGGACTGCCAGGGCCGGGCGATGTCCGTCGTGCGCAGGTGCAGGCCATAGCCCTCGCCGTTGCCCAGCACGTCCAGTTCCAGCCCGGCGAAGCCGGCGGCATCCACCGGCCCGCCGTCCGGAGCAAGGTCCAGCGCCATCTGGACGAAGCCGCCGTCGTTCTCCAGCCGCACCTCGCCGCGCAGGCGCAGGGCGGGACGGCCGGCCACCGTCTCGCGCGCCAGCACGGCGCGGGAGATGCCCCCCATCACCCCGTCCGTCACCACCCGCCAGACGGCCCCGTTGCCGGCCAGGGGATGCGGCGCCTCCAGCGCGTCGATCACGGTGAGCATTGACCCGCTCCATCCAGGCGCCAGGACATCGCGGCCCCTTGTCGAGGGAATGGCGCTCCTCCAGGCCGGCTCCCCATGCCGGAAAGAGTCCCATGAGCTGCACGGAAGCAGGGGAGAATGCCTCTGGCGCGAATCATCATTCCAATCCTATTCTCATCGGATTCCTGCTCGCCGGAAAACATCTCAGGGCTGCGATGCCCATTCAAGATCACCCTCCTGCCGGCACTGTTCTCCTCTGCGACTTCGACCAGGGGTTCAAGGAACCCGAAATGGTGAAGCGCCGGCCCGTGATCGTCGTCAGTCCGAAGATCAGCGTCCGTGCCGGCCTTTGCACTGTCGTGGCGCTGAGCATGGAAGACCCCCGCCCGAGGATGCCCTACCATTGCCAGATCAGGCTTGATCCGCCCCTGCCGGAGCCCTGGGGAGACCAGCTTCGCTGGGTAAAGGGAGATATGATCTATGCCGTTGGTTTCCACCGGCTGGATTTTCCAAGGATCGGGAAGGACGAGAGGGGACGACGCCTCTACAGGACCGCGCCAATCCCCGAGGACGACATGCGCAAGGTGAGAGGCTGCGTGCTCAGCGCCCTCGGGTTGGGTGGATTGACAAGGCACCTGCGCTAGCACAGATTCAGGTGGTCAGCGGCTCTGAGCCCACGAACCATCGGCTTCCAGGGGCCATCCGCATCTAAGACCCCTCCAGGGGCGGCCGTGCCCGGGCGATTGCAAGTCCGGCACGGCGTCGATTTCCAGGCCCCACCCCCCCCGGTGGGGCCTTTGCTTTTCTGCATCTCCGGGCCGGCTCCGCGTCGCCCTTCCCGCCTCTGCTGCCCGCCCGTGCCTGGCCCCCCCGCGCTTGGCAGGCGGGGCGGGTTCGTTCATGATCCGTACCATGACGGATCTCACATCATGACGGGCCTCGTATCATGACGGACCTCGCATCATGACGGGCGCGCTGCCCGCCCTGCCGCGTCCCCCGTCCGAGGCCGCCGCGGCGATCACCCGCGGGGTGCGCCGGGCGCTGGCGGACCGTGGCATCGCCACGCTGGTGGAGTTCCCGCTGGCGAACGGCCGCCGTGCCGACGTGTTCGGGCTGGCCGAGGATGGCGGCGTGCTGATCGTGGAGGTCAAGAGCTGCGTCGCCGACTTCCGCGCCGACCACAAATGGCCGGACTACCGGGAGTTCTGCGACTGTTTCTATTTCGCCGTCGCCGCCGACTTCCCGCAGGAGCTGATCCCCGACGGCTGCGGCCTGATGGTGGCGGACGCCTTCGGGGCGGAGGTGCTGCGCGAGGCGCCGGTGCTGAAGCTGGCCGCCGCCCGGCGCAAGGCCGTCACCCTGCGCGCGGCCCAGGCCGCCGCCGCCCGGCTGCACCGGCTGGAGGACCCCGGCCGGGTCCTGTAGCGGGCGGAGGTCCCGGTCCGGGCCGCCGGCGTCAGCCGCGCATGCGGCCGACCATGCGGGTGGTGCTCTGCCCCTCCACCAGATCGGCGAGCAGGACGCGGCCGCCGTAGGACTGCACCAGCCCGGCGCCGACCACCGTCTCCACCGTGTAGTCGGCGCCCTTGACCAGCACGTCGGGCCGCAGCGTCTCGATCAGGCGCAGGGGTGTATCCTCCTCGAAGATCACCACCAGATCCACGTCCGCCAGCGAGGCCAGCACGGTGGCCCGCGCCGCCTCCCCCTGCACCGGCCGCGTCTCCCCCTTCAGCCGGCGGACGGAGGCGTCGCTGTTCAGCCCCACCACCAGCCGGTCGCAGGCGGCCCGCGCCTGCGCCAGCAGCGAGACATGGCCGGGGTGCAGCAGGTCGAAGCAGCCGTTGGTGAAGCCCACCGTCAGGCCCTTGCGGCGCCAGCGGGCGACCCGCTCCTGTGCGGCGTCGAGGCCGAGGCACTTGGCCTCCCCCGCCGCCCAGTCCTGCCGGTGCAGGGCGGCCCGCAGCTCGTCGGGGCGGACCACGGCGGTGCCGACCTTGCCGACGACGATGCCGGCGGCGAGGTTGGCGAGCCGGGCCGCGTCCGCCAGGTCCGCCCCCGTGGCCAGGGCCGCGGCCAGCGTCGCCACCACCGTGTCGCCGGCGCCGGAGACGTCGAACACCTCCCGCGCCTCGGCCTTCAGGTGCGTCGCCTCCGGCCCCTGCGGACCGGCGCGGACGACGGACATGCCCTCCTCGCTGCGGGTGGCGACGACGGCGCCGATCCCGGCCGCGGCGATCAGGCGGGCGGAGGCTATTTCCACCTCGGCATCCGTGCCGACCGGCAGGCCGCTGGCCAGGGCCAGTTCGCGGCGGTTCGGCGTCACGGCCGCCGCCCCGCGGTAGCGGGCGAAGTCGGTGCCCTTGGGATCGACCAGCACCGGCCGCCCGGCCGCCGCGGCCGCTTCCAGCAGGCGCTCCGTCACGGCCGCGGTCAGCACGCCCTTGCCGTAGTCGGACAGGACCAGGACGGCGGAACTGTCCAGCGCGGCCACGGCGCGGGCGACGAGCGCGTCCGCCAGCGCCGGGGAGAGCGGCGCCACCGTCTCGCTGTCGGCGCGCAGAAGCTGCTGGCCGCCGGCCAGGAAGCGGGTCTTGCGCGTGGTGCAGCGGCCGGCATCGGACAGCAGCCCGTCGGCCCCGCCCAGCCGTTCCGCCGCCAGGGCGCGGACCTGGGCACCGGCCGCGTCCTCCCCCACGACGGAGAGCAGGCGCACCTGCGTCCCCAGGGCGGCGAGGTTGCAGGCCACGTTGCCGGCGCCGCCCGGCATGGCGGTCTCGCGCTCCACCCGCAGCACGGGGATCGGCGCCTCGGGGGAGATGCGCTCGACGCTGCCATGGGTGAACAGGTCCAGCATGACATCCCCCACCACCAGCACACGGGCGTCGGGCAGGGCGTCGATCAGGGCGGTCAGGTCGCTCATGGCCGCCTTTCTACCCGTGCGCGGGCGCCGGCGCCAGAGGACCGCGGCCCCGGATCAGCGCCCGAGGGCGGGGGCTGGCTCCGGTGCCACCGCCTCTGCCGGGGCGGCGCCGCGGCGCAGCGTCTCGGCATAGGCGCGGGCGCGGGCGATATCGACATGCGCCACGAACAGGCGCGGCCGGCTGCGGTTGCCCAGCAGGGCCAGCAGCCGGTTCTTCAGCACCTGCCGGGCGAACAGCCGCCGCCGGGCGCGCGCCTCGCGCTCGGCCTGGGGCAGGGTGCGGCCGTCCATCTCCGCCAGCGCCTCGGAGACGCCCTGCCAGTGGGCGCGCTCCAGGAACCAGGCCTGGGTCAGCCGCTCGCGCCCGACCCAGTGGCGCACGCAGGCGGCCGGCTCATAGCGTGTCTCGAAGCCCAGCGCCTCGATCCGCCGGGTCATCTCCCGCTCCTCCGCCGAGAGCAGCAGGCCGCCCTTGCGGCCCAGATGCTCGGAGAAGCCGTCCAGCCGTTCCAGGTGTTCGCGCCGGAAGGCGATGTTGGCGCCGGCCACGAAGCAGGGCGGCCGCACCGTGAACGGCCGCTCGCCCCAGTCGATCACGGTCAGGCTGGGCAGGAGCTGCCTGGCCAGCCAGGCCGGCCGCGGCACCTCCCAGTCGCCCAGGATGCGGCCGCCGACGACGCCGGCACGCGGGTCCGCGAACGCCCGGAGCAGCCGTTCCAGCCAGTCCGGCCCGGCCACGGCGTCGTCGTCCAGATAGGCGATGAGGGGGGCCTGCGCCTGCCGCCAGCCCGTGTTGCGGGCGCGGGAGAGGCCCAGCACCGGCTCGAACACGCTGCGCATGTTGGACGCGCCGGCGATGCCGCGGGCGATGACGTCGCGCGTGTCGTCGGTCGAGCCGTTGTCCACGACCACGACCTCGAACGCCGCGGGCGCCAGCGTCTGGGCGCGCAGGCTGTCCAGCGCGCGGGCCAGATGCCAGGCGCGGTTGTGGGTGCAGACGATCGCGGCGATGCGCGGGCCGGGGCAAGCGGCAGCGGACTTGGATACGGTCTGGTTCTGCATGGCGTCCCGATGAGGCGTCCCGAGGGACGGCTGGCGGCAAGGGAACCCGCGCGTCGCGGCCCGGGCGTCGGGAAGCGAACGGGCGGACGGGCACGCCGGTTCCCGACGCCCGGCCCAAGTGCCCCGGTCGCGTTACCCCGGCCGGGGCACGTCGCTCCCGCCTCCCGCGGACGCACAGGGAAGCGAACCACAACCGCCGTAGGGGTGTTCCTGGGTAGGGGTGTTCCTGTCCGGGCGGCAACGCTGCCCGGAGATCCATGTTCCGTCCCGACCGGGGGCGGGGAGCCAGAGGGAGGTGACCATGACCTGTCCGGTAATCGCCATCGGGCTGGATTCCGCCGAGCACACGCTGGTGCAGCGCTGGATGCGCGAGGGCCGGCTGCCGACCCTGGCCCGGCTCTGGAACGAAGGACTGCACGCGGAACTGGACAATTTCGCCGTCTATTCCGCCGAGCTGCCCTGGACCACGTTCCTGACCGGCAGCGTGCCCGAGCGCACCGGCTACTGGACGCCGATCCTGTACGATGCCCTGACCTATTCGGTGCGCCAGCGCGGCGGCTACGGCTTCGACCCGGTGCCGCCCTTCTACGCGCTGGGACCGGACTGGAAGGTCGCCGTCTTCGACGTGCCGCAGTCCGTCATCTCCGACCGGGTGTCCGGGGTGCAGGCGCTGGCCTGGGGCGCGCACTCGCCGCAGACCCCGCGCGCCTCCAGCCCGCCGGGCCTGATGGACGAGCTGATCGCCCGCCACGGCGACCACCCCGCCTTCCTGGACGACAATCTGGAGCCCTGGGAGACCGGGCGCGAGGGGCCGTTCCTGGAGAAGATGCTGACCGGCATCCGCCGCCGGGGCGAGATCTGCGCCGACCTGATGCGGCGCGACCGCTGGAACCTGTTCCTGACCGTGTTCGGGGAGCCGCATTCGGCCGGGCACGCGCTCTGGCACCGCTCCGACCCGGCGCATCCGCTGTACGAGCCGCCGGCCGACGGGGTGGACCCCGTGCTCCAGGTCCAGGAGGAGGTGGACCGCGCCTGCGCCCGCATCCTGGAGGCCGCCCCGGCGGATGCGCGGGTGCTGCTGTTCTCGGTCCATGGCATGGAGGGCAACTCCATGGACCTGCCCAGCATGTTCTTCCTGCCCGAACTGATGTACCGCTACAGCATGGGCCGGGCCGCCTTCGCTGATGGCACGCCGGGCGCCCCCCTGCCCGAGCCGCGCAGCCTGCTGCGCGACCGCCACTGGGCGGCCGAGGTCTATGCGCGCAAGGTGGACGTCAACCCGTTGCGCCGGCTGGCGCGGCGCCATGCCCGCTTCGACTACACCTGGGAGATCGAGAAGCGGCTGGGCTGGGGCGGCGGGCCGGCGCACCCGAATCACTATGACGATCTGCGCTTCATCCCGGCCATGTGGTACGCCAACTGCTGGCCGCAGATGCGGGCCTTCGCCCTGCCCAGCTTCGCCGACGGCTATGTCCGCATCAACCTGAAGGGGCGCGAGGCGAACGGCATCGTCGATCCGGCCGACTACGACCGGACCTGCGAGGACATCGCCCGCACCATCCGTGACCTGGTCAACCCCCGCAACGGCCGCCCCATCGCCCGCACCGTCCACCGCACCCGGGCGAACCCGCTGCCCGACGACCCGACCCTGGCCGAGGCCGACCTGGTGGTGGAGTGGGACCCGGTGCCGGCGGACGTGGCCGACCATCCGGTGCATGGCCGGATCGGGCCGGTGCCCTACCGCCGCACCGGCAGCCACACCTCCGAAGGCTTCGCCGTGATCGCCGGTCCGGGCATCCCGCACGGCTCCCTGCCCAAGGGCCACGGCACGGACATGGCCCCCACCATCCTGCACCTGATGGGGGCGCCGGTCCCCAACTCCCTGGACGGGGTGTCGCTGCTGAACCGGCCGGAGCCGGAGCCGCTGCGCGGCGCGGCGGAATAGGGGCGGGCGCCGGGAGCAGGCGCCGGGGCGGAACTCCGGCACCCTGCCCCTGTTGCCGCTGCCGGACCCCGAGACACCCCCGGCAGGAGAACGACCATGGCCGACCGCCCCGGCGACGCGAAGCCCCCCGGCGCGAGGGCGAAGGCAACCCCCGACAGCCTGGAAAAGCCCGACAGCCTGGAAAAGCCCGACAGCCTGGAAAAGCAGGTGCGCGACGGCCGCATCGACGGGAATCGGGCCGGCGGCCTGGACTACGGCGGCGGCGCCAGCAGCGGCCACACGCCCGAACCCGGCGCCGGCCTGGGCACGCCCGCCGACGCCGTTCCCGGCAGCACGGTTCCGGCCGGAGGTACCGACAAGGGCAAGCCCCGAGGGGACTGAGCCGGCGGGCCGCCACGGAACTGACCGCAGGGGGGCCGGCTGCTGGGGAGCCGCTTGCTCCCGGCGGCGTTGTGCGTTTCCCTGTGCCGACGCCGACGGCAGACCCCGGCGGCATGACCCTGAAGGGGGGGCCTGAAGGGGGGCCTGAAGGGGGGATAAGGATGCCGACCCTGTACGGATGCCCGGGCTGCGGCTCGGCGGCGGTCGAAGCCGCCTTCACCCTGGCCGGCGAACCCTATGAGTACATCCTGACCGACCCTGGCGGCGACCCGGCCACGGTGGCGCGGCTGCATGCCGTGAACCCGATGGGACAGGTGCCGGCCCTGCTGCTGGAGGACGGTACGGTGCTGACGGAAAGCGCGGCCATCCTGCTCTGGCTGGCGGACCGCCACCCCCGGCTGGCCCCGGCGCCGGGCGATCCGGCCCGGGCGCCGTTCCTGCGCTGGCTGCTGTTCCTGGCGGGGGCCGTCTACCCCATGTACACGGTGGGCGACTTCCCCGAACGCTGGGTCGGGGGTGAGGCGGCGCAGCGGGAGCTGCGCACCGCCACGGTGGCGCGCATCCTGTCCTGCTGGCGCACCCTGGAACAGGCGCTGGACCCCGCCCCCTTGCTGCCGGGTCCCCGGCTGTCGGGTCCCTGGCTTCTGGGTGCGGAGCCCACCCTGCTGGACATCTATGCCGCCACGCTCAGCCGCTGGCGGCCGGGGCGCGACCGCATCCGGGTCGTGGCGCCCCGGGTGATCGCCGCCTGCGAGCGGGCCGAGGCCCTGCCCGCCCTGGCCCCCGTCTGGGCGCGCAACTTCCCCGAAGGCTGATCCCGACGCCGCTCCCCGGTCACACTCGGCCCTACCGCTCGTAGTAGCGCGGGCCGAGATGGTACTGGCCGCTGTCGCCGAAGCTGTAGTCGGCATGGCGGCGGGTGTTGACCATGGTCAGCAGGACGCCGCCCAGATCGCCGCCCGCCTCCAGCAACTGGCGCAGCGCGTGCAGCACATGCTCGCGCCGGGTGCGGGCCCAGCGGACGACGAACACCGTCTCGTCCACGTAGCGCGCGAGGATGCGGCTGTCCGAGACCACCATGACGGGCGAGCTGTCCACCACCACGAAGTCGTAGTACTTGGTCAGGCCCTGGAGGAAGGTGCGGGTCCGGTCCGCGGCCAGGAAATGGACCGGGTTGGCGACATGCCCGCCGGCCGGAATGACGTCCAGCGAACTGCGCGGATCGCGCTGGATGATCTCCTCAAAGGTCGCCTTGTCCTGGAGATACTCCACCAGACCCGGCTGCAGCGAGAGGCCGAGCTGGGTGTGCAGGGTCGGCCGCCGCAGGTCGGCGTCGATCAGCAGCGTGCGCATGCCGCTCTGCGCCACCGCCCGCGCCAGATTGATGGAGGTCGTGCTCTTGCCCTCGTTGGGCAGGGCCGAGGTCACCATCACGGTGCGCGGCCGCCGGTCGCCGGTGCTCAGGAACAGGCTGGCGACGGCGCTGGACACCGCCTCGCCGAAGGCGGAGCGGGGCTTGCGCAGGAAGAAGTCGGCCGGGGCGATGCCGGCGCGCTGCCGCCGCCCGATCACGGGCAGCATGCCCAGCGCCGGCAGGCCGGTCGCGGCGGTAAGCTGCTCGGACGAGCGGAAACCCTGGTCGAGCTGTTCGGCGATGAAGGCCAGCACGACGCCCAGCACCAGGGAGAAGAACAGCGCCAGCCCCACCAGCAGCGGCTTGTTCGGGGCCGACGGCGCCTGCGGCACCGGGGCGGGGGAGATCACCCGCGCATCGGCCTGCTGGAGATCCTGTTGCAGCGTCGTCTCGTTGAACCGCTCCATCAGCGTGTTCAGCAGCAGCCGGTTGCTGGCCGCCTCCTCCTCCAGCGAGCGGAGCTGCACCAGCGAGGTGCCGCGCTCGCCGGCGGCGGTCTTCATCTGCTCCAGCTCCTTCTCCACCACCGACTGGCGCTCGCGGGCGATGGCGACCTCGTTGCGCAGGCCGCCGATGATCTTGTTCACCTCGCCGCGGATGCGGGTCGCCAGTTCGGCCATCTCCGCCTTGATGTTGATGATCTGCGGGTGGCGCTCGCCGAACGTCTCGGACAGGTCGGCGTAGCGGCGGTTCAGTTCGATCTGCTGGGACTGGAGGGACTGGATCAGCGGGCTCTGCAACACCGCCATCGGCAGGGACGAGGCATCCGTCGTGCCCTGCGCCCGCTCCGCCGCGCGCAGCCGCGCCTCGGCCTCCACGGTGGCGCTGCGCAGGATCACCAGCTCGGCGTTCAGGCGCGACAGCTCCTGCGTCGCCAGGGTCGTCGTGTTCTCCCCCTGGAGAAGCCCGGCGCGGGCCCGGTACTCCTCCACGGCGCGCTCCGCCGCCTCGGTCCGGGTACGCAGGTCGGTCAGCCGGGCGCTGAGCCAGTCCGTCGCCCGCTGCGTCGCCTCGTACTTCGCCTCGAGCTGCTCCAGGATGTAGAGGTCGGCGACGGTGTTGGCGACGCTGGCCGCCAACTGCCGGTCGGTGGAGGTGAAGGCGATCTGGATGACACGGCTGCGCCCGCGCGGGGCGGCGCTGAGCCGGTCCAGGAAGCGGTTCACGATGCGGGTGCGCAGCTCCGCCTCGGGATCGTCGGGACCCTGGCGCGCCGGCTCGGCCCCGAACAGGCCGCCGACCCAGCCGACGATGCCGCGCAGCCCGTCCGTCAGCCCGTCGATCGGCCCGCCGTCCAGCCCCATCTCCTCCGCCAGCGTCGGGTTGAATTCCGGCAGCCGGGCGAGGTCGAGCTTGTCGATCACCTTCTGCGCCAGCCCGCGCGACGTGATGATGGCGATCTCGCCCTGGATCGTCTCCACGTCCGGCGGCAGGCCGGAGACGACGGCCTCCACGTCCAGGGTGCGCTGCTGCCGCGGCTCGATCATCACGGTCGAGGTGGCGGTGTAGGTGGGCGTGATCTGCTCGACCAGCAGCACGGTCAGCAGCGTCACGACCAGCATGGTGCCCAGCACCAGCCACTTGCGCCGCTTCAGCTTCAGGAACTGGTCGCGCAGGGAGACGGCCTGCTGTTCGGTCAGCAGGCGCGTCAGGCGCTGGGAGCGCAGCTCGCGGTCCCGCTGGGTCGCCTCGCGGAAGGGAATGACGTCTTCGGATGCCATCTCGGCTCGCTCGCGCTGTCCACGAAGGGGGACGGCCCGGACCCCTGGGGGCCGGACACGAGAGCGCTAACGCGGGCCGGGAAAGAAGGCTCCACCGTCGGCGGGGGCGCATGCAGGGAAGACCGCGACCCTAGGGGGTACTCCGGCCCCCCGGCTTTGCGCCCCTCCCGGCGTTGCGCCTGCCGGCGTCCGGCCGGGGCGGATGCCCGGGACGGAGTGCCGGCGCCGACGGGATCTCAGCGGCGGCGGCGGTCCGGCCGCACGCGGACGGGGACGGGCACCGGGGCCGGCTGCGCCAGCCCGGCGATGCCGTCGAGCACCCCCTCCACGATCCGGTCGATGGCCTTGGCCAGCCGGCGCCGGAGCGACCGGCCCGCAGCGGAAGCGCGGGGGGTGGAAGCGTTTCTGTCTCGCACGTTCAGGCTCTCCTCGCTGTGAACGGCCATGGACACCGGCCGGGAAACCCGGCCTTCAACACAGGGGCCTTCCAACACATGGGTACGCACCCCGGGAAAGGGCAACACCGGGAGGGCCCCGTCCGTTGCAATCCACTGCTTTCGGAGTAGCCGCACCCCCGCCGTGAACGATCCGGCGCGGGGGGCGTTGACGACGGCGGCGCCCGGTCCCGGGCCGGCGTCCCCGCGGTCCTCCGGAGAAGACGACGTGCGCAGTCCCGAAGACCCGATACCCGACAGGCAGCCCCGCGGCAGCGGCCCGCGCGGGCAGGTGGAAACGCCCGCGCCGCGCCGCGCCGTGCTGCTGTCGGGTCACTACTACGCCTCGCGGCGGCGGGCGAACTTCCATTTCCTGGCGGACGCGCTGGTCGCGCAGGGCTGGGAGGTGACCTTCGCCACCACCCAGATCAGCCCGATCTCGCGGCTGCGCGGCGATCCGCGCTTCGAGTACCCGGTGCAGGCCGAGGCGAACCGGCCCGTGACGGTGCGGCCGGGGCTGACCAGCCATGTCTGGTACACGCCCTACCATGTCTTTCACCTGCGCCACCCGCTGCTGGACCGGCTGAGCCAGCCGCTGGCGGCGCTCTGGGCGCGGCTGCCGATGCCGGGGCTGGAGGAGGCGCTGCGCCGGGCCGATCTGGTGATGGTGGAGAGCACGGGCGCGCTGCTGCTGGTGGAGCGCATCCGCCGCCTGAACCCGGGCGCGCGGCTGGTCTACCGGGTATCGGACGACATCCGGAACCTGGGCCAGCACCGGGCCGTGATCGCGGCGGAGGAGCGGGTGGCGCCGCTGTTCGACCTGATCTCCACCCCGTCACGCTATTCCTTCGAGCGGTTCGCGGCCCTGGGCACGGCGCGGCTGCACCCGCACGGGATCGACGCCGCCGCCTTCGACGCCCCCTGCCCCGACCCCTACCGCGGGCTGCGCGGGAGCGGAACCGGCGGGGACGGTCTGCACGCCGTCTCGGTCGGGCATTCCTTCTACGATCCGGAGCTGGTGGCCGTGGCGGCGGAGCAGTTCCCGCACTGGACCTTCCACGTCATCGGCCGGGTGCCGCGCACGGGCGACCGGCCGAACATCCGCTGGTACGGGGAGATGCCGTTCCGCGAGACCATCCCCTACATCGTCCATGCCGACATCGGGCTGGCCCCCTACACCTACCGCGAGGGGGCGGAGACCCTGGCCGACAGTTCGCTGAAGCTGATGCAGTACACCTGGTGCCGGCTGCCGGCGGTGGCGCCGGACTTCGCCACCCGGCCCGACCGGCCGCATGTCGTCGGCTACCGGCAGGGCGACCGCGCCTCCATCCGCCACGCCCTGGTCGCCGCCGCCAAGGTGGACCGCGCCGGCATCTCCCGCGCCGGCATCGCCGGCTGGGACGAACTGGCACGCCGGATCGTCGGTCCCGACGATGCCCCCGCCGATGACGCGCCCGTCCGGGAGACCGGGCAGGACGCCCCCCGCCGCGCCGCTGCCGGGTACGGCCGATGACGATGCCCCTGTCCCGGACCCGGCCGGCCGCGGCCCCGCGGCCGCCGCTGGCCATCAACGGCCGCTTCCTGGCGCAGCGCCTGACCGGGGTGCAGCGCTACGCGCGCGAACTGGTGCGGGCGCTGGACGCGGCGCTGGCCGCCCGCGCCGCCGCCGGCGATCCCTGGCCGGCGGAGATCCTGCTGCCCCCCGACGGGCAGGAGCCGGAGCCCTTCCGCCACATCGCCGTGCGCCGGGTCGGCCGGCGCCACGGCCACGCCTGGGAGCAGATCGACCTGCCCCGCGCCGCCCGCGGTGCGCTGCTGCTGAACCTGGGCAACACGGGGCCGCTGCTGCATCCGCGGCAGGTGGTGGCGATCCACGATGCCGGCGTCTATGCCGTGCCGGAGAGCTATTCCTGGCAGTTCCGCGCCTGGTACAGGGCGCTCTGGTCGGTGCTGGGCCGGCGTGCGCTGAAGGTCGTCACGGTCAGCGCCTTCTCCGCCGGGGAACTGGCGCGCCATGCCGGGGTGGCACCGGAACGGCTGGCCGTCGTCCACAACGCTGCCGACCATTTCGCCGGGCTGGACGCCGATCCCGGCGCGCTGGCGCGGCACGGGCTGGCGGCGGGCGGCTACGTCTTCGCCCTGGGCAGCCGGGCGAAGGCGAAGAACACGGCCGCGGTGGCGAAGGCGCTGGCGCTGCTGCCGGAGCCGCGGCCGCTGCTGGTCACCGCCGGGCACCGCGATCCGCGCATCTTCGCCGACGCCGGCGGGCTGCCGGATGCGGGCGTGCGCGAGCTGGGCCCGGTCTCCGACGCCGAGCTGAAGGCGCTCTACCAGGGCGCCCTCTGCCTTGTCTTCCCCAGCTTCTACGAGGGGTTCGGCCTGCCGCCCCTGGAGGCGATGATCGCCGGCTGCCCGGTGGTGGCGGCCCGCGCCGCTTCGCTGCCGGAGGTGTGCGGCGACGCCGCCCTCTATGTCGATCCGGCGGACCCCGCCGACATCGCCCGCGCGGTCGCGCGGCTGACGGGCGACCCGGCCCTGCGCGCGGCCCTGGCCGGGCGCGGTCGGCGGCGGGCCGCGGATTTCGGCTGGGACGTCAGCGCCGGCCGCCTGCTTTCCGTTCTCGACGAGGTTTCCGGCCCATGAAGGTCGCCATCATCCATTACTGGCTGGTCGCCATGCGCGGCGGCGAGAAGGTGCTGGAACAGCTCTGCCGCCTGTTCCCGCAGGCGGACATCTTCACCCATGTCGTCGATCCGGCGGTGCTGTCGCCGACGCTGAAGCGCCACCGCATCGTCACCAGCTTCATCGACCGACTGCCCGGCGCCCGCCGGCACTACCAGAAGTACCTGCCGCTGATGCCGCTGGCGCTGGAGCATCTGGACCTGCGCGGCTACGACCTGGTCATCAGCAGCGAGAGCGGCCCGGCCAAAGGCGTGGTGACCGACCCGGACGCCGTGCATGTCTGCTACTGCCACTCGCCCATGCGCTATGTCTGGAACATGTACCACGATTACCGCGGCGGGCTGGGCCGGCTGGCGGGATCGGCGCTGGTGCCGGTGGCGCACTATCTGCGCTGGTGGGACACGGTGACGGCGGCGCGGGTGGACAGCTTCGCGGCCAATTCGGGCAACGTCGCCCGCCGCATCCGCCGCTACTACGGCCGCGGGTCAGAGGTGGTGTTCCCGCCGGTGGAGGTGGACGACTTCACCCCGACCCGCGACCATGACGGCTTCTATCTCGTGGCCGGTCAGCTTGTCGGCTACAAGCGGGCCGATCTGGCGGTGGAGGCGTTCAACCGCAGCGGCCGGCCGCTGGTGGTGATCGGCGCGGGCGAGCAGCTCGACGCGCTGCGCCGCATGGCGCGGCCGAACGTGCGGGTGCTGGGGCCGCAGCCCTTCGACAGCCTGCGCAGCCATTACGCCCGCTGCCGCGCCCTGGTGTTCCCCGGCGAGGAGGATTTCGGCATCGTCCCGGTGGAGGCGATGGCCTCGGGCAAGCCGGTGCTGGCCTATGGCCGCGGCGGCGCCCTGGAGACGGTGGTGGACGGCCGCACCGGCCTGTTCTTCCGCGAGCAGAGCGTGGACGCCATCAACGCGGCTGTGGAACGGTTCGAGGCGACGGAGCGCCGCTTCTCCACCGAGGAGATCGCGCTGCACGCCCGCGGCTTCCACGCCGACCTGTTCCGCGGGCGGATGGCCGGGCTGATCGCCCGCAGCCTGACCGCGGCGGGGCACGATCCGGGGGATCTGGCGGCGCTGGCGGCGGAAACGGAGCTGGCGGCGGAGCCGTCCCTCCTGGCCCCGCCCGCGCCCCTGCCCCCACGGCAGCGCGCGGCGGGCTGAGCCGGGATCAGCCGAACCAGATCAGCCAGAGCAGCCCGGCGACGGCGCCGAAGGCCGCCAGCGCCAGATAGGTGGGGACAGGCACGGGCACCTTCTCGTCCGCGCGGCGCTGCTGCTGGGCGGCCGCCGGCCCGCCGAGCCCGCCCATTCCCGCACCGCCCATTCCCGCGGAACCGAGGCCGCGGGCGCGGGCGCCCTGCCCGCGGGACGCGGGTCCCGCGCCGGGCCGGGCCGGGCCGGGCGGGCCGCGGCGGCGGCAGCGGACTCGGGGTCGGGCTGCCGACGCTCCTTGCCGGCGACCAGGGTGGGCCGGGTCGGCCCCTTGCCCTTGAAGGGATCGTGCAGGTCGATCAGGTGCCAGTCATAGTCCGACAGCACGTCCTCGGTCTTGAAGTCCACCTGGATCAGCCGGACATAGCCGCCGCCGTGCTGCGCCACGGCCTGACGGAACTCGGCGCGGCCCTGCTCCAGCCCGTCCACCAGGGCGAGCGTCTCCCACTTCCTGCCTTTCGGCTTCTGGACGGCGAACTTGCGGTGCGGGCTGGACGGCACGGGCGCTCTCTGGACGGTTCGCAGTGGGGGACGGTTCGCAGTGGGGGACGGTTCGCGTGAGAACGGTTTCGCAGGCGGCGGCCGGGCGATTGTAGGAAACACGCCCCCGGCAGCCAACAGTGGACTGCCGGCGGGGGACACCGTGAAGCGGCCTCACTCCCCCGTCTGCAACAGCGCTCCCCGGGTCCGCGCGTTGCGGAAGGCACCGAGGAAGTAGAGCGCGGCGGCCAGACCGTAGAGGAGGTTGAGCCCGACGGCCGCCCCCAGATGCCCCCAGTGGAACGGCTGGCCGAACAGCGTGGCCCGCATCCCCTCGAACACATGCGTGGAGGGCAGCGCCAGCGACAGCGGCTGCAGCCACGCCGGCAGGGCGGTGACCGGGTAGTAGACGGCCGACACCGGGGCCAGCACGAAGACCGCCATCCAGGCCAGACTCTCCGCCCCCATGCCGTGGCGCAGGATCAGACCGCTGGTGACCAGCCCGACCGCCACCCCCATCAGCATCAGGTTGGCGAAGAAGGGCAGCAGCGGCAGCCCCAGGCTGGTGATCAGATTGAAGTCGAACAGCGGGATGGCGATCAGCACCGGCACGCTGAGCCCGATCAGGGTGCGGATCAGCGCCATGGCGATCAGCGAGACGACCCATTCCGCCGGCCGCAGCGGGCTGACGAACAGGTTGCCCAGGTTGCGGCTCCACATCTCCTCCAGGAAGGAGACGGACATGCCCATCTGGCTGCGCACCAGCACGTCCCAGAGCAGCACCGCCGCGATCAGCACGCCCGCGGCCTGCGCGACCCAGGAGCTGTTGGTGGCGAGGAAACGGGAGAGGAACCCCCAGAGCAGGAGCTGCACCGTCGGCCAGTAGGCCAGTTCCAGCGCCCGCGGCCAGGACCCGCGCAGCAGATACCAGTGGCGTAGCACCACGGCACCGATCCGCCGGGCCGGCGAGGACGCCAGCGGAGGGCGGACATAGGAAGGGGGCGGATCGGCGGGGAGGTCGGCGGGGGCGGAACGGGCGTCCATGCGCCTCAGGTAGAGAAGCGGCGCGGCGAAGGCAAGCGCCTTGCCGGGCCACGGCACGCCCGTCCGCTATTCGGCCGCGGCACGGCGGTCGCGGGCGATGTCCAGGAACACCTCGTCCAGCGTGGCGCGGCCGTAGCGGGCCAGCAGCTCGGCCGGGGCGCCGCGGTCCACGATGCGCCCGGCCTTCATCATCAGCACCCCGTCGCACAGCCGCTCCACCTCGGCCATGTTGTGCGAGGCGAGCAGGATGGTGGCGCCGGTGCGGGCGCGGAACCGCTCCAGATAGGTGCGGATCCAGTCCGCCGTGTCGGGATCCAGGCTGGCCGTCGGCTCGTCCAGCAGCAGCACCTCCGGCTCGTTCAACAGGGCCTTGGCCAGGGCGACGCGGGTCTTCTGCCCGGCCGACAGCCCGCCGGAGGAGCGGTTGAGCAGGCGGGTCAGGTCCAGATCCTCCGCCAGCGCGTGGATACGACGGCGATAGCCGGTCAGGCCGTAGAGATGGGCATAGACGGTCAGGTTCTCTTCGACCGTCAACCGGTGCGGCAGATCAACGTAGGGGCTGGAGAAGTTCATGCGCGGCAGCACGCGGTAGCGTTCGCGCAGCATGTCGCGGCCCAGCACCTCCACCCGGCCCGAGGTCGGCAGCAGCAGCCCCAGCAGGACCGACAGCGTCGTCGTCTTGCCCGCGCCGTTGCCGCCCAGCAGCGCCACCGTCCGCCCGGACGGAACCTCGAAGCTGATCGAATCCACGGCGACGACGGACCCGAACCGCTTGGTCAGGCCCTCGACACGGATGCTGGCGGCCGGATCGCCGGAGGTTGATCTGGTCGATTGCGACATAGGATCGAATATGGCCCTATGGGTGCCCCCTGCCTAGACCGACGCGACCCAATATCACGATGCCCACACTGGCCTTCTCCCCCTATCTGCCGCACGACGCGGCGCCCGCACCGGGTGGGCGCGTGCACGCCCGTACCCTGATCATGATCCGCTGGGTCGCCGTGGCGGGTCAGCTCGTCACGCTGATGACGCTCGGCTACCTGCTCGGGTTCGAGCTGCCGATGGCGCACACCCTGGCCGCGGTGGCGGCCTCGGTCCTGCTGAACATCTATGCCGCGCAGCGGCTGGCGCATCAGCCCTTCCTGCACAACCGGGACGCCTGGCTCTATCTCGCCTACGACATGCTGCAGCTCACGCTGCTGCTGTTCCTGACGGGCGGGCTGGAGAACCCCTTCGCCGTGCTGATGCTGGCGCCGCTGCTGGTGGCGGCCAGCACGCTGAGCCTGCCGGCGGTGGTCGGGCTGACCGGGCTGACGATCGCCTGCTTCACCGGGCTGTCGCTGCACGCCCTGCCGCTGCCCTGGCCGGGGGACGAGGGGGTGACGCTGCCGCCGCTCTACCGGCTGGGCATCTGGTCGGCGCTGGTGCTGTCCGCCGCCTTCATCGGCACCTACCTGTTCCAGGTGGCGGAGCGGCTGCGCAGCCTGTCCGACGCGCTGACGGCCAGCGAGGCCGCGCTGGCGCGGGCCCAGCGCATCTCCGCCGTGGGCGCGCTGGCCGCCGCCGCCGCGCACGAGCTGGGCAGCCCGCTGGGCACCATCGCCGTCGTGGCCAAGGAGCTGGCGCGCGACATCCCCGCCGACAGCCCGCAGGCCGAGGACCTGCAACTGCTGCAGAGCCAGGTCGCCCGCTGCCGGGACATCCTGGCGGAACTGGCGCGCCACCCCGACGAGGCCGCCGGCGACACCTTCGCGCCGCTGCCCCTGACCGCGCTGGTGGAGACCATCGCCGCCCCCTACCGCAAGCCGGGCATCGCCCTGGTGATCGAGACGGAGAACGAACCGGAAGAGGGGGCACCCGGCGTCCGCGACATCCCCGAGGTCCTTCACGGTCTGGGCAACATCCTCCAGAACGCCATGCAGTTCGCCCGCACCACGGTGCGGGTGACGATCGACTGGACCCCGCCGGGCGTCCAGATCACGGTGGCGGACGACGGTCCCGGATTCCCGCCCGGCCTGCTGAGCCGGCTGGGCGAGCCCTATGTCTCCGGCCGCACCTCGGCCGCCCGCCAGACCGGCGGGAACATGGGGCTTGGCGTCTTCATCGCGCAAACTCTTCTGGAAAAGTCGGGCGCAGTCGTGTCATACGGGAATGGCAGACAAGGCGGGGCCAAGGTTGCCGCACGCTGGAAGAAGCCCAATTTTGTTTTATAACAAACAAGGCTGCATGCATCCGTCCGAGGATGTCTGCTGAGGAATGGTCAATCCGGAGCGAAGGGTTTGATGAGCACCGACGTGCCGACACAGCCACAGGAACAGGAGAAGCTGACCTTTACCGGGGACGCTTCCCGTAGCCTTCTGATCGTCGATGACGATGCTCCCTTCCGCACCCGTCTGGCCCGCGCGATGGAGCGCCGTGGCTTCGACGTGGTCGCGGTGGACAGCGTCGCCATGGGCGTCGAGATGGCGCACGAGGCGGCCCCGCGCTTCGCGGTCGTCGATCTGCGCCTGGGGGACGGGTCCGGCCTGGAGGTTGTCAAGGCCCTGCGCGATGCCCGCCCCGAGGCGCGCATCGTCATGCTGACCGGCTATGGCAACATCGCCACCGCCGTGGCGGCGGTGAAGGCCGGGGCGGTGGACTACCTGCCCAAGCCGGCCGACGCCGACGCGGTGGAGGCAGCCCTGCTGGCGGAAGGTCCGCTGCCGCCGCCGCCGGAGAACCCGATGTCGGCCGACCGGGTGCGCTGGGAACACATCCAGCGGGTCTTCGAACAGTGCGAGCGCAACGTGTCGGAGACCGCGCGCCGGTTGAAGATGCACCGCCGCACGCTGCAGCGCATCCTGAACAAGCACGCGCCGCGCGGCTGATCCGCGGTACGTCGGACCAGGGGCGGGCGTCCACCGGACACCCGCCCCTTTTTCGTGGGCGCATCCGCGCGCAAGGGCCGCCCGTCCGTCCGCGGCAGCGGTCCACTCCCGGGGCGGAACAGACGGCCCCCGGAGGAACAGAAGGCCGTCCGGGCGGTCGCCGGCACAGCCCTTCCCCGCCCGCCACGGCACATTTCAGCTCACGCTGGCAGAAACAATCAGCCGGACACGCGATGGTTCCTGAAACGGAGAGTCATCCTGCCGGCGCGCCTACCTCTTTATCGGTGGGAAAATTCCGTCCTTTACTTGCCCCATTCATGTCACGGCCAAGCCTCACCCGGACGGATGATGGCACGGGAACCCCTTCCCCGGCCGGAGAGATACAAAACGCCTTACACTTCCCCTTTTTTGCGGGTCTATTATTTGAGGCCTCAGGGTATTTGCGTGATATCGAGGCAACAAACGCGATGATTTTCTGTATCACCCTCCCCCAGAAGCATAGCCGATTCATGCGCCTGTGAACAAAGGGTCGCGTGCCCGTGTTTGGAGCCGGTACTGCGGTGCGGCATCGGACGGGGTCCGGGCGGCGACCGCGCCGGCCGGCCGCCGCTGGCCGCGAAACCTGAACGCAGGCCCACGATGTCGATTCAAACCGGGTTCTCGACCGCCGGTCCGGTGTCGGCCGGAGCCATGGTCCGCAACTCCACCCTGCTGGTGCTGGGGGACGCGCTGGCCGCCGTCGCGGCCTTTGCCGTGTCCGGCTTCCTGGGCTACTGGCTGTCCGACCTGCTGGAGCCGGGACCACCGGCGGCGGTGGACGGCGACCTGGTGGTGCGCCGGATCATCCACTATGCGGTCTTCGTCGCAGGGCTGATGCTGTGGCTGGCCGTGCAGGGCCACTACAACCGCCGCATCCCGTTCTGGACCGAGCTGAAGCAGATCCTGCTGGCGGTCGCCCTGGCCGGCATCCTGGACGGTTTCAGCCAGTATGCCTTCAAGCAACAGTTCTCCCGCGTCTGGCTGGGCACGAACTGGGCCATGGTGGCCCTGTTCCTGGTGATGGCGCGGCACGGGGTGAAGGCGCTGCTGACCGCCCTGGGCACCTGGCAGTGCCCCACCCTGCTGGTCGGCTCCGGCGCCACGGCGCGGGCGGCACAGGATGCGCTCGCCTCCGAACGGCACCTGGGCTACGTCGTCGTCGGCAGCGTGACGCTGGGCGGTGCGGCCGCGGACGACCGCAGCACGACGGCCGCGGTCTGGAACGCCTACCGCCGCTTCGGCGCCCGCTTCGTCGTCGTCGCCCCCGATGCCGCCGACATCCCCCGGACAGAGCCGGTGATCGCGGAGCTGACGCGGCGGCGGGTGAACTTCGCCGTGATCCCGTCGATCTTCGGCATGAGCGTGCTGGGCCTGCGCTCGGAAAGCTTTTTCAGCCACGATGTCGTGATGCTGACCGGCCAGAACAATCTGGCCGAACCGCTGATGCGGGTGATGAAGCGCCTGTTCGACGTGACGGTGGCCTCTGCCCTGCTGGTGCTGCTCGCCCCCTTCATGCTGGGCGTGGCGGCGCTGATCAGGCGCGACGGCGGGCCGGCGCTGTTCGCGCACCGCCGCGTGGGCATGAACGACACCCGCTTCGGCTGCCTGAAGTTCCGCACCATGATCGTCAACGCCGACGAGGTGCTGCGCCGGGTGCTGGAGACGGACCCCGAAGCGCGCGCCGAGTGGGAGCGTGACTTCAAGCTGCGCAACGACCCGCGGATCACCCCGGTGGGCCGCTTCCTGCGCCGCACCTCGCTGGACGAGCTGCCCCAGCTCATCAACGTGGTGCGCGGCGAGATGAGCCTGGTCGGCCCCCGCCCCATCGTCGAGAAGGAGATGGAGCGGTATGGCGACGACATCCGTTACTACCTGGAAGCGCGCCCCGGCCTGACCGGCCTGTGGCAGGTGTCCGGCCGCAACGACAGCGGCTACGGCCGGCGCGTGAAGCTCGATGCCTGGTACGTCAAGAACTGGTCGCTCTGGCACGACATCACGATTCTTCTGAAGACGGTCCGGGTGGTGCTGACCAAGGAGGGAGCCTACTGACATGCGGACCGTCCTGGTGACAGGTGGCGCCGGCTATGTCGGCAGCCACACCTGCAAGCTGCTGGCCGCCTCGGGCTACCGCCCCGTCGTCTACGACAATCTCAGCCGCGGCCAGCGGGCGGCGGTGCGCTGGGGGCCGCTGGTCGTCGGCGACCTGACCGACCGCGCCCGGCTGGACGAGGCCTTCGCCGAATGGCGCCCCTCGGCCGTGATCCACTTCGCCGCCCTGACCTATGTCGGGGAGAGCGTGGAGAAGCCGGCGCTCTACCACCACGTCAATGTCGGCGGCAGCCGGACGCTGGTGGAAGCCGCCACCGACGCCGGCGTGGACCGGCTGGTCTTCTCCAGCACGGCCGCGGTCTACGGCACGCCGCAGCGGACCCCGATCGCGGAGGACCACCCGCTCCGCCCGATCAACCCCTATGGCGAGACGAAGCTGCGGGTGGAGGAGATGCTGGCCGCGGCCGAAGCGGCGTCCGGCCTGCGCAGCGTGGCGCTGCGCTACTTCAACGCCGCCGGCGCCGATCCCGAGGGCGAGACCGGGGAGGACCACGAGCCGGAGACCCACGCCATCCCGCTGGCGATCCAGGCGGTGCTGGGCGAGCGGCGGGAGTTCCGCGTCTTCGGCCGCGACTATCCCACCCCCGACGGCACGGCCGTGCGCGACTATGTCCATGTCATGGATCTGGCGCAGGCGCACCTGCTGGCGCTGGAGCATCTGGAGCGCGGCGGGGCCGGCACACAGGTCAATCTCGGCACCGGCAGCGGCACCTCGGTGGCCGAGCTGCTGGATGCCGTCGCCCGGGCGGCCGGCCGGCCGGTGCCGGCCGCGACCGCCCCGCGCCGGGCCGGCGACCCGCCGGTGCTGGTGGCCGACGGGCGGCGGGCTCACGATCTCCTGGGCTGGCGCCCCCGCTTCGGCAGCCTGGACGCCATCGTGGAGACGGCCTGGCAGTGGCACACCGGGGCGCTGCGCCGCCGCCGCGCTGCCTGAGCGGGCCGTCACCATGCCAAGACTCCGCGTACTGCAGCCTGGGGTGGCGGACGACTGCGCGCCGCTGATCCAGAAGGCCCTGGACGAGGTCGCCGCCGCGGGCGGGGGCGAAGTGGTTCTGCCGCCGGGCGACTGGCCCTACCGCGGCGCGCTCACGGTGGGCGGCGGCACGGTCCTGCGCGGCAGTGCCGGGACCCGGCTGCTGGCGCTGGACCCGCGGCGGAGCGCGGTGTGCCTGCGCGGCCGCTTTCCCGCCGTGCGCGACCTGCTGCTGGACGGCCGCGCGACGCGGCGTTCCTCCGCCGGGGACGCGGCAGGTTTCCGGCTGCTGCGGGCCGAGGAGGCGGAACTGGACCGGGTGCGCGTCACCCGCACCGCCGCCGCCGGGATCTTCGTGCAGGAGACGGTGGGATTCCGCATCACCCACAGCACCGTCCACGGCTGCCTGGCCGACGGATTCCACGTCACCGCGGCCAGCCGCTACGGCCAGATCCTGGGCTGCCGCTCCTACGACAACGGCGACGACCTGTTCGCGCTGGTCGGCTATGCCAGCAACGGCGCCCCGGTCGAGCACATGGTGATCGCGGACAATATCGGCCGCAACGGGGCCGCCCGCGGCATCACCTGCCTGGGCGCCCGGCATGTCGCCATCACCGGCAACCTGATCCACGGCAGCGCCGCCGCCGGCATCTACCTGCATCAGGAGACCAGCTACGACACCTTCGCCCCGTCCTGGGTGGTGGTCAGCGGCAACGTGCTGCGCGATGTCGCCCGCAAGGCCAGCCACGCCGGGCTGTTCATCGGCGGCGGCCGGGGCGCGCAGCCGCTGAAGGCGGGCGGCACCCTGTCGAATGCCATCGAACAGGTGGTGCTGTCCGGCAACCTGCTGGACGGGTCCGGCCATGACGGGCTGTACGTGTCCAGCCGGGCGCGGCGCGTGACCGGCAGCGGCAACGTGGTGCGCAACGTCCGCCAGGGCGCGATCCGCATCGACTCCCGGGAAGCCAGCGTGGAAGCGGTGGCGGAGTAGCCCCGTCCGGTCTCGGCGGCAAACCCGCCCCGGCAAAGCCTTTTGAGCCCGACAGGAAAAGACCGCGTCAGCGGCCCGGTTCCTGACTCATGTCAGGAAAGTGGCGGAGGGGATGAGATTCGAACTCACGATACGGTTTTGCCGTATACCCGCTTTCCAGGCGAGCGCCTTCAACCACTCGGCCACCCCTCCGCTGGATCGGGCGCGGACCATACAAAGGACGGAGGCCGTCTTCAAGCACCTTTTTTCGCGGCAGCCAGGGCCTCGATCTCGGCCTCCTCCGCCTCCGCCAGCCGGGCCAGTTCCGCATAGGGATCGCCGGCAATCCCGAAGAATCGGGCGAAGGCGGGTTCCGTCTTCATGCCGCCCGTCTTCAGGCGGCGGATGGGGTCCTTCGCCGCAGGGCAGGCGTGCAGCAGGCGCGCCTCCGCCAGCAGATGCCGCCAGCCCGCCTGCGCCTCCACCGGCCCGGGCTGGGCGAACACCTCCACCGGCACGCCCTCGCAGGTGAAGTTGGCGATCACGGCGGGCACGCCGCCGATCGTGTCGGTCTTCCGCCGGTAGCCCGGTTCCTGCCAGAACAGGTCGTCCAGGCGGGAGCGGGCGGCGGCCACGTCCGACACCTCCACCAGCAGATCCAGGTCCGAGCCGCGCACCGCCACGTCCAGCGGAAAGGTCCCCGCCAGCCGCAACGGCCACGGGGACAGCCGGTCCATCAGCGCATGGCGCGTCAGCACCTCCCAGACGCGGACCTGATCGGGGCTGCCCTGGGCCATCCAGGCGGGATTGCGGAGACGGTCTTGGATCACCGGACGTACTCACCTGTCGGGAAAGGACGGGCCGGCGGGGGCCGGCCCCGGGACGGGACGGGGCGGACGGGTCAGGCGGCGGCGGTGGGCGTCGCGCGCTCCCCGAAGATGGCGGTGCCGACGCGCACCACGGTGGCGCCCAGCCGCACCGCCACGTCGAAATCGTGGCTCATGCCCATGGAGAGGCCGGGCACGAAGTGCCGGCGGGCAAGGTCGGCCAGCAGCGCGAAATGCGGCGACGGCTCGTCCTCCGCCGGGGGAATGGCCATCAGGCCGGCGACCTGCACCCCGTACTCGGCCTTGCAGGCGGCCAGGAAGGCGCCGACCTCGGCCGGGGCGATGCCGGCCTTCTGCGGCTCCTCTCCCGTGTTGACCTCGACGTAGAACCGCGGCCAGCGGTTCTGCCGGCGGCACTCCGCCGCCAGGGCCTGGGCCAGCTTCGGCCGGTCCACCGTCTGGATCACGTCGAACAGGGCCACCGCCTCCTTGACCTTGTTGGTCTGCAACGGCCCGATCAGGTGCAGCTCCACGTCCGGGTACTCCGCCTTCAGCGCCGGCCACTTGGCCTTCGCCTCCTGCACCCGGTTCTCCCCGAAGACGCGCTGGCCGGCGGCAAGGGCCGCGCGCAGCTTCTCCACCGGCTGCACCTTGGAGACGGCGACGAGCGTGACGCCGCGCGGATCGCGGCCGACGGCGTCGGCGGCTCCGGCGATGGCGGTCCGCACGGCGGCCAGATCGGCGGCAATGTCGCCGCTGGGCGTGACGGGAGGACGGGGCGGGGGGGCGACGCGGGTCATGACGGTTCTGAACGGTTGCGCGGGACGGAAGGCACGGCTCCCCGGTCCGGTCTGGACAAGGCCGCCGGGGAAGCCGACTTTCCCTCGGCCGGGCGCCCGATGCAAACCGTTTGGTCGCGCCCCCGTCCTGCCGTCCCGCCAGTCCGGAGAGACCCGCCATGTCCCGCCCCCTGTTTTCCGCGCCCGCGCTGGCCCTCTGCCTGCTGCTGCCGGCCGCCCCGGCCGCGGCGGAGATCATGGTCGACTGGAGCGCCGTCGGGCAGGCGGCCGGCACCTACACCGGCAAGGCGCCGGCCGGCGGCGACCGCTGGAACGGTTTCGCCGGCTACGCCCTGACCGGCCGGGCCGACGGCATGACCGCCTCGGGCATCGGCTACGGGCTGGTCGGCACGCTGGGGTCGGGCGACTACGAGAAGAGCCTGGACCGCCCCGGCAACCGCGAGAAGGCCACCCTGAACGAGGTCTATGTCTGGCTGGACACCGCCTACGGCCAGATCCGGGCGGGCGACGAGGACGGGGCGGCCAAGCGCGCCGTGGACCTGCTGCCGCTGCTCGCCGGCGGACAGGTGGACGGCTTCTGGACGCGGGCCGCCGCCGTGGCCCCGCCGGCCGATCACCTGGGGCGCGACAGCGACGACGCGGCCAAGGTTCTCTATGAGACGCCGCGCCTGTTCGGGCTGCGCCTGGGCGTCTCCTACGCGCCCGAGCGCAAGAGTCTGGTGGAGGACATCACCGGCCTGGACGCGGTGCCGACGGAGGACGACCTCTGGGAGGTCGGGCTGAACTGGCGCACCGATTCCGGCCCCTGGTCCTATGAACTGGCGGCCGGCTATGTGCGCGGCGCGGCCGGGGCCGCCGGTGCCGCCGACACGGAAAGCCGCAAGCTGGCCGCCCTGGTGCTCTATGGCGGCTTCGCGGCGGGCGCCGTCTGGTTCGACGAGGAGGTCGGCGACCGCACCCTGGGCCGGGTGGACCGGCAGGGCTGGACCGTGCAGGGCACCTACGAGAACGGACCCTACGGCCTCGCCCTCTGGGTCTCGGACATCGAGGCGGAGCGGCTGCTGGAGCACACGGCCTACGGCCTGGGCCTGTCCTGGCGGGCACGGCCGGAGCTGACGCTGGGCCTCGACCTCGTCCGCTACGACGCCGACCGGCCCGGCGCGTCCGGCCGGTCCGGCACCGTGGCCCAGCTCTCCGGCGAGGTGCGGTTCTGAGCGGCGGCCTTGCCCGTGGTGGCAATCGGTGCCACCTCCGAGGACGGGCGGAAAGCCGCGAAACCGTCGGCTCGCTGCCGTCCGCCGCCTGACCCGCCCGCCGCCGCTTCGGCGCCCCGCGTCCGCCACGGAAACGCCTCCGGTGCCGTGCTTGCGCCCGCGCGGCTTTTTTGCTCTAACGGGTGCTCCGTTTCCCTGGCCTGATTCCTGGGTGGTCTACTCATGCCGTCGCGCCGCGTCTCCCTTTTCGGTCGCACCCTGGTGCTGGGCGCCCTGGCCCTCGGGCTGTCGGGTTGCTCCTGGCTCAACTCCATCGGTTCCGACACGGAGGAGCCGGGTCCCGGTCAGGCCACCCGGATCAACGGCTCCGACTATGCCGGTGCGACCATGGCGGCCGTGCCCGCCGCCGGGCAGGCGGTCAACGCCTATCTCTGGCGCGCGGCGCTGGACACGCTCCAGTTCATGCCGATCGCGCAGGCCGATCCCTATGGCGGCGTGATCCTGACGGACTGGTACAGCCCGCCGGGCACGCCGAACGAGCGTTTCAAGGTCAATCTCTACATCCTGGACGCCGCCCTGCGGGCCGACGGCGTGCGCGCCACCGTGTTCCGCCAGCAGCTCAACTCCGTGGGCGGCTGGATGGACGCCGGCGTCGCGCCGGAGACGCATGTCCAGCTTGAGGATTCCATCCTGACCCGGGCCCGGCAGCTCCGCCAGGCCAGCACCACAACCACCCGCTGATACCGTCCGACAGCCGCCCCGGGCGGGCCTGACCCTTTTCCCGGGTGGCGCCCCGCCGCGGAGCGACACCCGAGACAAGGACCGTCCATGTCCCGCTACAACGTGCGCGAAACGGAAGCCAAGTGGCAGGCCGCCTGGGCCGATGCCGGCTCCTTCGCGGTCACCGCCGATCCCGCGAAGCCCAAATACTACGTGCTGGAGATGTTCCCCTATCCGTCGGGGCGCATCCACATGGGGCACGTGCGCAACTACACGATGGGCGACGTGGTCGCCCGCTTCAAGCGCGCCAAGGGCTTCAACGTCCTGCACCCGATGGGCTGGGACGCCTTCGGCCTGCCGGCGGAGAACGCGGCGCTGGAGAAGGGCGTCCATCCGGGCAAGTGGACCTACGAGAACATTGCCACCATGCGCGGCCAGCTCCAGACCATGGGGCTGGCGATCGACTGGAGCCGTGAGGTGGCGACCTGCCGGCCGGAATATTACCGGCACGAGCAGAAGATCTTCCTGGACTTCCTCAAGGCGGGTCTCGCCTACCGCAAGGAATCCTGGGTCAACTGGGACCCGGTGGACAACACCGTGCTGGCGAACGAGCAGGTGGTGGACGGGCGCGGCTGGCGCACCGGCGCCCTGGTCGAAAAGCGCAAGCTCTCCCAGTGGTTCCTCAAGATCACCCATTTCGCCGACGACCTGCTGGAGGCGCTGAAGGGCCTGGAGCGCTGGCCCGACAAGGTCCGCACCATGCAGGAGAACTGGATCGGCCGGTCCACGGGCTGCCGGTTCTTCTTCCGGATGTCGGACGGCCATCCGGATCTGGAGGTCTTCACGACCCGGCCGGACACGCTCTACGGCGCCAGCTTCGTGGCGATCAGCCCGAACCACCCGCTGGCCGCGACGCTGGCCGCGGGCAACCCGGCGCTGGCCGACTTCATTGCCGAGTGCAACCGCACCTCGACGTCGGAGGCCGACATCGAGACGGCGGAGAAGAAGGGCTTCGCCACCGGCGTGACGGCCGAGCATCCCTTCGTCCCCGGCTGGACGCTGCCGGTCTACGTCGCCAACTTCGTGCTGATGGAATACGGCACCGGCGCCATCTTCGGCTGCCCGGCGCATGACCAGCGCGACCTGGACTTCGCCCGCAAGTACGGCCTGCCGGTGAAGCCGGTGGTGATCCCGGAAGGCCAGGACCCGGCCGCCTTCGCCGTGGCCGACGAGGCCTATACCGGCCCCGGCGTGCTGCGCAACAGCGACTTCCTGGACGGGCTGGGGGTGGAGGAGGCGAAGGCCGCCGCCATCCGCCGGATCGAGGAGGCGGGCCGCGGCCAGGGCACCACGATGTACCGGCTGCGCGACTGGGGCGTCTCCCGCCAGCGCTACTGGGGCTGCCCGATCCCGGTGATCCACTGCCCGAAATGCGGCGCCGTCCCGGTGCCGGAGGCGCAGCTTCCCGTCACCCTGCCCGACGACGTGACCTTCGACGCGCCCGGCAACCCGCTGGCCCGGCACCCGACCTGGAAGCATGTCGCCTGCCCCTGCTGCGGCGGAGCCGCCGAGCGGGAGACGGACACTTTCGACACCTTCATCGAGTCGAGCTGGTACTTCCTGCGCTTCGCCGACCCGCGCAACGGCACGCTCGCCTTCGACCCCGAGCTGGTGAAGTACTGGCTGCCCGTGGACCAGTACATCGGCGGGGTGGAGCATGCCGTGCTGCACCTGCTCTATGCCCGGTTCTGGACGCGGGCGCTGGCGCACTGCGGCTACCTGGATCTGGCCGAGCCCTTCGCCGGGCTGTTCACCCAGGGCATGGTCACCCACGCGACCTACCAGGGGACGGACGGCAAGTGGCTGTTCCCCGCGGAGGTGGAGTTCCGCGAGGGCGCGATGGTGAAGTCCGACGACGGCACGGCCGTCACCGTCGGCCCCATCATCAAGATGTCCAAGTCCAAGAAGAACGTCGTCGATCCGCAGCAGATCATCGAGAGCTACGGCGCCGATGCCGCCCGGCTGTTCATGATGTCGGACAGCCCGCCCGACCGCGACCTGGAATGGACCACCGCCGGCATCGACGGCGCCTGGCGCTACATCAACCGCCTGTGGCGGCTGGTGACGGAGCCGGGTTTCGACCTGCCCGCCCCCGGCACGCCGGCCCCGGCGTCGTTCGGGGAGGAGGCGACGGCGATCCGCCGGCTGGCCCACAAGGCGGCGCAGCAGATCGGCGAGGACATCGAGGGCTTCCGCTTCAACAGCTCGGTCGCCCGCCTGCGCAGCTTCAGCAACGGCGTGCAGGACGCCTTCGCCAAGCTGGCGGCGAAGGCCGCCGCCGGCACCGCCCCCGCGGCCGACGAGGCCTGGGCGGCGCGCGAGGCGCTGGAGATGCTGGCCCGCATGGTCGAGCCGATGATGCCCCATCTGGCGCATGAGATGTGGGTCGAGCTGGGCCATGCCGGCCTGCTGCTGGACCGGCCCTGGCCGGCCGTGGACGCCGCCCTGGTGGTGGAGGACACGGTGACCGTGGCCGTGCAGGTGAACGGCAAGCTGCGCGCCACCATCAACCTGCGCCGCGACGCCGGGAACGAGGAGGCGCAGGCCGCCGCCCTGGCCGACCCGGCCGTGCAGAAGGCGGTGGAGGGCAAGCCGCTGCGCAAGGTCGTGGTGGTGCCCAACAGGATCGTCAATGTCGTCGTCTGAGGCCGCGGCGCCGGCCACGTCTGAGGCTGCGGCGCCGGCAGGAAGGGAAGGAGGCTCCGGGATGCGCACCGTCCGTCATGGTGTCCGCCGTGCCGCCCCGCGCGGCACCGGCTCCCGGCTCGCCGCCGCCGGCCTGCTGGTCCTGGCCCTGCCGGCGCTCGCGGCCTGCGGCTTCAAGCCCGTATACGGCGCCCGGTCGGCGTCCGCCGTCGGCTCGGGCGCCCCGGCCTCGGTGCAGCTCAACCAGGTCTTCATCGACCCGCTGCCCGACCGCAGCGGGCAGGTCCTGCGCAACAAGCTGATCGACCGGTTCTACCATGAGGGCCGGCCGTCCGATCCGGCCTACCGGCTGGCGATCCAGCTTGCCGCGCAGGAAGAGGACCTGGGCATCCGCCAGGACGCCACGGCCACCCGCGCCCGGCTGCGGCTTGTCGCCAGCTACGAGCTGATCGACAACCGCACCGGCCAGCCGGTCTACCGCACCTTCTCGCGCGCCATCATCAGCTACAACCTGCTGGAAGCGCAGTACGCGACGCTGGTGGCGCAGCAGGACGCCTACGACCGCGGCCTGACCCAGCTTGCGGACGAGATCCAGACGCGGCTGGCCCTGTTCTTCGCGCGCGAGCCGGAGCCGGCGCCGGCCGCCGCATCCCCGGGCTGATCCGCGCCGGCGGCCCGCGCGATGAAAATCCAGCCGAAGAACGTCGAAGGCTTCCTCAAGCGGCCCCTGCCGCAGGTCCGGGCGGTGCTGTTCTACGGGCCGGATTCCGGGCTGGTGCGGGAGCGCGCGGCCCAGCTCTGCCGCACGGTGGTGGAGGATTTGTCCGATCCCTTCCGGGTGGCGGAGCTGAAGTCCGACCAGATCGCGGCCGACCCGGCCCGCCTGCATGACGAGATGGCCGCCATCGCGCTGACCGGCGGCCGCCGTCTGGTCCGCCTCCGTGATGCCGAGGACGCGCTGGCCGCCGCCCTGGGCCGGCTGCTGAAGGACCTGCCGGCGGGCGACAGCCTGCTGGTGGTGGAGGCGGGCGATCTGGGCAAGGCGTCGAAGCTGCGCGCCCTGGCGGAGGAGGCGGACAGCGCCGCCGCCATCGCCTGCTATGTCGAGGGGGAGGAGGAACTGGCCGGCACCGTCGCCCGCATCCTGGGCGAGCACGGGCTGGCGATCGACCCCGACGCCCGCGCCTGGCTGGCCGGCAATCTGGTCGGCGACCGGGTGATGGCGCGCAACGAGATCGACAAGCTGGCGCTCTACATGGCGTCCGCCCCCAAGGGGGCGAAGGTGACGCTGGAGGACGTGCGCGCCGTGGTGGGCGACAGCGCCGCGCTGGAGCTGGAGGAACCGGCCCTGGCCGCGGCCGACGGCGACATGGCGGCGGTGGACCGCAGCCTGCGCCGGCTGTTCGCGGAGGGCACGGCCAGCGTCGCCCTGCTGCGCACCGCGCAGCGCCACTTCCAGCGCCTGCACATCGCCGTGGCCCACGTCGCCCGCGGCCAGACCCCGCAGCAGGCGGTGAAGTCCCTGCGCCCGCCCGTCTTCTTCAAGATGGAGGCGCAGCTCACTTCACAGGTGCGGCGCTGGACCCTGCCGCTGCTGCAACAGGCCCTGACCCGGCTGCTGGAGGCGGAGGCCGACTGCAAGCGCACCAACATGCCCGACGAGACGATCTGCGCCCGCGCCTTCTTCCAGCTCGCCCAGCTCGCCCGCCGCGGCGGCTGACCCCGGCGCTCTCCCGCCGCGCCGGTCAGGCGCGTGACGCCAGGCCGCCGGACGCGGCGCCGGCGCCTGAGGACAAGGGAAAATCCAGGGCCGCGACCGCGGCCCCGCGCCGGGCAGGCGCGTGAAGCCAAGCCGCCGGAGGCGGCGCCGGCGCCTGAGGACAGGGGAAAGCCAGGGCCGCGACCGCGGCCCCGCGCCGGGCAGGCGCGTGAAGCCAAGCCGCCGGAGGCGGCGCCGGCGCCTGAGGAACACGAACTAAGACAACAGATTCATCGTCGGGTCCGGCGGCGGCGGCGGCTCGGCCGCGGCGGCGACGCCCTTCGCAACCTCCGCCGCCGCGGCACGCAGATCCACGGTATGCCCGTCCGCGCCCAGATGCACCCGGCAGGCGGCATCCCCCAGGGCCACGATCAGGCTGACCAGACGCGGGTTCAGCCAGACCTCGCGCCCCGCGCTGTCCTTGTAGTTCACGAACTCCATGCGGCCTCCCGCTGCGGGGTTCCGGTTCCGCTGGATACCGCGCGGCGGCGCGGGCGGGGCGCCGGCCGGTCCGCGACCAGGGCGGTGGCGGCCCCCCAGACGACATGGGCCGCCAGCATCAGCGCCACCCGCCGGCCGGAATGCCGGGTCGCGGGCGGCAGGAGGCCCAGGGCCGGAATCCAGCCCAGATAGCTGCCGGCCCAGACCGCCAGCCCGAAAGCGGCGCCGGAGCCCGGCCCCGGTCCGACCGCCCGGCGCCACAGCGGATAGGCCGCTCCGGTGGCGGCCCCGTAGCCGAAATGCGCGCCCAGGGTCAGGCTGCGCTTCACCATCCCGTCCTCCGGCCAGGGCAGGCCGCTGCGGCGCAGCACCTGCCGGGTCAGGGGCCGCGGCGGCAGCGGCGCCTGCTCCGCCGCCGGCAGGGCTGCATGCAGGGCCGTCATCGCCAGCGTCATCGGCGCCGTGGCCGCGAAGCCCGCGACCGCTCCGGCCGCCAGCATCTCCAGGGCCGTTTCCTGGGCCGTTCCGTTCCGTGTCTCCGCCATGTCGTCCGCCTCCGGCTCCGTTCTCTCCTGCCATGGGGAACACCCGCACCCCGGGGTTCGTTGCAGGCCGGGCCACGCGACCTTGACCGGCGGCACGCCCGCGCGTAGAACCCGCTCCCCCGCGCCGGGTCCCCCTTTCCGCCGGGCGCCTGGTTCCGTCGCCGTCCACCAGGCCCCGCTGCCGCAACGGCATTCCCGTTGCGGTCCGCCGGCGCGCGTGCCTTGCTGGTGAAGCGACAGCGCGACCCGAGGAAGACACCCATGCGAACGGATTGCGCCGCCGGCTGCTGCGGCCTGGATTTCGGCACCTCCAACTCCACCCTGGGCACGCTGGTGGGCAACCGGATCGAGTTGGTGCCGCTGGAGAACGGGGAGCCGACCCTGCCCAGCGCGCTGTTCTTCGATTTCGAGGCGCACCGGCCCCGTTTCGGCCGCGCCGCCGTCGCGGCCTATGTCGCGGGGGTCGAGGGGCGGCTGATGCGCTCGCTGAAGTCCGTGCTGGGCACCGGGCTGATCGACGAGGACACCCAGCTCCTGAGCCGCCGCATCGGCTTCCGCGAGGTGATCGGGCTGCTGGTCGGGCACGTCAGGAGCACGGCCGAGGCCGCCGCCGGCCGCCCGCTGGACAGCGTTGTCCATGGCCGGCCGGTGCATTTCGTGGACGGCGATCCGGCGGCGGACGCGCGGGCCGAGACGGCGCTGGCGGACATCGCCCGCGCCGCCGGCTTCCGCCATGTCTCCTTCCAGTACGAGCCGATCGCCGCCGCCCTGTCCTATGAGAGCACGGTGGGGCGGGAGCAGGTGGCCCTGATCGCCGACATCGGCGGCGGCACCTCCGACGTCTCCATCGTCCGCATCGGGCCGGACCGGGCCGGCCGCCCCGACCGGGCCGACGACATCCTGGCCAACGGCGGCGTCCGGCTGGGCGGCACCGACTTCGACCGGCTGCTGAGCCTGGAGACGCTGATGCCGGCGCTGGGCTACCGCGCACCGCTGCGGACCAAGGGCCTGCTGACGCCGAACCACTGGTACGTGGACCTCGCCACCTGGTCCAAGATCAACTTCCTCTACGTGCCCTCCGTGCTGGCCGCGGTGCGGCGGCTGGAGCCGGAGGCCGTGACGCCGGCGCTGCTGCGCCGGCTGGCGACGGTGCTGGAGCACCATCTGGGCCATGCCCTGGCGATCAAGGCGGAAGGGGCGAAGATCGAGCTGTCCGGCGGCCGGTCGGTGGAGATCGACCTGGACGCGGTGGAGGCCGGCCTGACCGTGCCGGCCTCGCGCGGGCAGCTCGTCACCGCCATCGCGGAGCCGGTGGCGCGGCTGGGGGCGCTGGTGCGCGACTGTCTGGCCCAGGCCGGGCTGCGACCGGAGCAGGTGAACGCCGTCTTCCTGACCGGCGGTTCCACCCTGCTGCCGGCCGTGCGCGGCGCCATCCTGGCCGAGCTGCCGGCGGCGGAGCCGGTGGAGGGCGATAAGTTCGGCGCCGTCGGGCACGGGCTGGCGCTGGAGGCGGCACGGCGCTACGGCGGCCTGCCGGCGGATACGGCCGGGCTGGTCGCATGACCCCGTTCGGCGCCCGCATCCGCCGCCTGCGCGAGGCGCGCGGCATCCAGCTCAAGCGGATGGCCGCGGACCTGGAGATCTCCTCGGCCTATCTCTCGGCCCTGGAGCACGGCCACAAGGGCCTGCCCTCGCCCATGCTGGTGCGCCAGATCTGCACCTATTTCGGCATCATCTGGGACGAGGCGGAGGCGCTGGAACGGCTGGCCGCCCTGTCCGACCCGCGCGTGGTGGTGGACACGGCCGGCCTGACCCCGGACCACACCCTGGCCGCCAACCTGCTGGCCCGGCGCATCGCGCACCTGACCCCGGCCGAGCTGGAGCGGCTGCTGGCCCTGCTGGGCGGCGTGCCGCCCGAGGCCCGCCCCGACGCCCCCCTGCCGGAGCCGGACGGGCAGGCGTAGGGGCTGCCCCGGCGACCATCCGGCCGCTCCCGGGCGACGCGCGGTCGCCCTCTGCCGTGCCGGCTTCCCCGACGGCGCCCGTGACGTTAGAGTTGCGCGGGCTGTGTGCCCGTCGATCAGCGGTCTTCCGTTGTGTCGGCGTTCCGCCGCCCTCCGGGCGTTTCCGTCCGGCGTGGCTTTCGTAAAGGAACGAACCCCCTCGTCTTCGAGCAACGGATTTCCATATCATGGCCTCTACGACCGACAGCGCCGGAATCGCCGACATGCCCTCCCGCCTCGAACAGCTCTGCATCCAGAAGGGCCTGAAGATGACGGAGCAGCGCCGTGTCATCAGCCGGGTCCTCTCCGATTCGACCGACCATCCCGACGTGGAGCAGGTCTACCGCCGCGCCATCGAGATCGATCCGCACATCTCGATCGCCACCGTCTACCGCACGATGCGCCTGTTCGAAGAGGCGAACGTGATCGAGCGGCTGGATTTCGGCGACGGCCGCGCCCGCTACGAGGAGAACCGGGACGAGCACCACCACCACCTGATCGACGTGCAGTCGGGGGAGGTGGTGGAGTTCACGAACGAGGAGATGGAGCGGCTGAAGGAACGCATCGCCGATGAGCTGGGTTATGAGCTGATCGGCCATCGGCTGGAGCTGTACGGCGTCCGCAAGGACCGGGCGAAGTCGATGAAGACCTCCTTCAAGCCGCAGCTCCCCCGGACCGAGTGAGGCGTCTTCCGTGTGCTGTGAGAACAACCCGGGCGACGGTTCCTGCTGCCGCTCCGCCGTGGTCCGCGCCTTCCGCGAGATGCGGGCCTGCGGCCAGCCCGACCGTTACTGCTTCGAAGCGGCGGTGACGGTCTTCCGCTGGCACCATCCCGAGACACCCGAACCGCAGGCGACCACCATCGTCAGCACCTGGGTGGAGCCGCCGCCCCGCTGGCACTGAGACGTCCGCGGGGCTGACTGACGCCCGCCACCATGCCGGCGGCTCAGGAGCGGTCGTCAGGGGCGATCGTCAGGGGCGATCGTCAGGGGCGGTCGGGGGACCCTGTCTCCGGACCGGCCAGCACCACCCGGTTGCGCCCGGCCCGCTTCGCCTCGTAGAGCGCGCGGTCCGCGATGGAGGGCAGGTCCTCCGGATGCACCGTCAGGTCCGCCTCGGCCACGCCGAAGCTGGCGGTGACGGAGATGCTGCGGCCGTCCGCGATCAGCACCTGCTGCGCCGCGATGTCGGCGCGCAGCCGCTCCAGCACCCCCGCCCCTTCGGTCAGGCTGGCGTCCTTCAGCAGGATCAGGATCTCTTCTCCGCCCAGGCGGAAGGCCTCGTCGAAGTTGCGGATGCCGCGGTTCACGGCGCCCGCCGTGGCGACCAGCACGCGGTCGCCGGCATCGTGGCCGTAGGTGTCGTTCACCGACTTGAAGCGGTCCAGGTCGCACAGCGCGATGCAGAAGGGCCGGCCGGTGCGGCGGAAGCGGTTCATCTCCCGCTCCAGTTCCTCATAGAGGCCGGTGCGGTTGCGCAGGCCGGTCAGCGGGTCGATGCTGCTGCCGGCGGCGCCGAAGGCGCGCTCGATCCGGCGGCACTGCGCCATGAACTCCTCGAATCTCTCGGCCACGGCGGCATAGGAGTCCAGCGTCGGCGGGTCGCCCTCGGCCGCGCGCATCAGCACCAGCCGGGCCAGCCGGTGGAGTTGCTCGTGCAGCCCGACCAGCCGGTCGATGGCGGGCTGGTGGCTCAGCTCGGCATCCTTGGCCTCGCGCACCCACTGCACGAAGGCGGTCGGCATCGCCAGCGCCTCGGCCGGCAGCCGCGCCTCGCGCCAGAAGAAGGCGGCCCGGTGCCAGCGCCCGATCCAGCGCAGATGCTCGTCCACCACCGTTCCCAGGGTGGGGGCGGAAAGCTGACGCTCCGCCACCGTCGCGGACGGAGCGTGGGGGGGCGGGGGGATGGCAGACGGGGCGATGGCGGTGGGCATCGGAAGGGGTTCCCGCCGGGACGGCGATACCCCTTCAGATGTAGCGCACTTCGCTCACGGCTTCACCCTCCGGTTCAGGCTTTCACCGTCGCGGCCGGCGCAACCCAGCGTCGCCGCGCCGCGTCCAGCGTGCCGGTGCGGATCGCCTCCCGCACCTCCCGCATCAGCCGGTTCATCACGGCGATGTTGTGCAGGCTGACCAGTTGCAGCGCCAGCATCTCCCCCGCCTTCAGCAGGTGGTGGATGTAGCCGCGGCTGAAGCGGCGGCAGGCATGGCAGTCGCAGGCCGGGTCGATGGGGTCGGCATCCTCGCGGAAGCGGGCGTTGCGCAGGTTCAGCCGCTCGCCCGGCACCCCCGGCATCAGGGCCCAGCCGTGCCGGGCGATGCGGGTGGGGCTCACGCAGTCGAAGGTGTCGATGCCCAGGGCCACCCCGGCGAAGATGTCCACGATGCCGCCGATGCCCAGCAGATGCACCGGCCGGTCGGGATGGACATGGGGCATCGCCATGGCCACCACCTCCACCATCTGGTCCTTGTGGGCGCCCAGCGAACCGCCGACGGCGGTGGCGAAGAAGGGCCGGTCGGCCGTGTATTCCGCGCTCTCCCGGCGCAGGTCGGGATACACCCCGCCCTGCACGATGCCGTACATGGCCTGCGGCAGCCCGTTGGCGGACAGCCCGCCGCCGCGGACGAACTCGGCCAGGCTGCGGTCGCCCCAGCGGTGCGACATGCGCATGGAGCGGGCGGTATAGTCCCGGTCCACATGGTAGGGGGTGCATTCGTCGAGCTGCACCACGAGGTCGGCGCCCAGCTTGCGCTGGATGTCCACCGACCGCTCGGGCGTCAGGAACAGCTTCTCCCCGTTCGTGTAGCTGCGGAACTCCGCCCCCTCCTCGCTGATGCGCAGCAGGGTCTTCTCGCGCACCTGGCTGCGGCGGCCCTTGATCTCGTCGGCCACGCTGCCGTGGCCCATGGCGAAGATCTGATAGCCGCCGCTGTCGGTCAGCATCGGCCCGTCCCAGCCCATGAAGCGGTGCAGACCGCCCAGCCGGGCCACCGTCTCCGCCCCCGGCTGGATCATCAGATGGTAGGTGTTGGACAGGATGATGTCCGTCCGCTCCTCGCGGAGCTGGGCCGGGGTGACGCCCTTCACGCTGGCCTTGGTGCCGCAGAAGATGAAGTTGGGCGTCTCGATCGTGCCGTGCGGGGTGGTCAGCCGCCCGACCCGGGCGCGGCTGGCGGGATCGCGGTGCAGGATGTCGAAGCCGAAGCCGGGATAGGGGATCGTCTGGGGCATGACCGGGGGCGGATGACAGAGGACAGGGCAGACAGGACACACAGGACCGCGGCGGGGCGGGCGGCCGCGGAGGAAGAAGAAGCGGGCGGGCGGAAGACGGGCGGAAGAATGCGGCCGGGCCGCTACAGGCCCAGCGCGGTCTCCTTCTCGGCCACGCGGGCGGCGTACTCGGCCATCAGGGCGCGGTGCTCCTCCATGTGCGCCGCGCGCCGGGCGGAGATGCCGCGCTGGCTCTCGCTCTTGAGCTGGCCGCAGGCCGCCATGATGTCCTTGCCGCGCGGGGCGCGGATCGGGCTGGCGTAGCCGGCGTCGTTCACGAAGTCGGAGAAGCGCACGATCTGGTCCCAGTCGCTGCACTCGAACGGCGCGCCGGGCCAGGGATTGAACGGGATCAGGTTGATCTTGCTGGGGATGCCGCGGATCAGCCGGACCAGGGCGCGGGCATCGGCCAGACTGTCGTTGACGCCCTTCAGCATGACGTATTCCCAGGTCACGCGGCGGGCGTTGTTCAGGCCGGGATAGGTGCGCACCGCATCCATCAGCTCGGCGATCGGGTACTTCTTGTTGATCGGCACGATGCGGTTGCGCAGCTCGTCCGTGACGGCGTGCAGGCTGACGGCAAGATTGACGCCCAGCTCCGCCCCGCAGCGTCGCATCATCGGCACCACACCGGAGGTGGACAGCGTGATGCGCCGCTTGGAGATGGCGATGCCCTCGCCGTCCATGACGATCTTCAGGGCGCGGGCCACGTTCTCGTAATTGAACAGCGGCTCGCCCATGCCCATCATCACGATGTTGGACAGCATGCGGCCCTCGGCCGGGCTCGGCCACTCGCCCAGATGGTCGCGCGCCAGCATCACCTGCCCGACGATCTCCGCCGAGGTCAGGTTGCGCACCAGCCGCTGCGTGCCGGTGTGGCAGAAGCGGCAGGTCATGGTGCAGCCGACCTGGGAGGAGACGCAGAGCGTGCCGCGGTCCTCCTCCGGGATGTGGACGGTCTCGATCTCCTGCCCGTCGGCGGGCATGCGGCACAGCCATTTGCGGGTGCCGTCGTCGGACTGGAGGTCCTTCACGGCCAGCGGCCGCTCGATCACGTAATGCTCGGCCAGCCGCTCGCGCGCCGGCTTGGCCAGATTGGTCATGGCCGCGAAGTCGGTGACGCCGCGGTTGTAGATCCACTGCCAGACCTGGCGCGCGCGGAATTTCTCGAAGCCCGCGCGCGCGAACTCCGCCTCGAGATCCTCGCGGGACAGCCCGACCAGATTGACCCGGCCGTCGCTGCGCGGCGGCTCGAAATAGCTGCTGTGTGAATCGACGCTCATGGTCTGCCTAGATGGGGCAGAACCGGCCGTTAGTCAAAGCCCGAAACCGCGCCCCCCTCGCGGGGGAGCCGTGCGCGGGCGGGAGGCCGATGCGGACTTTCAGCGGAAGGCGACGCCGGGGGGCACGCCGAGCTTGCGGAAGATGATGGCCGCCGGGCAGAAGCCGGTGAAGGCGGCCTGGAGCATGTTGGCGCCCACGAAGGCGGTCAGGTAGAGCCAGGCCGGCGCCACCAGCACCGACAGGGCCAGACTGATCAGGACCATGGTCCCGGCAAGGGCCAGCACGGCACGATCGACGGTCATCGCATTCTCTCCCACGGCACGGGCCGGGGCGGCGGCCCCGGCGTCATCCTGCTTGACCTGTATCCTATACCTTCATATCTTCGCAAGTATCAATTCACGACCAAGCCGGGGACCCGCGGTCCCCGGCGGAGCGACACAGATGGCTGTACGAGTCCGGACCCTTCTGACTGCCGCGCCCGTCCTGGCGCTGATCCTGGCCGTGGGGGCGACCGCCGCCCTTTCCGGCTGTTCCGATCCCGCCGCCGATTCCGCGCCCGGCCCCGCCTCCCCTGCCGGCGCCACCCCGGGGACGGCGCCGGCCGCCGCCGGGCGGACGCATGAGGTGACCCTGCGCCCCCTGCCCGACCGCAAGGCCGTCTTCGCCACGGTGGAGAGCGCCAACGTGGTGCCCGCCCGCGTCCGGATCGGCGGCACGCTGGCCGACCTGCGCGTCGCCTACGGCGACAAGGTGGATCTCGGCCAGCCCGTCGCCACCGTCGGCGACGACAAGCTGGTGCTCCAGATCAAGGCGCTGGATGCGCAGATCGCGGCGCTTCAGGCGCAGCGCGACCAGGCCCGCACGGATTTTGACCGTGCCGAGGACCTGTTCCGCCGCGGCACCGTCCCGAAGGCGCGGCTGGACGATGCCCGCACCGCCGTCTCCGTCGCGGAGAACGGGCTGAAGGCCCGCACGGCCGAGCGCGCCGTCGTCGAGCGCCAGCTTGCCGAGGGCGTCGTCCTGGCGCCGGTGGCCGGCCGCGTGCTCCAGGTGCCGGTCACCGTCGGCACCGTCATGCAGCCCGGCGAGACGGTGGCGCAGATCGCTGAGGGCGGCTTCAAGCTCCGCCTGCGTGTGCCCGAGCGCCATGCCTCCAGCATCCGCGCCGGCGACCCGGTGACGCTGGAGGCGCCGGACGGCGCCGGCCGGGAGGACGGCCGGGTCGTCCTGGTCTATCCGCAGATCGAGGACGGCCGTGTCGTGGCCGATGCCGAGGTGGCGGACCTGGGCGACTATTTCGTGGGCCAGCGCGTGCGCGTCTGGGTCTCGGCGGGCGACCGCCCGGCCATCGTCGTGCCGGGGGCCTTCGTCACCACCCGCAACGGCATCGACAGGGTGCGGCTGCGCCGGCCCGACGGCGGCACGGCCGAGGTGCCGGTGCAGCGCGGCGTGGCCCGGCCGCTGCCCGGCATGCCCGACGGCCTTGAGATCCTCTCCGGCCTCGCCGCCGGCGACGTGCTGGTGCAGCCATGAGGGCGGACCTGTCCGGGACGCTGGCGCGCGCCACCATCCGCTCGCCGCTGACGCCCCTGTTCCTCGTCGCTGCCTTCATCATGGGGCTGATCGCCACGCTCACCATCCCGCGGGAGGAGGAGCCGCAGATCAGCGTGCCCATGGTGGACATCCTGGTCACGGCCGACGGGCTGAAGGCGCCCGACGCGGTGGAACTGGTGACCAAGCCGCTGGAGGCTATCGTCAAGGCCATCGACGGGGTCGAGCACGTCTACAGCCAGACGCGCGACGACCGCGCCATGGTCACGGCCCGCTTCGTCGTCGGCACCGATGCCGACGCCGCCATCCTGCGCGTGCATGAGAAGCTGCGCGCCAACTACGACCGCATCCCCATCGGCATCCCCGAGCCCCTGGTCGTCGGCCGCGGCATCAACGATGTCGCCATCGTGGTGGCGACGCTGGCGCCGACGCCCGAGGCCGCGGCGCACTGGACCGGGCGGGAGCTGTACCGGCTGGCCGAGACCCTGCGCAGCGAGATCGCCAAGATCGAGGATGTCGGCCTGACGACCCTCGTCGGCGGCTCGCCCGAGCAGATCCGGGTCGAGCCGGACCCCGAGCGTCTGGCGCTGTACGGCGTCACCCTGGCCCAGCTCGCCGCCAAGCTGGAGGGGGCGAACCGTTCCTTCCTGGCCGGCGGCATCCGGCGCGGGGGCGGGGCGGCAGAGGTGGCGGCCGGCCAGACCCTGGCGGGCATTCCCGACATCGGCCTGCTGCTGCTGACCACCCGCGACGGCCGGCCGGTCTATGTCAAGGACGTGGCCGACGTGGTGTTCGACACCGTGCCCGCGGAGTCCCGCGCCTGGCACATCGCCATGCCGGCGTCCGGCGGGGGCGATGGCGCCGCCGCGGCGGCCGCCCCGGCGGTGCCGGCCGTCAGCCTGGCCGTGGCGAAGCGGCCGGGGGCGAACGCCGTCGTCGTCGCCGACCACGTCCTGAAGCAGATCGAGGCGCAGCGCGGCACGCTGCTGCCCGACGACGTGCAGGTGCTGATCACCCGCAACTACGGGGAGACGGCGAACGAGAAGGCGAACGAGCTGCTGTTCCATCTCGGCCTCGCCACCGTCTCCATCGTGCTGCTGGTGGGGGTGGCGGTGGGCCGGCGCGAGGCGCTGGTCACCCTGGTGGTGATCCCGACGACCATCCTGCTGACCCTCGCCGCGGCCAATCTGATGGGCTACACGATCAACCGTGTCAGCCTGTTCGCCCTGATCTTCTCCATCGGCATCCTGGTCGATGACGCCATCGTGGTGGTGGAGAACATCGCCCGGCACTGGGCCATGCGCGACGGCCGCGGCCGGCTGGACGCCGCCGTGGACGCGGTGGCCGAGGTCGGCAATCCCACCATCGTCGCGACCCTGGCGGTGATCGCGGCCCTGCTGCCGATGCTGTTCGTGTCCGGCATGATGGGTCCCTACATGGCGCCGATCCCGGTCAACGCCTCGGCCGCCATGCTGTTCAGCTTCTTCGTCGCCGTCATGATCGCGCCCTGGCTGATGGGCCGGCTGGCGCCGAAGGAGCAGGGAGCGCCGGGCGCGCCGGCTGCGGGCGGCCACCATGACGGGGAGGGGCGGCTGGGCCGGCTCTACCGCGCCGTGGCCGGGCCGGTCCTGGCCAGCCGCGGGCGGTCGGGCCTGTTTCTGGGCGCCGTCGGGCTCGCCACCGTGCTCTCCACGGGGCTGGTGGCGACGAAGGCGGTGACGGTGAAGCTGCTGCCCTTCGACAACAAGTCGGAGTTCCAGGTGGTGGTGGATCTGCCCGAGGGCGCCAGCCTGGAGGATACCGAGCGGACCCTGTTCGCCGCGGCGGAGCGGCTGGCCCGGCTGCCGGAGGTCGTCTCCATCCAGGCCTATGCCGGCACGGCGGCCCCCTTCAACTTCAACGGGCTGGTCCGGCACAGCTATCTGCGGGCCGATCCCGAACTGGGCGACCTCCAGGTCAACCTGACGCCGAAGGGCGACCGCTCCCGCGACAGCCACGCCATCGCGCTGGCCGCCCGGGCGCTGCTGGCGGACCTGCCCGTGCCCGACGGCACCGCCCTCAAGGTGGTGGAGGTGCCGCCCGGCCCGCCGGTGCTGGCGACCCTGCTGGCCGAGGTCTACGGCCCCGATGCGGAGACGCGGCGGGCGCTGGCGACGAAACTGCGCGGGCTGTTCGAATCGGTCCCCTTCATCACCGACGTGGACGATTCCTTCGGCACGCCGCGGCCGCGGCTGCGCATCGCCATCGACCAGGACCAGCTTGAGTATTTCGGGGTGCAGGAGCAGGACGTGTACGACACGGTGCGCCTGCTGCTGCACGGCATCCCGGTGGGCTATTCCCACCGCGGCGACGGCCGCGCGCCGGTGGAGATCGCGGTGCAGCTCCCGAAATCCTCCCTCGCCTGGACGGAGGCGCTGGCCGCCACGCCGGTCGCCGCCGACACCCAGCCCGGCAGCCGCGCCGTCGTCGAACTGGGCGACGTCGTGCGGATCGTGGAGGAGCCGGGCTCGCACCAGATCTTCCGCCGCAACGGCCGCCCGGCCGAGATGGTGACGGCCGAGCTGGCCGGCGCCTTCGAGGCGCCGATCTACGGCATGCTGGCGGTGGACCGGCTGATCGCGGAGACGGACTGGGGCGGGCTGCCCCGGCCGGAGATCCTGCTGCACGGCCAGCCCGACAGCGACGCCGGGGCGGCCGTCCTCTGGGACGGGGAGTGGGAGGTCACCTACGTCACCTTCCGCGACATGGGGGCGGCCTTCGCCGTCGCCATCCTGGGCATCTACGTGCTGGTGGTGGCGCAGTTCGGGTCGTTCCGGCTGCCGCTGGTGGTGCTGACCCCGGTGCCGCTGACCCTGGTCGGCATCATGATCGGGCACTGGATCTTCGGTGCGCCGTTCAGCGCCACCTCGATGATCGGCTTCATCGCCCTGGCCGGCATCATCGTGCGCAACTCCATCCTGCTGGTGGACTTCATCCGCCACGGGGCGCAGGCCGGCGGTACGCTGCGCGAGGTGCTGTTGCAGGCGGGGGCGGTGCGCTTCAAGCCGATCCTGCTGACGGCGCTGGCCGCCATGATCGGGGCGGCGACGATCCTGTTCGACCCGATCTTCCAGGGGCTCGCCATCTCCCTGCTGTTCGGGCTGGCCTCCTCCACGCTCCTGACGGTGCTGGTGGTGCCGGCGATCTACATCGTCGTCCGCGGCCCCGACCGACCCGCCACCCCGGCCTGAGCCGGGGGCGGGCCGCCGCCCGCCACGACGCTTCCGGCACGAAACCCCCGCCGCGGCACCGCGGCGGGGGCTTCGTGGCCGGCGTCGTCCAGGAGGGGCCTCGGACCGGACAGATCATGTGCCAGCGACGGGTTGGAACCCGGGCGCCCGGCTGCTATTCTTGGGACCATGACGACGCGCCCGCTCCCCCGGCCGGATGGCCCCGCCCTGCTCCCCGCCCACCTGCGGGCAGAGCTGGAGGTGGCGCGCGCCCAGGCGGCCGCGGGACTGACCGTGCCGGCGGCGGAGGTCGACGCCTGGATCGACTCCTGGGGAACGCCGGACGAGCTGCCGATGCCCCGGCCGCGGTCGGATGGGGGCGGGTCCTTACAGGACCTGCCGACCGGACCTGCCCGACGGAACCGGCAGCAGGTCAGTCCGCATGGCCGGCCGCGTCCGGGCATTTCGGCGCGACCGGGCAGAAGATGCCGTACAGCGTCTCGATGATCTGCCGGGCGTTGGGGTCGGCCAGCCTGTACCACAGGGTCTGGCCGTCGCGCCGGTAGGCGACCAGCTTGTCGCGGCGCAGCAGGGACAGATGCTGCGAGACCAGCGTCTCGCGCACGCCCAGGCGGGAGGCGATCTCCCCCACCGAGCGTTCCTGTTCCACCAGGAAGCAGAGCAGCTTCAGGCGCACCGGGTTCGCCAGCGCCTTCAACAGCTCCACGGCCGCGTCTGCGGCCTGATCCATGTCAATTACCTGCATGTCTTCGAAGGTAATGATTGCGGGTCGAGCGGTCAAGACCGCCGGGCGTCGGGCCGGGCGGGGCCGCACGCGGGAGAGTATGGCATGAAACCGAATGTCGGAGGCATTGATCGCATCCTGCGGTTCGTCGTGGGTGTCTGCCTTTTGTCACTGCTCGTCCTGCTGGAGGGCAATGTGCGCTGGGTCGGGCTGCTCGGTCTCGTGCCGATCGCCACTGCGACGCTGCGCTGGTGCCCGCTCTATCCCCTGCTGGGGATCAACACCTGTCCGTCCCGCTCCAGCCTCGCCTGAACGGCGGGGGCGGCGGTCGCCGTCGGGGTGCCCCGGCCGGACCGTTCTGCCCCGGCCGGGGCCGGGCTCGTCCGGCCGGACCTATCCTTATGGCGCCATGCCATGCGCGGATGGAACGGCCGGCGGGGTCGGATCGGCGGATTCGCCGCTGGCCCCGTCCCGCGGAGCCGGTGCAGGATGGGGGTGTGGCAACAGGAGTGGACCATGACAGCAGAACCGAGGATCATGAGTCTTCGCGAACGTCACGCCCGGCTGGACCGGCAGATCGATGACGCGCAGTCCCGCACCTACAAGGACACCGTCACCATCCAGCGCCTGAAGTTCGAGAAACTGCGCGTGAAGGAGGAGCTGGACCGGCTCGTCCGCCAGTAACCGGCCTCCTTCGATCCCTCCACTACCGCCGGCTGGCCGGGGGCGATGCGGAGCCCCCCGCGCCGGCCGGCCTTCATCCCGGTTCCCCGTCTCCGTCCATCCTCTCCCGCCGGACCCGCGGTGCCTTCTGTCAGGCGCTAGCCGCCGGGCGCACGCCCGACCGGACCGGCACGGCCCCCGCCGCCTGCGAGGGACGCCGGCCACGAGAGACGCCCCCCGCGAGGATCATGCCGGCCGATCCCCTGTCCCAGAGCGCCCTTTCCGCGCCTGCGTTTTCCGCGGCGGGCCTGACCGAGATGATCGGCTATGGCGCCGCGACCCTGACCACGGTCGCCTTCCTGCCGCAGGCGGTGAAGATCTGGCGCACCCGCAGCGCGCGCGACGTGTCGCTGCCCACCTTCGCGCTGTTCACCCTGGGCGTCCTGCTCTGGCTCGCCTACGGGCTGCTGCTGGGGGCGTGGCCGGTGATCCTGGCGAACACGGTGACGCTCGGGCTCTCCGTCCTCATCCTGCTGATGAAGCTGCGCTTCGACCGCGAGGCCTGAGCCTCGCTGCCGGCCGCGTCAGGCGACGGCGCGGCACCCGGCCGCGGCGAAGACGGGGGCGGGGTCGAGGATCAGCACCTGGCGCACGCCGCACCCGTCGCTGTCCACGCAGACCAGGGTCGAATCCCGATTCCAGCGCGGGTGCAGGTCGCAGCGGTGGTCGTGGTCCGCGTGGTCGGGCGCCGGCAGCCGGGCGATGTCGTAGATCGGTCCGTCGCGCAGGTCGAACAGCATCAGGGTCTGCTGCCGGTCCGCATCGGGATAGGTGTCGGTCAGCATCCAGCGCCGGTCGGCGGAGAACATCTGGTGGCCGTCCTCGATCCGTTCCCCGATCAGCTCCATCGGCCGCCGGCCCAGCACGTCGATCTTCCAGTAGCCGGCATTGTTCAGCCGCCGCTTCAGGTCGGGGCGCAGGCTCTTGGCGACCTTCACCAGCGGTCGGACCAGCGGATTCTGCAACAGGCCGCGGTTGCGCAGGGTGCCGAGCTGCTTCATGCCGGTGCGGGCCCAGACGCAGAGCGTGTCGTCGTCCAGCCAGTCGAAATGCGACACCCGATCGTCGGAGACCAGGCGCAGCCCGCCGCCGTCGGGATCGGCCACCATCAGCCGTGACAGCATCTCCCCGGCCGCGGTCCAGTAGCGGTGGATGAAGCAGAAGCGGACGCCCGACGGGCTCCAGCACGGGTGCGTCACGATGTGCGGCACCGGCGGGTCCACCGCCAGCCCGCCCAGGGTCGCGGCCTGCGCCACGGAGACGACGAGCTGCGCCGTCCCCGTCTCCAGGTCCAGGCGCCAGATCCCGTCCGTCTCCGGCATGTCCTGGTCCAGGCCGGGGCCGCTGCCGCCGGCATAGCCGTAGGATTCATAGTGCCGGTTCAGCCGGGCGAAGCCCGGCGCCAGCGACCAGCGCCCGGCCGGGTGCAGGGCATGGACCGGGTGCGGCAGCTCCCGCTCCGTGCCGGCCGCGAGGTCGCGCAGCACCGCTCCGAAGCGGTCGCCGCGGCGGACATTCCAGACCAGCGTCCGGGCCGCTCCCGGCCGCCATTGCAGCCGGGAGCCCTGTTGCAGGTTCCAGGCCTGGGTCTCGCCCACCGGCTCCACCCGCCCGTCGCCGGGCGACCAGAGGCAGATCTCCGCCACGTCGTCGGGCCGGGGCGTGCGCTCGTATCCGGCCGGGATGCGGTGGACGGCCAGCAGGTCACCGGCAGGCGACCAGGGGCAGATGTCGTGAAAGCCGACGAAGTGGGCGGCAGACTCCGGCGTGGCGGCGACAACGGGGCAAGGCAGGTCGATATGGGGCATGGCGACGGCGACAGCCTCGATCGGGAACGGAAAGGGCAGAAACGGGCGGGGGCCGCACGGGCGGGGGCGCCGGCGTGTCCGACGGGATAACGCCGCAGGACGGCGGTGGGCGCCGGACCCGGAAGCGTCAGCCCGGCGGGGACGCGGGGTAGCTCCGTCGGACGGTGTCGCAACCCGGCCCGCCATGGGACGTTTGTGGCCCAGAGCATCCCCCTCGGAGGCAGTTCATGACCCGTCCGTCGCCGGCCCGCAACCTGCCCGATCCCGATCCGCACGACACCGGCCCGCCCGGGTCCCGCCCCCCCGAGCCGCGCACAGCGGTTGTCAGGTCCGCGGCCGCCTCCGGCCCGGTGGCGGTGTCTCCCCCGGACGCGGCGGGCCGTCCGGTCTGCGTTCTGGCTGCCCCCAAGGACCGCTTCCGGGCGACGCAGCCTTTCCATGCCCTGCTGGCCGGAAGCGTCGAGGCGCAGGGCATGGTGGTGGACGAGTTCACCCCGCGGCGCTGCCTGATGGGGCGCTACGACATCGTGCACCTGCACCATCCGGAAAAGTTCGTCACCCGCAGCCCGGGCGCCCGCGATCTGGCCCGTTTCGGCGCCTTCTTCTCCGTCCTGGGGGCGCAGCGCCGGAAGGGGGCGCGGATCGTCTGGACCGCCCACAACGAAGGCCCGCACGAACCCGGCCACCCGCTGCTGGAGCGGCTGTACTGGCGCCTGCTGCTGCCGATGCTGGACGGGGTGATCTACCTCTCCGACTCCTCCCGGGCGCAGCTTGTCCGCTCGAAGCCCCGGCTCTCCCGCATTCCCGGCTTCGTCATCCCGCACGGGGACTTCCGCGCCGCCTACGCCAACGGGATCGACCGGGCCACGGCCCGGCAGCGGCTGGGCTATACCGGCACGGAGCGGGTGCTGGCCTTCGTCGGCAACATCCGCGCCTACAAGAACGTGGCCGCCCTGGCCCGCGCCTTCGCCGATCTGCCCGACCCGGACCTGCGGCTGCTGATCGCCGGTCATGTCCACACCGCCGAGCTGGCGGCGGAGATCGGCATGGTGACGGCGCACGATCCGCGCATCCGGCTGATCGACGCCTTCGTGGACGGCGACGACATGCAGCTCTACCTCAACGCCGCCGATCTGGTGGTGCTGCCCTTCCGGCGCATCCTGAATTCCGGCTCCGCGATTCTCGCCCTGTCCTTCGACCGGCCGGTGCTGGTGCCCGATCTGGGCAGCCTGCGGGAGCTTCAGGGGCTGGTCGGGGCGGAGTGGGTGCAGCTTTTCCGGGGCGAGATCTCACCCGACATCCTCCGTCACGCCCTGGGCCGGTTTCTGTCCCAGCCCCGTCCACCGCGGGCGCCGTTGGAATCCCTGGCCTGGGACCGGATAGGGGAACAGACGGCTGCCGCCTACAGAGCCGTGCTCTGACAGCAGATGTCTCAGCTCGTGACCGGGATGACATGTAAAAAGTCACAGCATTGACCGCTTTCTGCTCCGGCCTTTATTACGGGAACAGGGGCGGAAACTGCTTAAATCCGGAACCTTGGCTGCCCCTCTCCTGGCGTAATTTACATTTCATTAACCACGACCCCGGAGTTTGCCCCGGCGGTCGGCGCCTTTCCTGCGACGCATGGCGTCAGGACAGGGCCCGACCGCGGCACTCCCGGGGTTCCCCGGCCTCTCCGGCCGGGGCGCGCCGGCTCCCCCGCGATAACGGATCAGGACCGACGCAATGGCAACGCAGGTTTCCATCACCGATTTCGGCGCCCGCGGCGACGGGCGCACCGACAACAAGGTCGCCATCCAGAAGGCGCTCGACCACGCCAAGACCACCGGCAAGACGGTCTACGTTCCCGAAGGAACCTTCCTGCACAAGGGCATGCTGCACGCCGACGGCGTGGATCTGGTGGGGGCCGGGGCGAAGTCCGTCCTCAAGGCGGTCGGCGCGTCCTCCAGCTTCGACGACCAGACGGTGCGCCTGTCCGGCAGCGGCGGCTCGATCCGCAACCTGACGCTGGACAGCGACGCCACCAGCCGCGGCTATACCGGCGACAGCACGAAGATCTGGGTGACCGGCGCCCGCGACTGGGTGATCGACCATGTCACCATCAACAACTCCTTCGGGGCCGGCATCCTGGTCGGCTACGGCGCCTCGGACGGGCGCATCAGCAACAACACGGTGCGCAGCACCAACGCCGACTCCATCCACATCTCCCAGGCATCGCACGACATCGTGGTCAGCGGGAACCGGGTGTCGGGCGGCGGCGACGACGGCATCGCCGTCGTCAGCTACATGAGGAACGGCGCGCCTGTGCGCGACATCACCATCACCGGCAACACCGTCACGGACAATCTCTGGGGCCGCAACATCTCGGTGGTGGGCGGCGAGGACGTGACCATCCGGGACAACCATGTCGAGGGCAACAAGGCCGGGCGGGCCGGGATCTATCTCGCCTCCGAACCCGCCTACGACACCTTCGGCGTCCGCAACGTCACGGTCGAGAAGAACCACGTCGAGAATGTCGGCGGCTGGAACACCGGCCAGGGGGCGATCACCCTGTTCAGCGGCACCGGGCGGATGCTGGAGGACATCGTCATCCGCGGCAACGGGATCGTGGACGCGGTGAAGGACGGCATCCTGCTGCGCGGCCGCGCCATCGACGATGTGCGGCTGGAGAACAATCTGATCGAAAGCCCCGGCAACAAGCCCGTCGTCATCCTGGACCGCGTCGGCGACGTGGTGCAGAGCGGCACGGTCGGCAGCCGCGGCGCCTGGAAGGGCGAGGCCGGCCCGTCGGCCGGCAGTCCCCAGAACAGCAGTCCCCAGAACAGCAGACCCCTGGACAGCAGCCCTGCGGACGGGAAGCCCGCGCCCGACACCGATCCGGCGGTTCCGGCGCGGGACAAGGCCCCCGGCCCGGCCGACGGCGGTGGCACCACGGTCAAGGTCTACGCTGCCGGCAACAGCTACAGGGGCGATGCCGAGTTCCGCCTGCTGGCGGACGGGCAGCAGGTCGGCGCGGTGCAGGACGTCACCACCCAGCGCGGCACGGGCTGGCAGGTCTTCACCTTCGATCTGGGGGATGGCGATCTGGGGGACGGCGATCTGGGAGATGGCGGCCTGCCGGACCGGCTCTCCATCCAGTACGCCAACGATCTCTACGGCGGGCCGGGAAAGGACCGCAACCTGGAGATCGACCGGATCGAGATCGACGGCACCGTGATCGATCCGGGCAAGGCCGGCCGGATGTTCTGCAACGGCATCCTGCATGTCGATCTGGACTCCATCGGCCTGGTCGGGGTGGACGCCGCCGCGGCCTGACCGCACACCCGCCGACGCGCCCCGCCCGGCCGGCTCCCTGGCCGGCCGGTGCCGGGCGGCGCGGTCTGGGTAGTCCCTCCGGTCCCGGGGCGGCCCTGGTGGCCGACCCCGGGAACCCGCCTTGCTGCACCCGCGTTCCGCCCCCCGGTGACCGTCCCCGCGGGCGGTGCCCGTTGCCAGCGAGCGCGAGAGATGCAGGCGCCCACATTCCCCGCAGCGGCCCCCAGGGCAGCCCGCAACAGCCCGGCCGGCATCCTGCTGCCCGGTGCCGACGGCCGGCCCGTGGCGAACGTCGGCAACCCGGCCTACGCCGTGGCCGCGTTCCTGATGCTGACCCTGCTGCCCTACCTGGTCCCCATGGAGTACATGGAGATCGTGAAGATGGTGGGGCCGCTGGAGCATCTGCTGACCTGCCTCGTCCTGGCCGGCCTGCTGCTGGGGGCCTATGCGCTCTACACCGCGGTGCTGGACCCGCGCTTCGATCCGCGGCCGGAACGGCTGGAGGCGCCGTTCCGCGACACGCTCTACCTGTTCATGCGCATCCTGATCTGGGTCGCGGTCGTCGCCAACGTCGGCATCCTGGCCTGGTGCATCCCGCATTACAGCGGCTCGATCTTCTCCATGAAGGCGGCCATGGCCGACCTGGGCGGGGTGAACATCCTCAGCCAGTCCTACCTGTTCGCCATCGGGCCGTTCCTCTACCTCTCGCTGGCGCGGCAGCGGCCGTACCGGCGCGAGCTGCTCTGGCTGGCGGTGGTGCTGGCCGTGCGCGCCTTCCTGCTGGCCGAACGGCTGGCGCTGATGGAGTTCGCGGTGGTGGCGCTGGTCAGCCTCGCGCTGCTGCGGCAGATGCTGATTCCGCTGACCCGTCTGGTGCTGATCGGGGTCGCGGTGCCGGTCCTGTTCGTCACGGCGGAGATCTTCCGCAGCTTCTACGCCAAGTTCGTCCGCGATACCGGCTGGGGGCACCTGGATCTGGGCTTCATCCTGCAATGGAACCTGGAGCGTCTGGCGCTCTACTACACGGACGTGACGAACAAATTCTATTTCATGCTGAAGGAGCAGTACTTCTACACCACGGAGTTCTATCTGCGCGGCCTGCGCAGCATCGGCGCGCGCTTCGGCCTCGCGGAGGAGGAGGCCCAGAGCCAGATCAACATCCTGATCGAGCAGTACGATGTCGGCAACGAGGAGATGACCAACCCCGGCGGGCTGGCCGTGCTGCTGTCGGATTTCGGCTGGTGGGGGGCGGGTGTGCTGGCGCTGCTGGTGACGCTGCTGTTCCTGACCCATCTGCGGGCCAGCCGCGGGCATCTGGTCTCGCTGGCGGTCTATCCGGTGCTGTTCCTGACCATGGTGGAGCTGCCGCGCTTCGTCTACCTCTACTCCTCGCGCTGCATCACCCCGTTCGTGCTGTTCCTGCTCGCCTGGATCGCTGCGCGCCTGATCTCCCAGGACGCCCGGTTCCAGCCTTCCGCGCCGCGCGCGCCAGCACCGGGCGCCCCAGTACCGGGCGCGTCTGCGGCGCCCGGCAGCCTGGGCGCCTAGCGCGCCGCCGCCCCCCGACGGGGGCACCCCCGGGGCCGCCCGCGGCGCTGTCGCGGCCCGGCAGTCCGACGCCCAACTCCGATGTCCACAAGGATGGCCGCATGCCGCGCTATGTCCTGATCGACGGTTTCCGGGGCTTCTTCCTGGTCTTCATGCTGATCAACCACCTGAACGGCACGATCCCGCTGCCGTTCGCGGCGGTGAACCACGCCAAGCTGGGTTTCGTGGAGGACGCGCAGGGCTTCGTGCTGCTGTCCGGCGTCGTCTCCGGGCTGTTCTACGGCGGGCTGGCCCTGAAGAAGGGCGACGCCCTGATGCGGACGCGCATCCGTGACCGGGTGCTGACGATCCTGCGCTACCATGCCTGGGTGCTGCTGGCCGTCGCCGTGCTGATCCTGGCGACGGGCAGCGCCGCCTGGGAGACGATGGCGCCCCTGTTCTACCGCGACTTCGACGTGGCGGTGGCGTCGGCCGGGACGCTGCTCTACCAGCCGACCTTCATGGACATCCTGCCGATGTACATGATCTATCTGGCCCTGACCCCGGCCATGATCGCCCTGATGCGGTCGGGGCGGACGCTGGAACTGCTGGCCGGCAGCGTGCTGCTCTGGATGCTGGCACAGACCGGCCTGCCGGGCGCGCTCGCCTCCCTGGCCGAAGGGGCCGTCCGGCTGGCGGTGCCGGCCTTCGAGATCCGCTGGGGCTTCGACCCGCTGGGCTGGCAGGTGCTGTTCGTCTTCGGCGTCTGGGTCGGCTTCGGCATGACCTCGGGCCGGATCGACCCGGCCGCCTGGGTGCGGACCCACTGCCGCGGCCTGTTCCTGCTGCTGGCCGGGGGGGCGGTGTTCTTCCTGGCCGCCAAGCTGGTGTTCAAGCTGGAACTGCTGGGACCGGACTTCAGCGAGACCTTCGGCGGCAGCTTCGTCCGCTTCCACTTCAGCGTCCTGCATGTGGTGAACTTCCTGGTCTATCTCGGGCTCGTGCTCTGGCTGCTGATCCTGGGACCGGAGTCGCACTGGGCGCCGGTCCGCGCCCTTGCCCGGCTGATGGACCGCTTCTTCCGCCTGCCCTGGCTGGTGTTCCTGGGGCAGCACTCGCTTCAGGTCTACGCCTGGCATGTGCTGGTCGTGTATCTGGCGGCCTGGCTGGTCACCTGGACGGGGGACCCCGGTCCCGTGGCGGCCAGCGGGATCGGCCTCCTGGCGCTGGCGTCGCTGACGCTGCCGGCCTGGCTGCATGCCCGCTCGCGCGGGCCGAAACGCCCGGCGCCGGCCGCCACGACAGCCCCCAAGGTGGCTCCGGCGGGGCAGGCGGCGGCCCCGCTCCCCGCCGGCATGGTGCCGGACGGCAGGCTGGCAGACGGGGGCTGAGGGGCGGGGGCTGAGGGGCCGGGGGCTGAAGAACAGGCCGCGGGGCTGCTCCCACTCCCCTGCGGGCATCCAGCTCCGGCGGCTTTCATCTGCCTGCCGGTTTCTTCAGCCTTTCAGGGGATGATCTCGACCGTCGCTGTCATCCCTGCCGCCAGTTCCACGTCGGAAGGCATCTGGTCGATATGGATGCGGACCGGAATGCGCTGGGCAAGACGGACCCAGGAGAATGTCGCCGCCACATCGGGCAGGCCGAGATGACCCGGCGCGTCGTTGCTGTTCTCGATACCCCGGCCGATACTTTCGACATGGCCGGTCACCGGCCGGTCAAAGCCCATCAGCATGATCCGCGCCGGGCTTCCGACGCGGATCATGTGGATCTTTGTCTCCTCGAAATAGCCGGTGATCCAGAAGCTGGATGCGGCGAGGATGGCGACCCTGGTCGTGCCCGCCGTCGCGTAGTCGCCGGGCCGAAGCCTCAGATTGGTGACATAACCGTCGACCGGCGAACGGATCGTTGAACGGGCAAGGTCGAGCCGGGCCAGATCGAGGGCGGCAACCGCTGCCTGATAAGCCGCACCGGCCACCGCTGCCGCCCCGCTGGATTGCTGCAAGGCTTCCTGTGAAACGACGTTCCTGAGCTGGCTGCGCCGACGCGCCGTCGCCTGACTGACGATCATCTCCTGACGTCTGGCTTCGAGGTCGGCCTCCGCCAACGCCACGGCCAGCCGCAGCCGCTCGGGGTCGATCTCGTAGAGAATATCGCCCCGTCTGACATACTGATTGTCGGCCACAGGCACGGAGCGGATCGTACCGGAGACTTCCGGCGCGATCTGTATGACATCCGCGCCGACCCGTCCGTCGCGGGTCCACGGCGTTCGCTCGTACTGGCGCCAGGCCCCGACGGCGACGAAGGCGGCGATGGCGACCACGCCCAGAGTCAGGGCATAGCGGCCGAGCAGAAGCAGGAAAGGTTTCACGACATCAGTCCGGTCAGTGGCAGGTACCGCGTGAGCAGGCCGTAGAGGATGAGGAAGGTGGCGACCTCGACGAGCGGCCGAAACGCGAACAGGCGGGAGATGCCGGTGGCGGTGCAGACGCGCATCAATGCCATGGTGGTGATCAGCGCGATGAACCCGAGCACCACCAGACCGGGGACGAAGACGCCGCCGACAGTCAGATCAACGATCATGAGCCGTATTCTCCTTGCTTGCCGTGCCACCGGCACCGAGGGCGAAGCGGAGGTCGATGAGCAGATCGACCGTCCGCGACCGGCTGCTGTGTGCCCCGTCGCCCATCATCGCCATGAGTGTTTCAATGCGCTGATCGAGGTCGACGAGATCGGCCGGATCTGTCGGCTTTCCGGCGCGAAAGCACGCGGCGATCGCGGACAGAAGCGCGCCGACCGCCGCGCCGGCCTCGCCCGTGGTCCGGGGGATCGTCTTGCGGAGCCGGCCGGCGGCATGCCCGATGCGGAGATGGCGCAGCGTATCGTCAAGGACGTCCGCATCGGCTTGCCCGGACGCCCGCAGCCGTGGCAGCAGCAAGGCCGTCCGGTCGATCATCAGGCTTGTCCAGTGCGCCTCGTTCGGCGCAGCGCCCCGGGCGCGGCGACCGACATCCCGTCGGCTGACGCGAAGCAGCCGATGGATCGCCACGGGCGCCGGTACGGTCTGGAACAGGGACATGCTGACCGCCGCGAACCCGACCGCCGCAAAGAGCGCGATCACGGTGTTGAGCGAGGCGGCGAAGTCGCCTGTGTAACTGGTGCCCAGTTCCGAGAGGATCGGAATGGTGAGGGTGATGCCCATTGCCATGAATGTCGTCGGCGGTCGCGCCTGCAGCGAGCCGGCGAACAGGAAGGCCGGGGCAAGGACCGCCACAAGAACGCCGAAGTCCGTGACCTGGGGAAGGACGACGAAACTGTAGACGAGGCTGATCAGCACCCCGTAGATCGAGCCGACGATGTATTTGACGACAAAGGGCACCGGCGCGTCGAAGGTGCCGAACAGGGTGCAGCAGACGCCGAGAATGGAGACGGCCGTTCCGCCCTCCGGCCAGGCCGATCCTATCCAGAAGGCGCAGCCGCCGAGGATGCCGACGATGCAGCCCAGCGCGGCACGGGCCGCCATCCACGGATCGCGGTGATAGACGTATCCCCTTGCCCGCGCCGGCCCGTGCAGCGATGCCGCCCTCCGGGCGTGCCACCGGGCGGTCATGCCCTGCCCGAGCCTGTCGCAGTCATGCAGCAGCCCGATCATTTCGGCCAGGTGGCCGGCGAGATTGGCGCCGATGATCCCGCCGGGCGGTGCTGCCCCCGCGGCCAACTGTTTCTGGACCGCCCGTGCCCGCCCCATCAGCCGGGCGGCCGTCTCGCCGTCATCCGCATCCGTGGTGTCAATCCAGGCCCGGACAGCACCGACCAATGCGCTCAGGTCATCCTCGCCCGTGCCGATGCCGAGACGATGCACCCTGTCTTCGATGTCCGCCGTCAGGGGAAGCAGCCGGGCCAGCCGGTCATGGATAAGCTGCAGCGTCCTGCGCCGCGGCGTCACCGGAGCGGGATCATAGGGCAGATGCGTCGCCAGCCCCTGAAGCGTCAGAAGGTCGAGGGAAAGCTGCCGGCGGTCTGTGCGGTTGTCTTCCGGCGTTCCCGTCAGCGCGTCGCCGGCCAGCCGGCGGGCATCCCGCAGCGTCGCCGCGAGCTTGCCGGTGAACTGGCCCGTCATCGGCTTCGGCAGGACGTACCGGTGGATCAGGGCCGCGCAGAGAATCCCGATGGAAATCTCCTGGACGCGCAGGGAGGCCGTATCGAAAACCGCAGCGGGATCAAGCACGCCGGGAAAGCCGATCAGGCTTGCCGTGTAACCTGAAAGAACGAAGGCATAGGCGCGTGGGGTGCGGTCCAGCAGCGAGAAGAACAGGCACAGGCCGATCCAGCCAGCGAGGACAAGGCTGCACAGAACGGGGTCATTCACGAAATTCGGCACGATCGCCACCGTCGCGATCGCACCGATGAGCGTCCCGGCGAAGCGATACACACCCCGGCTGAGCGACGCCCCGGCCGATGTCTGGGACACGATATAGACGGTGACGATGGCCCAGAACGGCTTGGGCAGCCCGATGCGCAGCGACAGGTAATAGGCCAGCATCGCGGCGGCGAAGCTCTTGGCCGAAAAGAGGATCGCATCGGCATCGGCCCTCATGGCGGGCGTGCGCAGACGGTCCGGTCCCGCCCGCAGCACGGCTGCACAGGCCCTGGTCAGGCGGGGACAGAGGGGCGACGGCGTGTTCATGCCGCCGATTGTGAGTAATTTGCATGATCAATTAAATTCGGTATTCTGACAGGAAATCCCTGAAAACGGCCAATCACATGCCCGTCCTGTCGTCTGCCGTCGCCGTCTTCGATCCCGACCTCACGCTTCTGCCGGCCGTCGCCCACAAGCTCGATTTCGCGGACCATGGGGCGGAAGTGCCGGTGCATGTGCATCGCAAGGGACAGTTGATCCTGGCCCTGCACGGCGCCGTCACCTGTACGGCGGGCAATGAGGTCTGGGTCGTGCCGCCCCGGTGCGGGGTGTGGATTCCGGGCGGCGTGCCCCACAGCGCCCGCGCGACCGCCAATGCGCGGCTCACCTATCTGTTCGTGGAACCGGGGGCGGCAAGACTGCCGGAGAGCAGTTGCACGCTGTCGATTTCATCAATGATCCAGGAAATGGTCGAGCGCCTGGCGCGCGAGCGCGCGGATTACACGGCCGACAGCCATGCCGCCCGGCTGGCCCGCGTGCTGCTGGATGAACTCGCGGAAATGCCTCAGGAGCGGCTCAATCTGCCGATTTCCGGCAATCCGAAGATCCGGGCGATTGCCGATGCCCTGACGGCCGATCCTGCGGACCGCAGCACCTTGAGAGATTGGGCGAAGCGGGTGGCGATGAGTGAACGGTCATTGGCGCGTCTGTTCATCCGCGAGACGGGACTGACGTTCGGGCGCTGGCGGCAGCAACTTCACCTGGTTGTCGCCCTGCGGGAACTGGCGCGGGGTGAGACGGTGCAGAATGTCGCTGCCGGACTGGGGTACGAATCGGTCAACGCCTTCATCACGATGTTCAAGAAGGCCCTGGGGAGCACGCCCGCCCAGTATTTCGCGCACCGGAATTCCCCCCACCCTGCGGGCATGACCGCTGACTGACGGCAGAGAATCCCAGGGCGCGTGATCCGTGATCCGCTTCCCCCGTCCGCGACGGGGGCGGAGGGGGAAAATCGAATGCCGGCGGCGTTCGATCCGGGATGCCCCGGCCCCCTGACGCCGGTCTTCACACGCACCTTCCCTGCCCGCTTGTCGCAGGGCGGTTGACGCCGGGCCGGCAGCCCCCATCTCTACGCCGTAGAAATTCTACGGTGTAGAGTTCCGCGGGCGGCAGGTCGATGCGTCTCCCCCCGGACGATCCCGGACAGGAGACGGACAGATGTCGGAGAAGCGGGGCGCCGAAACGCGGGCCCTGTCGCGCGAGGCCATCGTCGCGGCGGCGATCACCCTGATGGAACGGACCGGCGAGGCCGGCTTCAGCCTGCGCAAGCTGGGGCTGCACATCGGCTGCGACGCCATGGCCGTGCTCTATCATTTCAAGTCCAAGGAGGGCCTGCTGCGGGCCATGGCGGACGCGCTGACGGCCCGGCTGCGCCCGGCCGAGCGGACGGCACCCTGGCAGGACCGGCTGCGCTGGCTGGCCCTGGAGTACCGCCGGGTCGCCCTGGAGCATCCGCGGACCTTCGCCCTGATGGGGCGGTTCTGGACGACCGGCCCGTCCGATGTGGTGCATGTGGAGATGGTCTACGGCGCGCTGGCGGAGGCGGGATTCCGCGGCCGGCAGCTTGTCGAGGCCGGGCACGGCTGGTACGCGGCCGTGATCGGGCTGGCGATCGCCGAAGCCGGGGGCTTCCTGCGCGCGCCCGGGGCGGAGGACATCGCCGAGATGGAGCGGCATCTGGATGACCGCTTCAGGCTCACCCGGCAGCTCCTGCCGGAGTTCCGCGGGCTGCGCTCGGACAGCAGCTACCGGATGACCGTGGATGCCCTCCTGGCCGGGTTGCGCCAGGCCGCGGAACCGCAGGGGAGGACCGGGGAATGAGGACCGAACAGGGCGTCCTGCGCCTTTCCATCGCCGTCACGATCCTGCTGGCGGGCATCGGCATCCTGTTCGGGCTGATGTCGGGCTCGTTCGCCATCGTCTTCGACGGCATCCATTCGCTGACGGACGCCAGCATGACCATCGTCGCGCTGCTGGTGGCGCGGCTGATCGCGTCCTCGACCGGGACCGGCCCGGTCAACGGGCGGCTGGTCGAACGCTTCACCATGGGCTTCTGGCATCTGGAGCCCATGGTCCTGGGGCTGAACGGCATCCTGCTGATGGGGGCCGCCACCTATGCCCTGATCACCGCCGTGAGCAGCCTGATGGAGGGCGGCCACGCGCTCGCCTTCGACCATGCGATCGCCTATGCCGCGATCACGCTGGCCATCGCCCTGGGGATGGCTGCCTATGCCACGCGGGCCAACCGGACCATCCGGTCCGCCTTCCTGGCGCTCGACGCCAAGGCCTGGCTGATGGCGGCCGGCCTCACGGCCGCGCTGCTGATCGCCTTCGTGATCGGCTATCTGGTCCAGGGCACGGACCTGGCCTGGATCTCGCCCTACATCGACCCGGTCGTGCTGGCGCTCATCTGTCTGGTGCTGATCCCGCTGCCGGCCGGCACGGTGAAGCAGGCCCTGGCCGACATCCTGCTGGTGACGCCGCCCGACCTGCGCCGGCAGGTCAATACGGTCGCCGAGGACATCGTGCAGCGCCACGGCTTCGTCTCCTTCCGGTCCTATGTCGCCCGCGTCGGGCGGGGCCGGCAGATCGAGCTGTACTTCATCGTGCCGCGGGACTGGCCGGCCCGCCGGCTGGAGGACTGGGACCGCCTGCGCGACGAGATCGGACAGGCGATCGGGGGCGAGGGACCCGACCGCTGGCTGACCATCGTCTTCACCACCGATCCGGAATGGACGGTGTGACGGGCCGCAGTCCGGGGGGCCGCAGTCCGCGGCCCGCGGTCCGGGGGGCGGGCGGAAGGGCTCAGCCCTCGCCCGGCCAGCCGCAGGCGGCCAGCGCCTCGCGCAGGTGGGGCGGAACCGGGGCGGTGACGGCGACGGCGGGCTTCGTCGCGTAGACGGGGACGGAGATGGCCCGGCTGTGCAGGTGCAGCGGCTCCGCCTCGTAGCGGCCGCCATAGACGGGATCGCCCAGCACCGGGCAGCCCATGGCGGCGCAGTGGGCGCGGATCTGGTGGGTGCGGCCGGTGCGCGGGTGCAGCTCCAGCCAGGCCAGATCGCCGATCTTCGGCAGGCTGCCGCGGCCCATCACCCGCCAGTCGGTGACCGCCTCCTGCGCCTCGGGCGTGCCGGGGGGCAGGGCGATCATCTTCCAGCCACGGCGGGCGTCGGTGCGCTTGAGCAGGGCCTTGTCGATGGTGCCGGCATCGCCCTCGGGGCCGCCGCGCACGACGGCCCAGTAGGTCTTGCCGATGCGCCCGTCCTGGAACAGCAGGCCCAGCTTGCGCAGCGCCTTGGGATGCCGGCCCAGCACGAGGCAGCCGGAGGTGTCGCGGTCCAGCCGGTGCGCCAGCGCCGGCGGCCGCGGCAGGCCGAAGCGCAGATGCTCGAAGTAGCGTTCCAGGTTGTCCGCCCCGTGGCGGGAGCCGGGCCCGCCATGCACGGCGATGCCGGCGGGCTTGTCCAGGATCAGCATCAGCCCGTCGCGGTAGAGCAGCCGGGCCTGGATTTCCTCGGGCGTCATGGTTCCTCGGGCGTCTGGCGGTCCCGGCAGGGCGGGCGCTTCCGCTGTACCCCGCCGGCCCGCCCCGCCGCAACCGGAACCGTGCCGGCCCTGCCCGTCCCGCGGCTGCTCCCCCGCGGACCCGGCGGAAACGGGGGCGGACCTATGGCCGCCCATGCCTGCCGCGTGCAGCGGCCTCGACGGTTTCGCCCGCCGCGGCTATCGTGCCGCTGGAGGTGGCCCATGACAGACCCCGTCCCGACCCCCGAAGGCAGCGCGATCCGGCTGGCCGGGCGGCCCGACCTGGAGGCGCTGACCGCCGCCTTCGCCCGCGACGGGCGCGTGCGCGTGCCCGGCGTGCTGGCGGGTGACGGGGCCGACCGCCTGCACGAGACGCTGCTGACCCGGGTGCCCTGGCACCTGTTCTTCAATGACGGGCCGCAGCTCGCCCTGCTGGACGGGGCGCAGATGCAGGCGCTGGGGCCGCAGGGGCAGCAGCAGCTCCTGGCCGGGGTGCTGGAGCGGGCGCGCGGCCGGATGCAGTTCCTCTACAGCAGCTTTCCCTATGTCGCGGCGATGCGGGCGGGCCAGCCGGTGCCGCCGCTGCTGGCCGCCGCCTTCGCCTTCCTGAACAGCCCGGCGGTGCTGGATCTGGTGCGCCGGATCAGCGGCGATCCCGCCATCCGGCAGGCGGATTCCCAGGCCGCCCTCTATGCGCCGGGGCATTTCCTGACCCGTCACAGCGACGGCAACGGCCCCGGCGAGGACCGCCGCGTCGCCTATGTCCTGAACCTGAGCCGGGACTGGCGGGCCGACTGGGGCGGCCAGCTCCAGTTCCTTTCCGAGGCGGGAGAGGTGGTGGAGTCCTGGGTGCCCGGCTTCAACCTGCTGGGCCTGTTCCGGGTGCCGGTGCCGCATCTGGTCACCCAGGTCAGCGCCTTCGCCGGCGGCCCGCGGCTGTCGCTGACCGGCTGGTTCCGGGCGGACTGAGCGCACCCCCGGACGGTGGGGTGGGCGCCCCGTCCGGGGTAGCTCGGAACCTTTTGCCCCCGGCGGCGGTTGCAGACGGCGACATCGGGCAGCCTCCCGGCGGCGCGCGGCCGCCGTTCGAGACGGCTGCCGACCAGACCGGAGCCGCCGATGACCCGTCCGCCCCTTCCCCTCTCCCCTTCCGTCTCCGCCACCCCCCGCCGGCGCGTTGCCCGTCTGGCAGGACCGCTGACGGCGGTGCTGCTGCTGGCGGCCTGCTCCTCCACCCCGGACACGCCACCGCCCAGCCTGTCGGCGGCGCAGGCGGCGATCCAGGGCGTGGACCCGCAGACGGTGAACCGCCACGCGCCGGTGGAGATGCAGCAGGCCCGCGAACGGCTGGACCAGGCGCAGGCCGCCTGGCGCGACGAGCGCACCGAAGCCGCCTCCCGACTGGCCGAGGAGTCCCTCGCCATGGTCCGGCTGGCCCAGGCGCGCAGCAATGCGGCCGAGGCGCAGGCGGCGCGGGAAGACGTGGCCCGCACCATCCGGACGCTGGAGAGCGAGGTCGGGCTCGCCGCCGGCCGCCGCGCCCCGGCCGGGACCGGCACCATGGGGACCGGCGGCATGGGCGCCGGGGATACGGGAACCGGAAGCCCGGCCGGAAGCACGGGCGCCACCCCGGTGACGCCGCCCGGCCGCTGATCCGCGCCGAGCCATCCCCGCCCCACCCAGCCCAGCCCGACGACCGGAGATCCCCGCCATGACCACCCGCCCCGATCCGCGCCGCCTCTGCCGCCCGCTGCCGGCCGCCGCGGCCCTGCTGCTGCTGGCCGCCTGCGCGTCCGCGCCCGAGAACTACCCGCCGCTGGCGCGGGTGCAGCAGGAACTGGCCGATGCCCGCACCGAGAACGTCGCGGCACAGGCCCCCGTCGCCTTCCAGGAGGCCGAGCGCAGCGTGCAGCGGGCGCAGTCCCGTCTGGGCAGCGCCGGAGAGGCGGAGATGGAGCACCTGACCTATCTGGCCGAGGTGCGCCTGCAGACGGCGCGGGCCGAGGCCCAGGCCGCCCGCTTCCGGGAGGAGCGGCAGTCCCTGGTGGCACAGCGCGAATCGATCCTGCGCTCCGCCCGCGAGGACCAGCTCGCCCTCGCCCGCACGGTGGCGGAGGAGGACCGCCAGCGCATCCAGCAGCTCGAATCCCAGCTCCAGCAGTACCAGGCGCGGGAGACCGAGGCCGGCACCGTGCTGACGCTCAGCAACATCAACTTCGACCTGGACTCGGCCACCCTCTCGCCGGGCGACCGGCAGCGGCTGCGGCCGCTCGTGGAGTATCTGCGCAGCCAGCCGGACCGCGCCGTCCTGATCGAGGGGCATACCGATTCACAGGGCCCGGCCGCGTACAATGAGGAACTGTCGCAGCGCCGGGCCGAGGCCGTGCGCGACTTCCTGGTGGATCAGGGCATCCAGGCCGCGCGCATCACCACCCGCGGGCTGGGCGAAGGGGTGCCTGTCGCCAGCAACGAGACCCAGGCCGGCCGGTTGCAGAACCGCCGCATCGAGGTGACGGTGGAGAATCCGCCGCGGGCCGCTTCGGCAACAGGCGGCTGAGGCAGGCCGCCATCGCAGGCGGCTGAACCCCGCCCCGGCGCGGGAAAGCGCAACGGCACTTTCCCGCGATGATCTCCGCCGAGCGGAGAATTTCTACCATTATTCTATCCCATTCGGCTAAGCCCTGTGGTATGAAGGAAGCGTGACCACAACCTGTCCAGCCCCTTCGGAACCATGCGGCTGCTGATCGCGGACGACCACGACCTGCTCCGGGATGCGCTTCGATCGCATATCGAGCGGGCATCACCCGGAACCGAAGTGCTGGGGGTCGGCTCCGTCGATGCGGCGGTGACCGCCCTGGCCCGCCACCGCGGCATCGAGCTGGTCCTGCTGGACCTGCGGATGCCCGGCATGAACGGGCTGGAGGGTCTGGTGCGGCTGCGCACCAGCCACCCCGGCGTCAAGGTGGCGCTGATGTCCGGCGAGGCCTCGCCGGAGGATGTGCGCGCCGCCCTGGCCTTCGGCGCCGTCGGCTTCCTGCCCAAGACACTGCCCGGCACGGCGCTGGTGGAGGCGATCTCCCGCCTTGTCGCCGGCCAGACCTTCGTGCCGGAGGGGGCCGCCGCCCCCGAACCCGACTCCCAGCTCGCCGGTGGCGCCAGTTTCACCCGGCGCGAGCGCGAGGTTCTGGATTTCCTCCTCAAGGGCTGCTCCAACAAGGAGATCGCCCGGGCGCTGAGCCTGGAGGAAGTGACGGTGAAGCTGCATGTGCGCGGCCTCTGCCGCAAGCTGGGTGCCAAGAACCGCACCCAGGCCGCCATGCGAGCGGTGGAGATGGGCCTTGCCCGCTGATCGTCCCCCTTCGGTGCGGCACGACCTGCTGAACCACCTGAACGCCATCATGGGCTATGCCCTGCTGCTGGTCGAGGATCTGCCCGAAGGGCCGGAGCGCGACTTCGCGCGCCGCATCCGGCAGGCCGCGGGGGAGGCCCTGACGCTGGCCGACGGCCTGCCGCGGGAGCGGGGCCGGACCTGCCCGCGCCTGCTGCTGGTCGATCCCGCCGGCGATGCACTGGCCACGGCGCTGGAGCAGCGCGGCTGGGAGGTCACGCCGGCCGCCACCGCGGCGGAAGCCGCGACCGCCCTGAAGGCCGCCCCCGGCGCCTGGCAGGTGGTGCTGGCCGCCCCGCGTCAGGCCCGCAGCGCCGCCCTGGCGAAGGTGCTGGGCGGCACGCCCCTGGCCGAACGCTGCGACGGCGAGGCAGAGGATGCGCTGGCTGCCCGCCTGACGGAGCTGCTCTCCCGCAAGGGCTGATCCCGCCGGACTGCCCCCGCCGGACTGCCCCCGGGCCCGGCGCCCTGAGTCGGCCTCCTCCGACCGGGCCGGCCGCTCCCGGGCCCGCCTTACCCCCTCCGTTTGCGACTCGCCCGGCGGCCGGTCCATGGCTTATCGTTCCCCTTTCCGCCCCTTGGTGTCCCGTGACGGGACAGGGTTGCCGCCATGCCGAAGTCCCGTCGCCTGACCGACTGCCCGCCCGACTGCGCCCCGGCCGGTGCGGGCGGAGGCGGGACCGCCGCCCCCCCGGCCACGCCCGCCAAGTCGGGAGACCCGGCCCTGCTGGCCGCCCTGGCCGAGATGTCCACGGAGCCGCTGACGGCCCTGGTGCCCTGCCCCTGCGGCCTGACGGTGGCCGCCGGGAACAAGGCGGCGCGGCAGCAGCTCGGCGCCCGGATCGGGCTGCCGCTGCACCGGATGCCCGTGCTGGCGCCGCAGGCCGACCGCATCACCGCCTTCTTCAGCGGGCCGCGGCTGCACAAGGAGATCGTGCTGCCCGGCGCCGCCGGCACGCTGCGTCTGCGCAAGGAGGGCGAGGTTCTGCTGGTGTCGCTGCTGCCGCCGCCCGCCTCCATGGCGCAGGAAGCCGCGACCCATCTGATCGACGGGCTGGAGCGGCTGAAGGACGGCCTGATCCTGTACGACGCCGAGGACCGGGTGATGCTGTTCAACCAGCGTTTCCTGGACTTCTTCCCCGAGCTGGCGCCCTACGTGCGGCCGGGCATCACCTTCGAGGCGGTGATGCGCAACCTGATGGCCAGCGGCACCCTGCCGATCCCGCCGGAGAAGGCGGAGGCGTGGCTGACCGACCGGCTGCACCGGCACCGCAACCCCGGCCCGCCGTTCGAGACGGCCCTGGGCAAGGACCGCATCATCCGCGTGGCCGAACACCGCACCGGTGCCGGCGGCCATGTCTCGCTGGTGGTGGACGTCACCGCCCTGCGCACCAGCGAGCGGCGGCTGCGCGACCTGATCGACGGGTCCTTGCAGGGCATCGTCATCCACCGCGGCTTCGACGTCCTGTACGCCAACCAGTCCTTCGCCGGCATCTTCGGCTTCGACACGGCCGAGGCGCTGCTGGAGGGAGGCTCGCTGGACTTCATCATCCCGCCGGAGAACAAGGGACTGGCCCGGCGCAGCCTGGACCGGCTGCTGCGCGAGGGCGGATCGTTCCAGCGCAGCCGCGTCGCCGCCCTGCGCCGCGACGGCACGCGCATCTGGATCGAGGTGGCGGTGCGGTCGGTGGACTGGCTGGACGGTCCGGCCCTGCAGTCCATCGTCATGGACGTGACGGAGCGCGCCCGCGCCGAGGACGCCCTGGCCGCCAGCGAGGCGCGCTTCCGCGATCTGGTCAGCACCGTGCCGGGGCTGGTCTACCAGTGGTACGAGCGCACCGGAGGGGTTCACGGCTACAGCTATGTCAGCCCCCGCTCGCGCGAGATGTACGGGATCGCGCCGGAGGATCTGGTGCGCGACTGGTCGCTGCTGCCGATCCATCCGGAGGACCAGGACCGCTGGCGCCGGACCATCGCCGATGCGGTCCTGCGCGAAACCGACTGGTCGTTCGAGGGCCGCTTCATCCTGCCCGACGGATCGGTGCGCTGGTGGCGGGCCGTGTCGCGGCCGGTCCGGGTGGGGCCGGACGAGGTCCGCTTCAACGGCATCGTCATCGACATCGAGGAACAGAAGCGGGCCGAGGCGGAACTCCAGTCGCGCGAGGCGATGCTGCGCTATTCCGCCAGTCTGGCCGGGCTGGGCTACTGGGTCTGGGACCGGCGGCTGGCCTGGACCACCTACTGCTCGCCCGAGCTGGCCGCCATCCGCGGCGTCACCGTCGAGGAGTATCTGGAGACCCTGGGCAGCTTCGAACAGCAGCTCCGCTGGATCCAGCCGGAGGACCGCGACTACTACCGCACCCATGCGCTGGACGTGGCGCGGTCCCGCCGCACCTATGTCGTCGAGTACCGCATCCTGCGCCCCGACGGGCAGACCCGCTATGTCCGCGAGGTCGGCGGCCCCGTCTACGACGACCGCGGCGAGCTGGTGAAGTATGTCGGCGCGCTGCAGGACATCACCGACCGCAAGCAGCGCGAACTGGAACTGGAGGAGGCGCGCGACCGGCTGGAACGGCAGGCGTCGGAGATGACGGCGCTGGCGCTGGAACTCCAGACCGCGCGCGACGCGGCGGAAGCGGCCAGCCGCGCCAAGTCGCGCTTCCTGGCGGTGATGAGCCACGAGCTGCGCACGCCGATGACGGGCGTCATCGGCATGATCGACCTGCTGCTGGGCACCACCGTGACCAGCGACCAGCGCCGCTATCTGGAGACGCTGCACTCCTCCGCCGACGCGCTGCTGGTGGTGCTGAACGACATCCTGGACTTCTCCAAGATCGAGGCCGGGCAACTGGTGATCGAGGCGATCCCGGTCCGGCTCCAGGCGCTGCTGGACGACGTGATCGACCTGTTCGCCCCCGCCGCGTCGCAGAAGGGGGTGGAGCTGCGGGTGCGTCAGCCCGAGCGGCGGCAGAAGAACCGGCTGCCGAAGGAGCTGACCGGCGACCCGACCCGGCTGCGGCAGGTGCTGATGAACCTGGTCGGCAACGCCGTGAAGTTCACCCCCGCCGGCAGCATCGAGCTGCGGGCCGAGGCGCAGCGGGAGGATGGCGGCACCTGGCTGCTGCGCTTCGAGGTCGAGGACACCGGCATCGGCATCCCGCCGGACGTGGTGCCGATGCTGTTCGAATCCTTCACCCAGGCCGACGCCTCCACCACCCGGCGCTTCGGCGGCACCGGGCTGGGGCTGGCGATCTGCAAGCGGCTGGTCACCATGATGGGCGGCGAGATCGGCGTGCGCAGCGAGCCCCGCCGCGGCTCCGTCTTCTGGTTCACCGTCCGCATGGCCGGCCCCGCCGGGGAGACGGCGGAGGAGACGGTCGAGGCCGCCGTGGAGGAGGGTCGCGCCAACGGTGCGCGGGTGCTGCTGGCGGAGGACAACCCCGTCAACCGCCTGCTCATCACCACCATGCTGGAACGGATGGGCTTCCGCCCCGACGCCGTCGCCAACGGCCGCGAGGCGGTGGAGGCGGTGCAGCGCGAGCCCTATGATGTCGTCCTGATGGACATGCAGATGCCGGAGATGGACGGCGACACGGCCGCCGGCGTCATCCGCGACCTGCCCGAACCGCTCTGCCGGCTGCCGATCGTGGCGCTGACGGCGGACGCGCTGCCGGAGAACCGGGCCCGCCACCTGCGCGCCCGGCTGTTCGACGAGTACCTGACCAAGCCGATCGACTGGCCCCGGCTGGGCGAGGTGATCGCCGCCCTGGCCGCCCGCGGCTGAACCGCCGCGGAAAGGCCGGGCCTTCCCCCGGGCCGCCCTCAGGCGGCCCGGTTCACTCCTCGGGGCGCCCTCAGGCGTGCCCGACTTCGCCCCCGCGGGCCGCCCTCAGGCGTGCCCGACTTCGCCCCCGCGGGCCGCCCTCAGGCGTGCCCGACTTCGCCGTTGCTGCCGCGGTTCAGCACCTGACGGCGGTACAGGTCCACGAAGTCCAGCGGCTGGAGCATCAGCGGCGGGTAGCCGCCGTTCTGCGTCGCCTCGGCGACGATCTGGCGGGCGAACGGGAACAGCAGCCGCGGCGCCTCGATCAGCAGGATGGCGCGGGCCTGCTCCGGCTGGATCTGCGCCGGCAGGGTAAAGATGCCGGCATAGGACAGCTCGACGATGAAGGCCGTGCGGTCGTTGCGGGTCGCCTCGGCGCGCATGGACAGCACCACCTCGGACACGGTGTCGTTCAGGCCGCGGGCCTGCACGTCCACCTGGAGGTCGATCTTGGGCTGTCCCTGATCGGCCATCAGGCTCTGCGGCGCGTTCGGGTTCTCGAAGGAGAAGTCCTTGACGTACTGGGCATTGACGACCAGCGGCAGGGAGCTGGACTGGGACTGCCGGCCGGCTTCGTTCTCACCGTTGGCGGCGGTTTCGTCGGTCATGGGCCAAAGACTCCCCGGGAAGTGTCGTGTCGCGGTCAGGATCAGGCGCCCGGAAGCGGCGCGCCGGCCGGGGGACTAGCACGGAAACCGGGTCCGGGCAACGGCGGACCCGGCCCGTTGCCGCCGCCGGCACCGGCCCTGCCGCCTGCCGCTTGACAGGGCAGGCCGGGCCGGCTCACCCTTCCTGCCGTGGCGAGTTGCGGACCGGCTTGCAGGCCACGGTAAAGAAGCTGCTAAAAGGTCGATGCCGTTCCTCCGCCGGGGGTGTCTCCCCCGCGGTCAGGGCCTCGATCCGCCGGTCGGGGCCTTTTTCGTTTCCGGAGGACCGACATGGACGACACTTTCCCGAATCTCCCCGCTTCCGGGGCTCACGCCCCCCGCCCCGCGGACACGGCCGGGCCGGACGGCTGGCAGCCGCGCACGACGCTGATCCATGCGGGCACGCGGCGCAGCGGCTTCGAGGAGACGAGCGAAGCCCTGTTCATGACCTCCGGCTACGTCTACGGCTCGGCCGAGGCGGCCGAGCACGCCTTCGCCAACGACGGCAGCCGCTTCGTCTATTCCCGCTTCCGCAACCCCACCGTCGCCATGTTCGAGGACCGCCTCGCGGCCTATGAGGGGTACGGACGCTGTTTCGCCACCGCCTCGGGCATGGCGGCCGTGTTCGCCGCGGTGATGGCGCTGATCGGGGCGGGCGGGCGCATCGTCGCCTCGCGCGCGCTGTTCGGCTCCTGCCTCTACATCGTCAAGGACCTAGCCCCCCGCTACGGCATCACGACCGAGCTGGTGGACGCCACCGACCGCGCCGGCTGGGAGCGGGCGCTGGCGCGGCCGGCGGACCTGGTGTTCCTGGAGACGCCCAGCAATCCCTGCCTGGAGGTGGTGGATCTGGCCCATGTCACGGCGCTGGCGCATGCGGCCGGGGCGAAGGTGATCGTGGACAACGTCTTCGCCACGCCGGTGCTGCAGAAGCCGCGGGCCTTCGGGGTGGACGTCGTCGTCTATTCCGCGACCAAGCACATCGACGGCCAGGGTCGCTGCCTGGGCGGCGCCATCCTGTGCGACGGCGAGGTGGCGGCGACGCTGGCCGTTTTCCTGCGCCACACCGGCCCGGCGATGAGCCCGTTCAACGCCTGGGTGCTGCTGAAGGGGCTGGAGACGCTGGAGCTGCGGGTGCGCGCCCAGTGCGAAGGCGCGCTGGCCGTCGCCCGCTTCCTGGAGGGGCACCCGGCCGTGGCGCGGGTGGCCTATCCCGGCCTGCCCAGCCATCCGCAGCACGCCCTGGCGGCGCAACAGATGGCGGGCGGCGGACCGCTGGTCGCCTTCGACCTGCGCGGCGACGGCGAGGAGACGAAGGCCCGCGCCTTCCGCACCATGAACGCGCTGGGGCTGATCCTGATCTCCAACAATCTGGGCGACGCCAAGAGCCTGATCACCCACCCCGCCACCACCACCCACCAGCGCCTGAGCGCGGAGGAGAAGGCGGAACTGGGCATCTCCCCCGGCACGCTGCGCCTGTCCGTGGGGCTGGAGGACCCGGCCGACCTGATCGCCGACCTGCGCCGGGCCCTGGACGCCGCCCACTGACGGGCGCACCATCCCCTGAAGCGCCGCCGCACCGGAATCCCGGGGCCGGGAACCTGAAGTCCGGACGGGGGTTACCGTGTCCAGGGCATTGTGCAGTGCAGCATGGTACGGCATGATGCCCGGCGGAAAGCGGCCCCGCAACGATGCGGGACCGCGGCGATCCGAAGGACGCGGCGACGCGGGAGAGGATGAGGCCATGGGGACGACCCTGCCGATGCGGACGGCCCAGATCGCGGCCGAGCTGACGACCACGGCGATGGTGCTGGGGGAGACGGCGCTGGCGGCGCAGCAGACCGTGGCGCTGCGGCTGACCCGGCTGGCCCAGGCCGCGGCCGAGCCGTCCCGGCTGATGGACCCGGAATTCCGCCTGATGGGCTGGGAGAAGCTGGAGGCGGCCCGTGCCGCCGGCTTCGCCATGGTCGAGGGCTGGGGCGCCGTGCACGAGGCGTTCTGGCACTGGTCGGGCCGGCAGTGCGCCGCCGCCCAGGAGGCCACGGTCGCCGCCGCCACGGCGCGCGGGGCGCCCGAGCTGATGCAGGCGCAGCAGCGCTTCGCCGAAGCGTCGCTGGACGCGGCCGAAGCCGCCGTGGCGCGGCTGGCGCTGGCCACCGACCGCATCGCCCGGCTGGGGCTGGCCCCCTACCACAAGGCGACCCGATCCAATGCCCGGCGGCTCTCGCGGGAGGCGAAGCTGCCCGTGCTGCTGGGCTGACCCGCGGCCGGCGCCCGCCTTCCTTGCCGGCCCCCGCCCCGGTTCCGCCGATGCTGCGGCGCTCCGGGCGGGGGAGCGGCGCGCCGGTTGCATGACTGCGGACTGGAACAGGACCGTGCGGCTCCCATTTCCGTGGCATAATCCCCACAGACCGTCCGGCCAGCCCGGCGCCGCAGATCCCGTATCCATGCCCGACACGCTTCCCGCCGCCCTGGCCGACAGGCCGTCCCCGTCCGACCATGGCCCGCGTGAGCGGTCCGGCGTGCCCGGCCGGGCCGCGATCGCCCGACGCCTGTCGGCGCTGGTCGTCACCACCGGCCGCCCGGGCGAGGACAACCGCGGCGCCGATTCCCTGCGCGGCGCCGTGCTGGACGTGCTGAAGGGAGCGCTGGAGGAGGGCCGCCGCGCCATCCGCAGCCGCTTCGAGGCCGGCGGCCGCGGCGACGACTGCGTGCGCGCCACCGCGCGGCTGGCCGACGCCATCATCCAGGCCCTGGCCGATTTCGCCATCCACCACGCCTATCCGGTCGCGGTGGCGACGCCGGGCGAGCGCTTCGCCCTGGCCGCCACCGGCGGCTACGGCCGCAGCGAGCTGGCGCCCGCCTCCGACATCGACCTGCTGTTCCTGCTGCCCTACAAGCGCACGCCGCGGGTGGAGCAGCTTGTCGAATACATGCTCTACATGCTGTGGGACCTGGGCTGGAAGGTCGGGCACGCCGTGCGCAGCGCGGACGACTGCATCCGCCTGTCCCGCGACGACGTCACGATCCGCACGGCACTGCTGGAATCCCGCTTCCTGTGGGGCGAGGCCGCCCTGTTCGGGGAGATGAAGAAGCGCTTCGCCCGCGAGGTGGCGGCCAACACCGCCTCCGCCTTCATCGAGGCGAAGCTGGCCGAGCGCGACGCCCGCCACCTGAAGGTCAATGACAGCCGCTACGTGCTGGAGCCGAACCTGAAGGAGGGCAAGGGCGGCCTGCGCGACCTGCACACGCTGTTCTGGATCGCCAAGTACGCCTATCAGGTGGACGATGTGGAGGATCTGGTGGCGCAGGGCGTGCTGCTGCCGGAGGAGTCGCAGCGCTTCGCCAAGGCGCAGAACTTCCTGTGGACCGCGCGCTGCCACCTGCACTACCTGACCGGCCGGCAGGAGGACCGCCTGACCTTCGACGTGCAGGCGGAGATCGCCCGCCGGCTGGGCTATACCGACCATGCCGGCACCTCGGGCGCCGAGCGGTTCATGAAGCACTACTTCCTGACCGCCAAGGACGTCGGCGACCTGACCCGCATCTTCTGCGCCAACCTGGAGCAGGAGAGCCGCCGGCCGCCGCGCTTCGCCTTCCTGCGCAAGGCGTTCAGCCGCAGCGGCGGGGTGGAGGGCTTCCAGGTCGATGCCGGGCGCCTGAACATCCGGAACGAGCGGCAGTTCCGCGACCGCCCGCTGGACATGATCCGGCTGTTCCATCTGGCCCAGGCGACCGACCTGGACATCCATCCCAACGCGCTGCGCGCCATCACCCGCGCGCTCTCCGCCATCGGGCCGAAGCTGCGCGAGGACCCCGAGGCGAACCGCCTGTTCCTGGAGATCCTGACCGGGGAGAAGGACCCGGAGATCATCCTGCGGCGCATGAGCGAGGCCGGCGTGCTGGCCCGCTTCGTGCCCGATTTCGGGCGCATCGTGGCGCTGATGCAGTTCGACATGTACCACACCTTCACGGTGGACGAGCACACGCTGTTCGCGCTGGGCATCCTGCACCGGATCGAGTCGGGGGCGCTGAAGGACGAGGTGCCGCTGGCCTCGGAGGTGATCCAGACCGTCAGCTCGCGCCGCGCCCTCTATGTCGCCATGATGCTGCACGACATCGCCAAAGGCCGCGGCGGCGACCACTCCGTGCTGGGCGCCAAGGTGGCGGAGAAGCTCTGCCCCCGCCTGGGCATGACGGAGGAGGAGACGGAGACGGTGGCCTGGCTGGTGCGCTGGCACCTGATCATGTCCTCCACCGCCTTCAAGCGCGACCTGGATGACGAGAAGACCGTGCGCGACTTCGTCGCCCTGGTGCAGAGCCCGGAGAGGCTGAAGCTGCTGCTCTGCCTGACCGTGGCCGACATCCGCGCCGTCGGCCCCGGCCGCTGGAACGGCTGGAAGGCGACGCTGCTGCGCCAGCTCTACTGGCGGGCGAAGGAGATGATGTCCGGCAGCGTCTTCGACGACGGCCGCGAGCGCCGCGTCTCGGGCGTGCAGACCGCGCTGAGGGCCGCGCTGTCCGACTGGCCGGCGGAGGCGGTGGAGACCCATCTGGGCCATGGCTACCCGCACTACTGGCTGGCCTTCGACACGGAAACGCTGGCGCGGCACGCCCGCCTGATGCGGCAGGCCGACGCCGCACGGGCGCCGCTGACGCTGGACACCCGCGTGGACCGCGAGCGCGGCGTCACCGACCTGACGGTCTACACCGCCGACCATCCGGGCCTGTTCTCCCGTCTGGCCGGAGCGCTGGCCCTGGCCGGGGCGACCATCGTGGACGCCCGCATCTTCACCATGAGCAACGGCATGGCGCTGGACGTCTTCTCCGTCCACGCGGCGCACGGCGGCAGCTTCGAGAGCCCGGACAAGCTGGCACGGCTGGCGGTGCTGGTGGAGAAGGCGCTGGCCGGGGAGCTGCGCATGGCGGACGAGCTGGCGAAGCGCCGCTCCGCCACGCTGCCCAGCCGGGCCCGCGTCTTCAAGGTGCCGCCGCGCGTGCTGGTGGACAACACCGCCTCCACCGCCCACACGGTGGTCGAGGTGAACGGCCCCGACCGGCCCGGCCTGCTCTATGCCGTCACCCGTGCCCTGACCAGGCTGAACCTCCAGATCGCCTCGGCCAAGGTGGCGACCTACGGCAACATGGCGGTGGACGTCTTCTACGTGAAGGACGTGTTCGGCCTGAAGGTGACGCACGAGGCGAAGCTGACCCAGATCCGGCAGGCCCTGCTGGACGCCCTGGCCGATCCCGACACCGACGCCCGGACCGCGAAGCCACCCCGCCGCAAGGCGGGCTGAGGACCGGGGCCGCGCCCGGTCCTACTGGAGCCGCAGATCCGCGCCCAGGTGCCGGAGGTCGCCCGCGGAGACGAGGCCCAGGCTGGCGATGCGGACGCTGTGCAGCTTTCCCTCGATCTCCCGGCTCCAGAAGTCCAGGAAGCCCTTCAGGACCGGGAATCGCGGGGCGATGTCCAGGTTCTGCCAGATGAAGCTCTGCAACAGGCCGGGATGGTCGGGCATGTGGTAGAGGATCTCCGCCGTCGTCAGCCGGTAGCCGCGGAGCTGGCGGTGCAGGTCGCCGTCCCCGGGCCCGGCGGAACTGGCCCCGGCGGGGGCGGCAAGCGGCTTCGTGGTCGGTGTGCGCGGTCCCGTCATTCAGGTTTCTCCCAGGCGTGTCCTTCTCAGGCGGTTGACCCGGTGGCGGCCCGGCCCTGCGCCATGGTCCCGGCATCGGTGCTCCCGGCATCCGTCGCTGGTCCGCAGGACGGCTCCCTGTTGGCGGCCCGGCATCTGCCGGCCGGGTCCGCATGGGCCGTGCCGATTCCCAGCATGGGCAGGGGAAAACCGTTTGGGAAGAGAAAAGTTCCTGAATTAACAAAGGGTTGGCAGCAGGGATGCGGCTCTGCTGCCAGCCCCGGCGGCGACCCGGACGGGGACCTTCCTTCGCCCCCCTTGACAGGGAAGGGGGGACTGATTACCTCGCTGGCACTCACCGCGGGTGAGTGCTAACAGCAGGCTCATCCCGAGTCCTTTGCCTTCTGAAAGGGAGAGACACATGAGGTTCCGTCCGCTGCACGACCGCGTCGTGGTGAAGCGCGTCGAGTCCGAGCAGAAGACTGCCGGCGGCATCATCATCCCGGACACCGCGAAGGAGAAGCCGCAGGAAGGCGAGATCATCGCCGTCGGCTCCGGCGCCCGCGACGAGTCCGGCAAGCTGATCGCGCTGGACGTCAAGGTCGGCGACCGCGTCCTGTTCGGCAAGTGGTCCGGCACCGAGGTGAAGATCGACGGTGTCGAGTACCTGATCATGAAGGAAAGCGACATCATGGGCGTGCTGGAGGCTTCCTCCGCCGCCAAGGCCGCCTGAGCGGCCGCGCTTCCCCCGGGCAACGCTCACCAGACCTAGATTCAAGGGACGAAAACCATGGCTGCCAAGGAAGTGAAGTTCGGCTCCGACGCGCGCGCCAAGATGCTGCGCGGCGTGGACATCCTGGCCGATGCGGTGAAGGTCACGCTCGGCCCCAAGGGCCGCAACGTCGTGATCGAGAAGAGCTTCGGCGCGCCGCGCATCACCAAGGACGGCGTCACCGTCGCCAAGGAGATCGAGCTTTCCGACAAGTTCGAGAACATGGGCGCGCAGATGGTGAAGGAGGTCGCCCAGAAGACGGCGGACCTCGCCGGTGACGGCACCACCACCGCGACCGTGCTCGCCCAGGCCATCGTCCGCGAGGGTGCCAAGGCCATCGCCGCCGGCATGAACCCGATGGACGTGAAGCGCGGCGTGGACGTCGCCGTGCAGACCGTCGTGGACGACATCAAGTCCCGCTCGCGCAAGGTCACGACCAACGACGAGATCGCCCAGGTCGGCACCATCTCCGCCAACGGCGAGGCCGAGATCGGCAAGATGATCGCCGAGGCCATGCAGAAGGTCGGCAACGAGGGCGTCATCACGGTCGAGGAAGCCAAGGCGCTGGAGACCGAGCTGGACGTCGTCGAGGGCATGCAGTTCGACCGCGGCTATCTCTCCCCGTACTTCGTCACCAACGCCGACAAGATGGTGGCGGAGCTGGAGAGCCCGTACATCCTCCTGTTCGAGAAGAAGCTCTCCGGCCTGCAGGCCATGCTCCCGGTCCTCGAGGCCGTGGTGCAGTCCTCCCGTCCGCTGCTGATCGTGGCCGAGGACGTCGAGGGCGAGGCGCTGGCCACGCTGGTGGTCAACAAGCTGCGCGGCGGCCTCAAGGTCGCGGCCGTGAAGGCGCCGGGCTTCGGTGACCGCCGCAAGGCGATGCTGGAGGACATGGCCATCCTGACCGGCGGCCAGGTCGTCTCCGAAGACCTCGGCATCAAGCTGGAGAACGTCTCGCTGGAGATGCTCGGCCAGGCCAAGAAGGTCGTCATCACCAAGGACAACACCACGATCGTCGACGGCGCCGGCTCCAAGGAGGACATCCAGGCCCGCATCGTCCAGATCAAGGCGCAGATCGAGGAGACCACCTCCGACTACGACCGCGAGAAGCTGCAGGAGCGGCTGGCCAAGCTCGCCGGCGGCGTCGCGGTGATCCGCGTCGGCGGTGCGACCGAGGTCGAGGTGAAGGAGCGCAAGGACCGCGTTGACGACGCGATGCACGCCACCCGCGCGGCGGTGGAAGAGGGCATCGTGGCCGGCGGCGGCGTCGCCCTGCTCTACGCCACCAAGGCGCTGGACAAGCTGACCGCGGTCAACGAGGACCAGAAGTTCGGCATCGACATCGTCCGCAAGGCCCTGCAGGCCCCGGTCCGTCAGATCGCCCAGAACGCCGGCTTCGACGGCTCGGTGATCGTCGGCAAGCTGCTGGAGAAGGGCGAGACCAACTTCGGCTTCAACGCCCAGGCGGGCGAGTACGGCGACATGTTCAAGTTCGGCGTCATCGACCCGACGAAGGTCGTGCGCGCCGCGCTCCAGGACGCCGCGTCGGTCGCCGGCCTGCTGATCACGACCGAGGCCATGATCGGTGAGAAGCCGGAGAAGAAGGCTCCCGCCGGCGCCCCCGGCGGCATGGGCGGCATGGGCGACATGGACTTCTAAGGTCCGGTCCCCGGCCGACCGGCCAGAGACGGAAAACCCCCGGCGGAGCGATCCGCCGGGGGTTTTCTTTTGTCGGCCACGGCGGCAGACAGAGGAATCGCGTCAGATCTTCCGGGTCAGCGCCCCCAGGGCGGCGGACACGGCCTTGCCGACCGCCTGGAGGGCGCCGTCCACCCGGGCCGATGCCGCCGCACCGGCCCGTGCCGCCGCGCCCACGGCGCCGACCGCCGGCGCGGCCGGAGGGGAAGCGGCCGGAGGGGAAGCGGCCCTGGGGCTGGCGGCACTGGGGCTGGCGGCCCTGGCCGCCCGGCGGGGTGTCGTCGCCGCTGCGGACGCGGCGGGGGGCGGTGATCCGGCGGCAAGGGCCAGAAGCTGCGCCTCGTTGCGCTGCGCCAACTGCTGCACGGCCGCATCGTTGCGCGCCGAGAGCGCCGCAATACCCGTCGGGTCAGCAGCCCCCGGCGTTGCAGCCCCCGGCGGCGTGGACCCCGGTGTCGTGGACCCCGGTGTCGTGGCCCCCGGTAGCGGGGGCCGGGCGTCCGGCCGGTCCTGCGGGGCCTCTGCTGCGGCGTTGTCCGTCATCGGGTCATACTACCGGAACGGGAACGGATGCCAAGGCCCGCCGGCATGAAGACCGCGGCAAAGAGAGCGACAAAGCGAGGGAGAGCGATGCGGCCGGGCGGCCCTCACTCCGGCTGCATGGCGCGGAGGGACTGGCGGGCAAGGTCCTTGAGGGCGGTGCGGAGGCGGGCGATCTCGTCGGCGGCGGCCTCGTAGTCCTGCACCAGATTGCCGACCAGCGAGGCCGGGTCCGACGCCTGGTCGGGGAAGCGGTCGCGCGCCTTCGCGGCCCGGCGGCGGAGGCGCTCGACGATGTCTTCATCCTGCATGGCGGCTGACCTGCGGGGAACCCGGCGACGGGGGACAGGACCGCGGCATCCGGGACACCTGCCCGGGCTCCGCGGCGGCGGAACCGCCGCAATACACGACCGGCCGGCCCAGGGAAAGGGCGCGCACGGTCAGGGCGGGGCTCCGCCGGGAGCGGGCGTCCGGCCCGTGTGCCAGAAGAACACGGATTGCACGGATGCCGGCTGCGCCGGCCACGGATGGCCGCGGATAAGAGGCGGCCCCTCATCCGTGTTCATCCGTGGATATCCGTGTTCATCCGTGTCCTGTGCTTTCCCGCCTCCCGGCAGCCCTGCCGACCGGCCCGAGTGGCAGGGGAACACGGAGGACACGGATGCCGGCTCCGCCGGCCACGGATGGCCGCGGATAAGAGGCGGCCCCTCATCCGTGTTCATCCGTGTCCTGTGCTCTCCCGCCTCCCGGCAGCCCTGCCGACCGGGCGTCCGGCCCGAGTGGCAGGGGAACACGGAGGACACGGATGCCGGCTGCGCCGGCCACGGACAAGAGCTGGTTCATATCCGTGTTCATCCGTGTCTTAAGTCGCCCGGCCGCCGGGACACGGGCGTCGGGAGGCGGGATCAGGACGCGGCGTCAGGGTAGGCGATGGCGACGACCTCGATCTCCTCCGGCCCCTGCGGGGTGCGCAGGGTGACGAGATCGCCCTCGCGCGCCTTCAGCAGGGCGCGGGCGATCGGGGAAATCCAGCTCACCTTGCCCTGGTCCATGTCCGCCTCGTCGATGCCGACGATGGTGACGGTGCGCTCCGTCCCGTCCTCCCGCGCATAGGTGACGGTGGCGCCGAAGAACACCTGGTCGCGCCGCGGCTGCCGGGAGGCGTCCACCACCTCGGCGTTCTCCAGCCGCTTGCTCAGGAAGCGGATGCGGCGGTCGATCTCGCGCAGCCGCTTCTTGCCGTAGATGTAGTCGCCGTTCTCCGAGCGGTCGCCGTTGCCGGCGGCCCAGGCCACCACCTCCACCACCTTCGGCCGCTCCACCCGCAGGAGCGAGCGCAGTTCCTCCTGCATCCGGCGGAAGCCCTCCGGCGTCATGTAGTTGCGGGTGCCGGCGGGTATCCGCGGGGCGTCGTCCTCATCCTCGTCCTGGGTGCCTGCGGGGCGCATGGTCGTCGCGGGTCCGGTGCTGCGGTCTGGGGGCCGAGAGCTAACGCCGCCCGCCCGGCCCTGGCAAGGGGAACGGCTGCGCCCGGCCGGACATGTCGGGCGCGGCTGGCAGCGTGCGGCAGGGGACCACTTCCCGCCCGCCCGGCCGGTCCCCCCCTTTCCGCGGGCCGCGGGATTTGCCATGGTCGCGCCGCCGCCGGCCGTCCGCCGGCGGGACCTTCCCTTTCTGGATGGCGACCGAGATGCCGACCGACCTCCGCCCCTCATCCTCCGTCCGCGGCCCCACCGTCCGCGGTCCCGTGGTTCCGGTGCCGCGCTGGATGCTGCGCCTGACCCTGGGCCTCTGCCTGTTGTTCGCGCTGATGCTGTCCGGCCATGCCCTGGCCGGGCTGGGCGGCGCGCCCGCCTGGCTGACCCCGTTCTTCTGGCTGGGTGCGGCCGGCTTCAGCGTCTGGAGCTTCGTGTTGATCGCGCTGCATCTCGGGCAGGAGCGGACGCTCGCCCGCGGCACCCGGCTGCTGCTGACGGTCCTGGCCGCCCTGGTCATGGGCGTCACCGCCTCGCTGGCGGTCACGGCCCTGCTGACGGGTCTGGGCGCCGGCGCCTGACCGACCGTCACGCCCGGTCGCGCCTGCCGCGGTGCGGGAGCCGAATCCGGCGTCCGGCGTTACCTGTCCGACCGACAGGCGACGACGGAGGAAGGCGCGATGCCCGGACGGCCGCGCAGAGACCCACGCGGACTGTGCTGGCCGGCGCCAGGACGGCCGCGGCGGGCTGTCCTGGCGGCGGCCCTGCTGCTGGCCGCCGCGCCCGGCCCGGTGGCGGCCCAGCAGGCCCCTGGACCTGCCCCGATCCCCGGCCCGGCCCAGGTTCCGGGCCGGTCGCTGGGACAGATCCCTGCGGATTACGAGGTGCATGGCGAGCTGATCCTCGTCTCCGGCCAGCTCGAAGGCTTCTTCGAGGCCTGCGGCTTCGGCCGCAAGCCCGACCGCGACGAGCTGATGCGCTGGTACGAGCATTACCGCCTTGCCCGCAGCATGGGACGCATCCAGGGCATCTATGATCTCGGCGTCGCGCTGGGGCGCGAAGGTCCCTGCACGACCGACCATCACACCGCCCTGGTGCGGCAGTGGCAGACCCTGCTGAGCCGGACGCTCGCCTATGTGGACGCCTACCGGCGCTGACGCTGCCGGGACGCCGGCCGGTCGTAGCGGATTCCCTCCCGTGCCGGAGCGTGTAGGATGAAGCGATGAGCCTTCGCCTGCACACCCTGCCGCCCGAGCTGCCCTTCGTGGACGCGCTCGCGGCCGGCATCCTGGACCGGATCGGCGCCGACCCGCTGGCGCTGTCGCGGGTCACCGTGCTGCTGCCCACGGCGCGCGCCGTGCGTTCCCTGCGCGAGGCGTTCCTGCGCCTGTCGGACGGCCGCCCGGTGCTGCTGCCGCGGCTCTCCCCCCTGGGCGAGGTGGACGCGGACGAGGTGGCCCTGTCGCTGGAGGGGCTGGCCGGGGGGGCGGGCGGCCTCTCCGTCCCGCCCGCCGTCTCGCCGCTCCGGCGGCAGCTCCTGCTGGCGCGGCTGATCCTGAAGGCCGAAGGGCTGGCCGCGACCACGGCGCAGGCCGCCCGGCTGGCGGCCGAGCTGGCCCGGCTGCTGGACCAGGTGCAGGCCGAGCGGCTGTCCTTCGAGGGGCTGCGCGCCCTGGTTCCCGACGACTATGCCGGGCACTGGCAGGTCACCCTCACCTTCCTGGAGATCGTCACCCGCCTCTGGCCCGACGTGCTGGCGGAAGAGGGCTGCGCCGATCCCGCGGTGGAGCGCGACGCCCGTCTGCTGGCCCTGGCGCGCGCCTGGGAGCTGCGGCCGCCGCCGGGGCCGGTGATCGCCGCGGGCGTCACCGGCAGCATCCCCGCCACGGCGGATCTGCTGGCCGTGGTGGCGCGGCTGCCGCAGGGGGCGGTGGTGCTGCCCGGGCTGGACCTGGGGATGGACGACGCCACCTGGGCCGGGCTGGACGAATCGCACCCGCAGGCCGGCCTGAAGAGCCTGCTGGAGCGGCTGGGGGCGGACCGCCGCGACGTCACCCCCTGGCCGCTGCCCGCCACGGGGCCGCTGGCGGTGGCGCCGCGCTCCCCCGTGGCCCGGTCGCGGCTGCTGGCCGAGGCCCTGCGCCCGGCGGAGACGACGGAGGCATGGCGTGCCCTGCCCGCCCTGTCGCCCGACGCGCTGGCCGGCGTCAGCCGCATCGACGCCCCCACCCCGCAGGAGGAGGCGGGGGTGATCGCCCTGATGATGCGGCAGGCGCTGGAGACGCCGGGGCGCACGGCGGCGCTGGTGACGCCGGACCGCGCCCTTGCCCGCCGGGTGGCGATGGCCCTGCGCCGCTGGGGCGTGGAGGTGGACGACAGCGCCGGCCGCCCCCTGGCCCTGACCCCGGTCGGCAGCTATCTGCGCCTGCTGGCGGACTTTGCCGCGACGCCGGCGCCGGTCGGGCTGCTGGCGCTGCTGAAGCACCCGCTGGCGGCCGGCGGGACGGACCCGGCGGAGTTCCGCGCCCTGGCCCGCGCGCTGGAACGGGCCGTGCTGCGCGGCCCGCGCCCGGCGGAGGGATTCGCCGGCCTGCGCCGGGCGCTGGAGGCGGCGGAGCCGCGCCGCTTCGACGGGCCGGAGGAGCGGTCGCGTCTGGCCGGGTTCCTGCTGGATCTCGAACGCCGCATCGGCGGGCTGTGCGCCGCCATGGCGGACGGTCCCCGGCCGTTGGCCGACTGGCTGGAGCTGCACGGGCAGGCGGCGGAGCTGCTGGCGGCCACGGCGCGGGAGCCCGGCGCCCTGCGCGTCTGGGCCGGCGACGACGGCGAGGCCGCCGCCCGCTTCCTGCGCGAGGCCGCCGAAGCCGCGCGCGGCTTCCCCGATCTGGGCGGGGCGGACTATGCCGCGCTGGTGGAGGTGCTGATGGCCGGCCGGGCCGTGCGCCCGCGCTACGGCCTGCATCCGCGGCTGCACATCCTGGGCCTGATGGAAGCCCGGCTGCAGCAGTTCGACCTGACCATCCTGGGCGGGCTGAACGAGGGCACCTGGCCCCCCGCCCCGCCCGCCGACCCGTGGATGAGCCGGCCCATGCGGACCGCCTTCGGCCTGCCGGCGCCGGAGCGGCGGATCGGCCAGACGGCGCACGACTTCGCCCAGGCCGCCGGTGCCGCCGAGCTGGTGCTGACCCGGTCGGAACGGGTGGACGGCACCCCCACCGTGCCGTCGCGCTGGCTGCTGCGGCTGGACACGGTGCTGGAGGCCGCCGGGCTGTCCCTTGCCGGCCCGTTGCGCCTGCCCGGCCGGGACGCGGGCCACTGGCTGGCGCTGCAGGCGGCGCTGGACTGGCCGGAACGGGTGCGCCCGTGTCCGCCGCCGGCCCCCGCCCCGCCGGTCGCGGCGCGGCCGCGGCGGCTGTCCGTCACCCAGGTCGAGACCTGGATGCGCGACCCCTACGCCATCTATGCCCGGCATGTCCTGAAGCTCCAGGCGCTGGAGCCGGTGGACGCCGACCCCGGTGCCGCCGAGCGGGGCCAGTTCATCCACAAGGCGCTGGACGCCTTCGTGCGCACATACCCCCGGACCCTGCCGCCCGACGCGCTGGAGCGGCTCCTGGATGCCGGGCGGGAGGCGTTCGGCCCGCTGCTGGAGCAGCCCGCCATCCGCGCCTTCTGGTGGCCGCGCTTCGAGCGCATCGCCGGATGGTTCCTGGCGCTGGAGGCGGAGCGGCGGGGGCAGGTCGCCGTGCTGGCGACGGAGGTCAAGGGCACGCTGCGGCTGGACGGCCCCGCCGGCCCCTTCGTCCTGAGCTGCGTCGCCGACCGCATCGACCGGCTGCCCGACGGCGCGCTGGCGCTGGTGGACTACAAGACCGGCACGCCGCCCACGGCCCGGGACATCGAACTGGGATTCGCGCCACAGCTTCCGCTGGAGGCGCTGATCGCGCAGGAAGGCGGGTTCGAGGGGCTGGCCCCGGCGCCGGTGGGCGAGCTGGCCTTCTGGAAGCTGACCGGCGGCGAGCCGGCGGGGGAGGTGCGGCCGGTCAAGGGCGACCTTGAGGATCTGGTGGAACAGGCGCGCGCGGGGCTGTCCCGCCTGATCGCGCTGTTCGACGATCCCGCCACCCCCTACCGCAGCCAGCCGCGCCCGGGCCGGGCCCCGCGCTTCAGCGACTACGGCCACCTGGCCCGCATCGCCGAATGGTCCGCCGGCGGCGGGGAGGAGTGACGGTGCGCTTGCCGGAAGCCGGATCGGAGGACATGATCGGACGGTCCCGAGGGCAGGGCATGGAGCCATGAACCAGGAGCGCGTCAACGACCGGGCGAAGCTGATGATGCACCGCGTCTTCGCGCGCCGGCTGCGCGACGATCCGCGGCTGGTCGAGCGCGCCCGCGCCGTGCTGGACCGGCTGATCCTGGACGGGCGCGGCATGGACTGCTACCGCGAGTGGCAGGCGGTGCTGGGTCAGGCACCCGAGCGGGTCGCCGAGCTTCTGGTCCGCCGGTCGGAGCGGATGGACCGGCTGCGGTTGAGTTCCCCCTTCCCGCTGGTCACGGAGATCGCGATCACCGACCCCGATATCCGCCGGCGCATCTGGCGGCTGGCGAAGCGGGGGCTCGCGCTCAGGAGTGAGTCGGGTGACCGGCCGCCCGTTCCGCACGCGCCTTGACCTCGAACGGGCCGTGCGCGCGCTGGCCGTCCATTTCGGCACCGACCGGGTCTTCGTCATCGGCAGCCAGTCCGTCCTCTTGGGCTGGCCGGACGCTCCCTTCGCCCTGCGCAATTCGCCGGAGATCGACGCCTATCCCGCCAATGCGGGGGAATGGCTGAAGACCTCCGGCATCGAAGCCTCTGAAGAGATCAACGCCCTGTTCGGGGAAGGGTCGCAGTTCCATATCGCCCACGGGTTTTACATCGATGGCGTCGACGAGACGACGGCCAAGCTGGCGCCCGACTGGTTGGACCGGGCGGTGGTCCTGGACGTCGATCGGCCAGGGGGCGGCCGGGTCCGGGCCATCGCGCCCTCCACCGTGGACATCATCGTGTCGAAGCTGCACCGGCTGGCGGAAAAGGACCGCACCTATATCCGGGAGTGCAACAGAGTGCGGCCGCTCGACATTCCCTGTACAAAGCGGCTGCTGTTGAGCAGCGGCCCCGATTCCGCAATCCTTGCCCGGGCCCTTGCCTTCCTGGACGGACTTACGCCGGTGGAGACGGACCGATGACACTGCTTGATGACCGGCCGTCCGCCGCCGTGCCCATCGACCCCACCGTGCTGCAACGCCGGGCCGCCGATCCGGAGGCCAGCGTCTGGGTCGGGGCGTCGGCCGGCACGGGCAAGACCAAGGTGCTGACCGACCGGGTGCTGCGGCTGATGCTGGCCGGCACCGATCCCGGCCGCATCCTCTGCCTGACCTTCACCAAGGCGGCGGCGGCGGAGATGGCGAACCGCATCGCCGGGCGGCTGTCCTCCTGGGCGGTGGCGGAGGATGACGTGCTGGTGGACCGGCTGGCCGAGCTTACCGGCGAGCGGCCGTCGCGGGACCAGGTGGTGGTGGCGCGGCGGCTGTTCGCCCGCGTGCTGGACGCGCCGGGCGGCATGAAGATCCAGACCATCCACGCCTTCTGCCAGTCGCTGCTGCGCCGCTTCCCGCTGGAGGCCGGGCTGGCCCCGAACTTCGAGGTGATGGACGACCGCACCGCCGCCGAACTGCTGGAACAGGCGAAGCAGGCGGTGCTGGCCGACGCCCAGGCGGACGCGGACGGTCCGCTGGGCAGCGCTGTCGCCTTCCTGGCCGGGGCGGTGTCGGAGGATGCCTTCGCGGAGCTGCTGGCCGAGCTGACGCGGGAGCGCGGCCGGGTCCGCCGCCTGCTGGACCGGCAGGGCGGGCTGGAGGCGACGATCGACGCGGTCCACCGCTTCCTGCGGGTGGAGCGCGGCGCCAGCATGGACGATGTCGTCGCCCGCGCCTGCCGCGACGGCAGTTTCGACGAGGCCGGCCTGCGCGCCGCCTGCCGCGCCCTGGCCGGCAGCGGCGGCAAGCAGGACGGCGCGCGCGCCATCGCGCTTCAGGCCTGGCTGGACGGGCCTGCGGGCCGGGTCGCCGGGTTCCAGGAATACGGCCTGCTGTTCCTGACCCGCGAGGGGGAGGTGCGCAAGAGCCTGCTGGGGCGCAAGGCGGCGGACGCCGACCCGGCCGCGCTGGAGGCGTTGCAGCGGGAGGCGCAGCGCATCCTGGACGTGACGGCCGAGATGAAGTGCGTCGGCGTGGCCCAGGCGACCGCGGCCCTGCTGACCCTGGCCGAGGCGATGCTGGAGACCTACGCCCGCCTGAAGCGGGCCCGCGCGCTGCTGGACTTCGACGACCTGATCCTCACCGCCTCGCGTCTGCTGGCGGGGGAGGGACGGGCCTGCGCCTGGGTGCTGTACAAGCTGGACGGCGGCCTGGACCACATCCTGGTGGACGAGGCGCAGGACACCAACCCCGAGCAGTGGGACGTGGTGAAGGCCATTGCGGAGGAGTTCTTCGCCGGCCAGGGCGCCGCCGACGACCGCCGGCGCACCCTGTTCGTCGTCGGCGACGACAAACAGTCGATCTTCAGCTTCCAGCGCGCCGACCCGGCCGAGTTCGCCCGCATGCGCCGCCACTTCGCGGACCGGGTGGCGGCGGCACAGGCCCGCTGGGAGCCGGTGAACCTCCAGACCTCCTTCCGCTCGGTCGGGGCCGTGCTGCGCTGCGTGGACGCGGTGTTCCGCCTGCCGCAGGCCCGCGACGGCGTGGCCGAGGACGGGACGGAGGTGTGCCATCGCCCCTTCCGCCGCGGCATGGCCGGCCGGGTGGAGCTGTGGCCCGTGCTGGCGCCGGAGGAGGCGGGCGATCCCGCCCCCTGGACCCCGCCGACGGAGATGGAGCGGGTGGAGGCGCCGCTGGCCCGGCTGGCCACCCTGGTGGCGGACCAGATCGCCCACTGGCTGCGCAGCGGCGAGCGGCTGGAGGCGCGCGACCGCCCCGTGCGCCCCGGCGACATCATGGTGCTGGTGCGCCGGCGCAACCGTTTCGTGCAGCATCTGGTGCGGGCGCTGAAGGACCGCGACGTGCCGGTCGCCGGCGTGGACCGCATGGTGCTGACCGAACAGCTCGCCGTGCAGGACCTGATGGCGCTGGGCCGCTTCCTGCTGCTGCCGGAGGACGACCTGACCCTGGCCTGCGTGCTGAAGGGGCCGCTGATCGGCCTGACGGAAGAGGCGCTGTTCGATCTGGCCTGGGACCGGCCGGGGCATCTCTGGCCGGCGCTGGCGCGGGCGGCGGAGGCCGATCCCGACGGCGGCCCCTTCCTGCGCGCCGTCGGCTGGCTGCGCGGGCTGCTGGCGGAGACGGATTTCCGCGCGCCCTTCGAGCTGTTCGCCGGGGTGCTGTCGCGCCCCTGCCCGGCCGACCCGGTGTCCGGCCGCCGCGCCCTTCTGGCCCGGCTGGGGGCGGAGGCGGTGGACCCGGTGGACGAGTTCGTCGCCGCCGCCCTGTCCTTCGAGCGCGAGCACGTCCCCTCGCTGGAGACGTTCCTCCACTGGCTGGAGGCGGGCCGGGCGGAGATCAAGCGCGAACTGGATGCCGGCGGCGGCCCGGCCGGCGGCCGCGTGCGGATCATGACGGTCCACGGTTCCAAGGGCCTGCAGGCGCCCGTCGTGATCCTGCCGGACACGATGAGCGTGCCCGAGCAGTCGCCCCGCATCCTCTGGCCCGACGGCACCGACGGCCGCGAGGTGCCGCTGTTCGCCCCGCGCCGGGCGCTGGAGGACCCCGCCTGCCAGAGCGCCCGCCGCGCCGCCGACCACCGCCGCGACCAGGAATACCGCCGCCTGCTGTATGTCGCCCTGACCCGGGCGGAGGACCGGCTGATCGTCTGCGGCTGGGAGGCCGGACGCCGCACCGGCGGCGACGGCTGCTGGTACAGGCTGGTGGAACAGGCCCTCAAGGCGGTGGCGGAGGAACAGGACTACGACTTCACCGTCGTCTCCCCCGCCGGCTGGCAGGGGCCGGGGCTGCTGCTGCGCGAGGCGCAGAGCGCGCCCCCGAAGCCGGACTCCCTGGAAGCGGGGGAGGAGCCGGCCGGCGTGACCCTGCCGGAATGGGCGCGCGCCGGGGCGCCGGCCGAGCCCGCCCCGTCGCGCCCGCTGACGCCGTCGCGCCCCGAGGGGGTGGAGCCGCCGGTGCGCTCCCCCCTGGGGGCGGAGGACGGCCTGCGCTTCAAGCGGGGCAGTCTGGTCCACACCCTGCTCCAGGTGCTGCCCGACCTGCCGGCGGAGACGCGCGGCCCCGCTGCCGCGGCGTGGCTGGCCCGGCCGCTGCACGGCCTCACCCCGGAGCAGCAGGCGGAGATCGCGGCGGAGACCCTGCGGGTGCTGGAGGACCCGGACTTCGCCCCCCTGTTCGGTCCCGGCAGCCGGGCCGAGGTGCCCATCGTCGGGCTGGTCGGCGGCCGGGCGCTGTCCGGCCAGATCGACCGGCTGCTGGTGACGGATACGGCGGTCTGGATCGTGGACTTCAAGACGAACCGCCCGCCGCCGACGGTGGAGGCCGACGTGCCGCCCGTCTATCTGGCGCAGATGGCCGCCTACCGCGAGGCACTGCGCCGGATCTATCCCGGCCTGCCGGTACGCTGCCTGCTGCTCTGGACCGACGGGCCCTTCACCATGGAACTGTCGCCCGCCGCGCTGGACCGTTTCGCGCCGGGGTGAGCCGGCGCCCCCCGGACGGCACCGGCGTGCGCGACGCCGTTGCGCTTGACTCCCGCGGCGGAACAGCCGTCTCATCAGGCATGATCGTTCCGCCGTCCCTCACGTCGGCGCCGCAGGTTCTGCCGACACCGGCCACGCCGCAGCACACCCCGACGCTGGCGAGCGCCATCCTGTCGGCGCAGGGCAATGCCCGCCCGGTGGAGACGCAGACGGCGCGGGCCGCCGCGGCACCCGCCCGGATCGACCGCTCGCGGGAGGCGCGCGACGCCACCTCCTCCGGCCATACCGTGGATACCGAGGCGCAGGCCGTACGCGCCCGCACGCCGCCCGGCCGTGATCCCGCCCGCGGCAACCGCCTCGATCTCTCCGTCTGAACAGGTTCCCCGTCTGACCGGACTCTCCGTCTGGACAGGGCTGAAAGGCCCCCCGGCCCGCCCGCCTGCGCGGGCCTTCAGCCCGGCTGCGGCACCGGCAGCTCGACCAGGGGAGCCTGCGGTCCGGGAACGGGGGGCAGCCGGCCGGCCACGGCCCGGTCCACCCCGCCGGCCACGGCCCGCCAGCAATGGTCGGCCAGGGCCTTGCGGCTGGACACCTGTTCCACCGTCAGGGCCGGATGGAACTCCACCACCACGCGCAGACGGCCGGCGCGGGCGAACTGCCAGAGATGCGGCGGCAGATCCATGTCGCCGTACCAGGCATAGAGCGGCCGCAGCACATGGCCCAGCGGGATGTCGTCCAGGTGCGTGGCGGTGACGGAGACGGGCTGCACCGTCAGCGCCGCCTCGCCGCCGCCGGGCTGCGGCACGCGGGTGGCGGCCACGCTGAACAGGGCCGTCTTGAAGGGCAGGGTGCGGTTGCCGTCGCTGCTGGTGCCCTCGGGGAACAGCACCAGATTGTCGCCGGCACGCAGCCGCCCGGCCATGGTGTCGCGCTGCTCGTGCGCCTTGTGGCGGGCCTGCCGCTCGACGAAGACGGTCTCCTGCAGTCTTGCCAGCAGCCCGAAGACCGGCCAAGCCCCGACCTCCCGCTTGGCGACGAAGGACGTCTCCAGCAGCGAACCGAGCACCGGAATGTCGAGATAGGAGGCGTGGTTGGAGATGAACAGCGTGGGCCGCACCGCCGACGGCGTTCCCAGCACCTGGACCTCGATCCCCAGCAGGCGCAGGCAGACGCCGTGGTAGAAGTGCGGGAACCGCCGGCGTCCGGGCAGACCGAAACGCAGGATCGCCGCCTGTACCGGAATGCACAGGGCGGTCCATCCCGCGTAACCGAGAAGGCGGAACAGCCCGCGGAAGGAGGAACCGATCGCCAAGCCGCCGCTCCGCCCGGTGGTCAGATCAGCGCGGTGCCGCGCCGCTCGTAATGGCGCAGATACTTGTCCGTGATCAGGTCCGTCTTCACCACGATGGAGACATCGGTCGTGTGGAACTGGTGGTCCACAACGGCCCCCTCACCGACGAAGCCGCCCAGCCGGAGATAGCCCTTGATCAGGGGCGGCAGGTCGTTCAGGGCCTGTCGCGGGTTGATCGCCTGCTCGTCAAGCATCCGCATGTCGACATAACGGTGCGGCAGCGCCACCGGACGCAGGGCCGGCGGGGCGAGGTGGTGGTAGTACAGATAGGAGAGCGGTGCCGCCAGCGTCCGCGGATCGGTGCCGGGCAGGCTGGCGCAGCCGAACATCAGGCGGATGTCGTACATCACCGCATAGGCGGCGATCCCGCGCCAGAGGAGTTGCATCGTCGGCCGGTTGCGGAAGGCGATGTCCACGCAGGACCGGCCCAGTTCCAGCACCTCACCCGGGTATTCCTCGATCCGGGAGATGTCGTACTCATCCGACGAGTAGAAGGTCCCGACCCGCGCCGCTGCCGTGCGCCGGATCAGCCGGTAGGTTCCGACCACGCCGGCCGCCCCGTTGCCGCGGCTGTTGTCGATCACCAGCAGATGGTCGCAGAGATCGTCGAAATGGTCGAAGTCCCGCTTCAGGGCGGCCATCTCGGCCGTCGGGCAGGCGCCCATCTCCTCGTAGAAGACCCGGTAGCGGAGAGCCTGGGCCGCCTGCACCTCGGCGGTCGTTTCGGCAAGCCGGACCTCCAGGCTGCCCGAGCGCAGGTCACCGGAGGTCAGCGCAGACGTGAGCGCGTCGGTCGTGATGTCAGCCATGCTCTGGTTCGCGATCCTTGGGGCCGGTCCCGGGCCTGTCACCGGGCCCCTTCGGGGGCGGGGTGGCGGGAGCCGGGTGGCCATGGCGCCGTATCGGCCCAATGGCATACCACAATGCGCCAGACGCCGGTCAACCAACTCCTGCGGGGAAGCCCGTCACGTAACGAAAGTTTCACGGGTATCCTTTAGTCCCCGCCGCCGCTCTCGACCCCCGATTTTCCGCCGCCGGTCAGGGCGCAAGGGGGACGATTCAAGGGGGATGATGCAAGGCACGGGGGCACGGGGGCACGGGGGGCCGGAACGCCGACGGGGCCGGCGATGCCGACCCCGTCCGCGGAATACTGTCATGTCCGGTCGCCATGGATGCCCGGCCGGTCTGCCAGGACGACCTGTCGGGCAGGGCTGCCGTGCCCCGCGGCCGCATCAGTCGGCGGCGCTGCGGCGGGCGCGGGTGCCCAGGCCGATCTGCTTGGCCAGACGCGAGCGTTGCTTGGCGTAATTCGGCGCCACCATCGGGTAGTCGGCCGGAAGGCCCCAGCGGTCGCGGTATTCCTCCGGCGACATGTTGTAGGCGGTCTTCAGATGCCGCTTCAGCATCTTCAGCTTCTTCCCGTCCTCAAGGCAGACGATGTAGTCCGGGGTGACCGACTTCTTGATCGCAACGGCCGGCTGCGGCTTCTCCGCCTGCGGAACCGGCTCCTGCCCGACGGTGGACAGGGTGCGGTAGACCTGTTCGATCAACGAGGGCAGGTCCGAAATGGCGACTGTATTGTTCGATACATGGGCCGCCACAATCTCCGTGGTGAGAGACAACAGCTCGTTGGAGGGCGAGGCACTGGTCATCTATCTTTGCTCCGTTCAAGGAACTATGGAGGGTATAAGTCTTATCGGAACGGAGTGCAATATCGATTTATTGCGGAACAAGAGGAAACCGTGAGCGGATCAAGCACAGCAGATTACTTCATCGACATCACCGCCCTGGTATGCCCGATGACCTTCGTGCGGACGAAATTGGCCGTGGAACGCTTGTCTCCGGGACAGACGCTGGAGGTCCGGCTCAGCCCCGGCGAACCGCTGGTGAACGTACCGCGTGCGCTCGTGGAACAGGGACACGCCGTACTGGCGCTGGCGCCGGAACGGCCGGATGCGCCCGAGGGGCCGCACCGGCTGCTGGTCCGGGCGGGCTGATCCGGTAGCCGTTGCCGGAGCCGGGGGTGTCAGGGCAGGGCGCGGCGCAGCACCAGCGCGTCCACGCGGCCGGCGCCCGTGTGATAGTAGCCGCGGCGCCGGCCCACCGTCTCGAAGCCGGCGCGGGCATAGAGCCGCTGTGCCGGCGCGTTGGTGGCGGCGACCTCCAGGAACATCGCCTGCGCGCCTGAGTCGCAGGCCGCGGTGGCCGCGGCGCGCAGCAGGTCCGTTCCGATGCCGCGGCCCCGTGCCGCGGGCGCCGTGCCGATGGTCAGGATCTCCGCCTCGTCGGCGGCGGTGCGCAGCAGCACCAGCCCGGCCGGTTCCTCCCCCGCCAGGGCCAGGAACGCCGCCGTGCCGGGCAGCAGCAGAAGCCGGGCGAAGGCATCCTCGTCCCAGGCCGGGCCGGAGATGTCGGGATCGGCGAAGGCCAGCGCATGCAGCGCCGCCAGCACGGGCGCATGGGCGATACCGACCGCGACGGTCCGCGGGCCGTCCGCCGCGGCGGGGCTCATCCGCGGCCGCCCGGGAGCGTGCCCGGCAGCGCGTCCGGGGGGCCGCCCGGGGGGACAGCCGGAACGACGGCCGGGACATGGACCCCCGACGGCAGGGTCACGTCGGGCGGGCGCAGATAGAAGGGGTCGGCCGGCCGCGCGGCCAGGGCATCCGCATCCAGCCCGGCGGTCAGCCGCGCCACCGCCACCGCCTCCGCCGCCCCGGTGGAGCGATGCACGCTCAGCCCCGCCGGCCACGGCCCGAGCGCGGCGGCCGTGCGCTCCGCCGCGTCGCCGGCCAGCAGCAGCGGCCCCGGCGGCAGCGTCGCCGCGGCCCAGCCCGGCAGGTCGGCCGGCAGCACGTCCGCCGGGTCCGCCAGCGGGGCGAGGTCCGGTCCGAAGGGCTGGAGATAGAGGTCGTCGCGGCGGGACTCGATACAGCAGAGCACCGTCGTTCCGGCCCGCGCGGCCGGGTCGGTGCCGTGCAGCGCCGCCTCGAACGAGCTGAAGCCGGCCAGCGGCCGGCCGGTCGCCAGCGCCAGCCCGCGCGCCGCCGCCAGTCCGATGCGCAGGCCGGTGAAGGTGCCCGGCCCGGTCACGACGCCGATGCGGTCCAGGTCGGCATAGCCGACCCCGGCCTCCTCCAGCACGCCGCCGACCAGCGGCAGCAGCCATTCCGCCTGGCCACGCTGCAGGGCCATGGCGCGCACCGCCAGCACCGCACCGTCGCGCCAGAGGGCGGCGGCACAGGCGCTGGTCGCCGTATCGAGGCCGAGGACAAGCATGCTCTTCCGTTCTCGTCGCGCGGGTCCGGGCCGTCCAAGGCAGGGAGATCACCTCCCCGGACGGTGCGGGGCATGGTAGAGGAAAGCCCCCTCCCCTTCCGGGCCGACGCCGATGCCCTTCGTCACGATCGCCCCGCCCGCCGTCGGGCTGGACCTGGACCTCCGCTATGCCACGCCGGACAACCTGACGGGAAGCCCGATCTATGCGCGGCCGCTCTGCCTGCTGCACCCGGACGCGGCGGCGGCGCTGGGCCGTGCCGTGGCGCTGGCGGCCGCGCAGGGGCTGCGGCTGCGGGTGTTCGACGCCTACCGCCCGCCGGCGGCGCAGTGGCGGCTGTGGCGGGCCTTCCCGGACCCGGACTTCATCGCCGACCCGCGGACCGGCTCGAACCACAGCCGCGGCGTGGCGGTGGACCTGACCCTGGACACGGAAGACGGAACGCCGCTGGCCATGGGCGGCGGTTTCGACGCCATGGGGCCGCTGGCCGCGCACGGCTGCACCGCCGTGCCGGTGCAGGCCCAGCGCAACCGCTGCCTGCTGGCAGGGCTGATGGTCTCCGCCGGCTGGCAGCCCTATGACCGGGAATGGTGGCACTACCAGCTTCCCGGCGCCGCCGCCTACCCGCTGGTAGAGGACGGGGCGATGGGGCCGCGGCTGATGTGAGCCCCCCGGCGGCCCCCCGGCGGAGACAGGCCGCGATGCCTACAGCACCCGGCAGACCTCCTCGAAGGGCAGGCGCGGGCCGCGGGGATAGAGACCGGCCGGATCGCCGTGGCCCAGGGTGCACAGGAAATTCGCCTTGATCCGGCCGTCCGGCCAGAACTCCGCCTCCACCTTCGCGCGGTCGAAGCCGGACATCGGCCCGCAGTCCAGCCCGACGGCGCGCGCCGCCAGGATGAAGTAGCCGCCCTGCAGCGAGCTGTTGCGGAAGGCCGTCTCGAAGATCGCCGTCGCGTTCCCCTCGAACCAGGAGCGGGCGAGCGGATTGTGCGGAAACAGGCGGTCCAGATTCTCGTAGAAGCGGGTGTCGTACCCCAGCACGGCTGCCACCGGGGCGGCCAGCGTCTTCTTCAGATTGCCCTCGGACAGGGCCGGGGCAAGCCGCTGCTTCGCCGTCTCGGTGCACAGGAACAGGATGCGCAGGGGAGAGCAGTTGGCGCTGGTCGGCCCCCACTTCATCAGGTCGTAGAGCTGCCGCAGCGTCTCCTCCGCCACGGGGCGGTCCTGCCAGGCATTGTGCGTGCGGGCGTGGCGGAACAACAGGTCCTGCCCCGGTTCGTCGAGGCGTCTCCCGCCGGGGGCGGCGGGGTGTACGGGCTGGCTCACGGGGGAGGATTCCTTGTGGTCGGGGGCCGGTCGGGGGAACAGGTGCGGCGCACGGCTGCAGGTCCCGACCGCTTATGTAACCGGGACGGATCGCCCGGCAAGGGCCGGAGTCCACCATCGCCGCGCACGCCCGCCCCGGACCGCCCCTCCCGCGGAAGGCTACTCGCCCGCCGCGGGAGCCCCCGCCGCTTCCGTACGGGTTGCTTGCGTGCTGGTTGCCTCCGCACTGGCGGTTTCCGTCCCCACCGGGGTGGCAGACGGTTTGCGCGGCGGCAGGGCGACGGTCTGCACGGCCGGCATCGGTCCGGCGGCGGTCCCGGCCACGGCGTTCCGCACCATGGCCTCGGCAGCCTCTGCCGCATCCGGAGCCGTCCAGGCGCCGTTCAGCACGGCGTTGTCGAAGTCCCGCAGCCGGCTGGACCGCATCACCGCCCGGATGGCGCGGACATAATCGGCGCCGCGCTCGGAATAGCGCTCCAGCGCCGCGGCCAGGGTATAGCCGTCCAGCGGCCGGCCCTGGCGGCGCAGCGAAGCGCGCTGGGTGCGGAAGGGCAGATAGGCCGCGTGGGTGTTCAGATTGTGGATATAGGCGTCCACGCTCGCCTGAACGTCGTCGAAACTGCGGTAGCGGTGGCTTTCCCCGGCGCGGCGGTTGCGCGGCACGATGCCCTCGTGCTCCTCCGACCAGGTGAGCTGGCCGAACAGCGCGTTGCCCTGCTGCGCGAAGCGCGAGGTGCCCCAGCCGCTCTCCTCCGCCGCCTGGGCCAGCGCCAGCGACGGCGGCACGATGTCCACCCGGCGCAGCAGCGCCCGGGTATCCACGCCGCCGTCGGTCTCCAGCCCGTACTGCGCGGCGATCTGCTCCAGCCAGACGCGGTCCTGCGGCGCCGGTTCGTGCCCGGCTTCGCGCTGGGCATGCAGCTTCTGCAGGCGGGCGCGGTCGCGCTCGATGCGTTCGTTGGCGATCAGCACCAGCGGCAGCATCGTCTTCACGAACACCGCCTTGCGCTCGCTGCTGTCGGCGATCTCCGTCAGGGCGGGCGGCAGGTCGTTCAGCACCAGCCGCGGCACCGGCAGTTCGCCGCTGCGCACCGCGTCGATCCGGTAATCGTTCGCGTGGAACAGGTCCAGCAGCATGCGGGCATCCAGCCGCACCCGCTCTTCGCTTCCGTCCGTGCTTCCGTCCGTCCCGGCATCGCTTCCGTCCGTCCCGACAGCAGCCAGGGCGGTCTTTCCGTCGGGGGTGTCCGCGCCGCCGGGACGGGCGGGCAGGGTGATGCGGACACCGGTCGGAACCTCGAGCATCCGGTCATCGCCCGGCTGGGCGCCGGCGCGGTTTCCGAAGGTCCCGAGGGACATGGGGCCCAACGCCATGGCGGCGAGGGCAAGGAGACAGACGATCTCCCGAAGGGGCCCCCTGGGCCCCGGCTTGACGTGTGCTGTCATGGGCAGCCGCTCCGTACCGTTTCCTAGCTGGTGGACCGGGGCGGGGCTTCTGCCCGCGCAGCACCGTGTCCGGCCGGAACAAGTCCGGTATTCCGCCTCCCGGGCCCCCGGGGCTCGGCCGGGTCCGAAGACATGCCGGAGAGAAGCCCAAGGGATACCGGAGGATCAATGAGGCAGATTAGCCTCTGGCTACCAATTTCGTCGATTTTCAGGCAGCGGTACCACCTTAGCGGACCTGACGGACCTCGACAACCTCTGGAATGTAGTGCCGCAGGAGGTTCTCGATCCCGGCCTTCAGCGTGGCCGTGGAGCTGGGGCAGCCGGCGCAGGCGCCCTTCATGTGCAGATAGACCACCCCCTTGTCGAAGCCGTGGAAGGTGATGTCGCCGCCATCCTGGGCGACGGCCGGGCGGACGCGGATGTCCAGCAGCTCCTTGATCTGGGCCACGACCTCCTCGTCCTCCGCGTTGGCGGCCTCGGCGTGGCCGTCGTCCGCGGTCCCCTCCAGCAGCACCGGCCGGCCGGCCGTGAAATGCTCCATGAGGACGCCCAGGACGGACGGCTTCAGCGCGTACCAGTCCTTGTCCTCGGTCTTCGTCACCGTCACGAAGTCGGCGCCCAGGAAGACGCGGGTCACGCCTTCGACCTCGAACAGGCGGGCGGCGAGCGGCGAGGGGCCGGCCGTCTCCGGGCCGGCGAAGTCCGCCGTGCCGCGGCCGAGCACGTCGCGGCCGGGCAGGAACTTCAAGGTGGCGGGGTTCGGCGTCTCTTCGGTCTGGATGAACATGGCGGTAGAAGGCCCTTTCCTGCGCCCGGGCCGGTCGTCGCGGCCGGCGGTGGCGGTCGTCGGGGAAAGTGGGCAGTATCGTCGCGGCGATCAAGCGTCAGAACGCAGGCGGTGCCATGCCGGCCCGGTTCCGGGCCGGCGGGCGCCTCGGAGGCCCAGGGGAGCGGCCAGGGTGGCGGAGGAGACGATCGGGGGCAGCGGACCCGCGGCGGCAGGCGGCGGGACGGCACGGCCGGCAGCGCCGGCACCGGCCTCACCGGAACCGGCGGCGCTGGCACCGGCGGCCGTGCCCACGGTCGCGTGGCTGCTGACGGAAGGCCAGCGCCAGCCCACCATTCCCACCCTGCTGGAGGCGTTCGCGGCCCATCTCTGCGGCCGTGGCGTGCCGCTGGAGCGCGCGACCCTGCATGTCCGCCTGCTGCATCCGCAGATCCGCGGCATGACCTATCTCTGGCGGGCCGACCGGCCGGGAGTGGAGGCGCTGCAACGGGCGCACGGCGTCGAGTCGACGCCCGAATTCATGGGCAGTCCCGTCTTCTCCATCATGGAGGAAGGGGCGGAAGGCGTGCGCTATTCCCTGGCGACCCTGCCGCAGCCCTTCCCCTTTCCGATCCTGGACGAGCTGCGGGCGGACGGCATGACCGACTATGCCGCCATGCCCATGGTCTTCTCCAACGGGCGGCGGCACGCGGCGACCTTCGCCAGCCGGGCCGCCGGCGGCTTCGGCACCGAGGCCCTGACCCTGCTCTATGACAGCCTGCCGGCCCTGACGGCCCTGGTGGAGGCGCGGGTGCTGCGGCTGCTGGCGACGAACCTGCTGAACACCTATGTCGGGCAGGAGGCGGGCAGCCGCATCCTGAACGGGGACATCCGCCGCGGCAGCGGTCTGACCATGCAGGCCGTGCTCTGGTACTGCGACCTGCGCGGTTTCACCTCGCTCTCCGACCGGCTGGCGCTGGACCGGATCATCGCCCTGCTGAACGGCTATTTCGAGATCATGGGCGGCGCCGTGCAGGAACGCGGCGGCGAGATCGTGAAGTTCATCGGCGACGCCATGCTGGCCGTCTTCGCCATTCCGGCCGGCGGCGGACCGGAGCAGGTGGCGGCGGCCTGCGCCATCGCGCTGGACGCCGCCCGCGACGCCCAGGCGGGGATGGAACGGCTGAACGCCCAGCGTGCCGCCTGGGGCCAGCCGCGGCTGGGAGCCGGCATCGCGCTGCACCATGGCGACGTGATGTTCGGCAACATCGGCGCGCCGGACCGGCTGGACTTCACGGTGATCGGGCCGGCGGTGAATCTGGTCACCCGGCTGGAGGGGCTGACCCGGGCGCTGGGGCGCGGCCTCGTCACCTCGGCCGACTTCGCCCGCGCCTGTCCCCAGGCCGGCCTCGCCAGCCTGGGGCTGCACCCCGTCCGCGGGCTCGACCGGCCGGTCGAACTGTTCGGGCTCGCGCCCGCCCCCTGACGCAGGTCCCCCTGATACGACCCCGTGGCGGGGCGGTGCCGGATCAGGCCAGCCAGGCCAAGCCGGATCAGGTCAGCCCGGATCAGGTCAGGATATCGAGCTGCGCCTCGTTCAGCCCGCCCGGCACGACGGTGACGGGGATGCGCAGCGTGCCCGACATCTGCCCGACCATGTAGTTGATCAGCGGCCCCGGTCCGGCCCGGCCGGTGCCGGCGGCCAGCACCAGGATGGAGATGGAGCGGTCGTTCTCCACGATCCGCATCAGCTCCTCGCTGCGCTTGCCCTCCACCAGATGCAGGCAGGGCAGGGTTCCGGAGATGTCCAGCACGGTCTTCGCCAGCCGTTGCAGGAGCTGCTCCGCCTGCTCGCGCTGTTCATGCTTCATCAGCGCCTCGACGGCGCTCCACTGCTGGAACTCGCCGGGCTCCATGACGTAGAGCAGGGCCACCCGGCCACCGGAATTGCGGGCGCGGCGGGCGGCGTAGTTGAGGGCGACCGACATCTCCTCCGTCTCGTCCACGACGACAAGGAAGGTGCGGTGGTGCCCCTCGGGTCTGGTGTCGGTCATGCCGGACTCCCCCGGGACTCTCTCAGGACTTGCGGAAGACCACCCCGGCCAGCCATCCCGCCGCCACGGCCAGGGTGAGCCCCGTCAGGGCGTACAGCACCGACCGGCGCACGGCGAACTCATAGATGCTGGCGGAGAAGCCGATCTTGGAAACGGACAGCGGCGTGGTCTGGGCGCTGACCACGTCGCCGTCGCGGATCAGGAAGACGCCGACGGTGTAGATACCCGTCGGCACGTTGGCCGGGAAGTAGATCGAGGTGCGGAACAGCCGCTGGCCCAGAAACGACACCTCCCCGGCCTCGGTGCCGTAGAGGCCGGCGCGCTGCTTGGACCGGATCAGGGCGGCGCGGAACTCCGCCACCTTGGCGGCGGGCGCCTCCTCCACCGGCAGCAGGCGCACATGGTCCAGCCCGATCTCGTGGCGTTGCAGCACGGCGGGCGGGACCTGCTCCAGGCTGTTGCTCACGGCGTAGCCGTAGAAGGCCGGCACCCGGCCGAACTCCAGGCTTTCCGTGTTGATCCAGAGGCCGGCGACGCGGTCCTTGCGGCGCACGGTCACCTCGCCCTCCGGCCCCTGCACCACCACGGCCACGTCGCCGGGCCCGTCCACGGCGCCGAACAGCACCACCTCCGTCCCGGTGAAGCCGGTGGTGATGGCGATCAGATGGCTGGACAGGTCGGCCACGAGCTGCTGCGCCCAGCCCTCGCGGGAGACGGCGGCGGCCCCGGCCCAGAGGCAGACCAGGGCCAGCAGGCCGGCGCCCAGGGCTGCGGCCAGACTTGACCGGCGGGCCGGCGCCGGGCCGGCGGGAGCCGGGTCTGCGGGCTGCGGTCCGGACTGGAGGCTGTCCGGTAGCGCAGTGCGGGAGGCGGTGCGGGGGGCGGTCGGGGGACGGCGCATCGGCGGCAGCCCCGTTCAGACCGGCAACGGCAGGGTGACGCTGTAGAGATCGTCCGGCCGCACGACCAGATCGACCGCCAGCTTGACCGCCACGGCCAGCACCATCAGCGCCAGCAGGGCGCGCGCCTGCTCACCGCGCAGCTTGGTGCCGGCGCGGCTGCCGAACTGGGCGCCGATCACGCCGCCCACCAGAAGCAGCAGGGCCAGAAGAATATCCACCGTATGGTTGAAGGTGGCCTGGGCGAAGGCGGCGATGCCGGTGGTGAAGATGATCTGGAACAGCGAGGTGCCGGCCACCATGGCGGTGGGCATCCCCAGCAGGTAGATCATCGCCGGCACCAGCATGAAGCCGCCGCCGATCCCCATGATCGCCACCAGCACCCCGCCGACGAAGCCGATGCCGCCCGGCAGCAGCACCGAGACATAGAGCCGGGAGCGGGGGAAGCGCACCTTGAAGGGCAGCCCGTGCAGCCAGGTGTGGTGGTGCATCTTCGCCTTGGCCACGGCGGCGTCGCGCCCGCGCAAGAGCGCCCGCACGCTTTCCCACAGCATCAGCGAACTGATGACGCCCAGGAAGAACACATAGGACAGGCCGATCGCCAGATCGATGTGGCCCAGCGTCTGCAACAGCCCGAACAGCCAGACCCCCAGCACCGTGCCGACGGCGCCGCCGGCCAGCATCACCAGTCCCAGCTTGACGTCCACATTGTTGCGCCGCCAGTGCCCCAGCACGCCGGAGACGCTGGCGCCGACAAGCTGGTTCGCCTGCGTGCCCACGGCCACGGCCGGCGGGATGCCGATGAAGATCAGCAGCGGCGTCATCAGGAAGCCGCCGCCGACCCCGAACAGGCCGGACAGGAAGCCGACGATCCCCCCCAGCCCGAGAAGCAGGAGGGCGTTGACCGACAGCTCGGCGATCGGGAGGTAGACCTGCATGGACGGGCGCGGTTCGCCGCGGGAAGGGACCGGAAGTGTACCGTCACCGGCGCACCCCGCCCAGGGGAAATAGGGGGCGGACAGGGCGTCGGCGCACGCTCAGGCCGCTGTGGTGCGGCTTTCCTGCACCACCACCTCCAGCATCAGCCGGGCGGCCTCCACCAGTCGCAGCAGCGTGATGCCGGTGCGGCCCGGCCGGTCGGCCACCTGCTCCTCCAGCGGCGGGACATGGACGAAGCCGGCCGGCACCGCCAGCCCCCGCCCCTCGATCAGATGGCGGGCGCGGAAGAACAGGTGGTTGCAGAGATAGCCGCCGGCATCGCGGCTGGTCCGCGCGGGGAAGCCGGCCTCCGTCAGCCGGTCCAGCAGGGTGTCCAGCGGCAGGGTGGACCAGTAGCCGACGGGGCCGTCCCCGGCGATGGGGCGGCCGCGGCGGATCTGCCCCAGATTGTCGGGATGGGTGGTGTCGTCCAGGTTCAGGGCGACCCGCTCCAGCCGGATCGCCTCATCCTCGAAGGCCAGCCCGAACAGCAGCACGGCGTCGGGCCGCACCCGGTCGAAGGCGGCGGCGAAGGCCCCGCCGGCGCCGTCGTAGCTGACGGGAAGCTGCACGCCGCTGACCCGGGCGCCGGCCACGACGGTCCCGTCCAGCGCCTCCGCCAGCAGCGCCGACGGGTTCACCGGATGGCCCAGGAAGGGCTCGAAGCCCGTGATCAGGATGCGGTCCATGGGGTGACTAAAGCCCGCCCCGGCTGCGCTGTCAAACGCCTCCGGATCGGGTAGAGGGGGCGGCAGCCCGCCGCCGTCCCGGCGCCTGAACAGCGGCCGCGGGATCAGCCGGCGGCGAAGCCCTCCCCCACGATGACCCAGACGCCCTTCGTCTCCGGCGTGGGCGGGAACACCGTCACGCTCTGCCAGCCCAGATCGCGGAACTGCTGCGCCTGCGCCTGGACCTGCGCCTCCGGCGCCGTGCCGTCCACGACCCAGACCTTCTTCAGCGCCAGCACGACCGCCGCGCGGGCCTGCTCCGGCTCCCCTTCGGTTCTGTCCGTCATCGTCGTCTCCCTCATGAGCGCCCGCAGGGCCTGCTACGGACCGGCGACCCCGTCCACCACGCCCTGGAGCCGGGCCAGCGTGCCGGTGCTGTCGAACGCCTCCCCCACCAGCAGCAGCAGGATGGTCCGCGCCCCCGCCTCCGTCGCGGGATCGGCGCCGGCGCGGACGGCCTGCTCGACGGTGGACTGGAAGACGGGTTCCTTCGCCGCCACCCCGGCGGCGGCGATGGCCTGCGGCCCGCCCAGCGCCAGGATGCGCCGGCGCAGCACCTCGCGGGACTCGATCTGGCCGGGGGCGATGTCGGCGGCCTGCAACCGGGTGGTGGCGAGCTGCTGGATGCGCGCCTCCGCCACCTGGAACTGGTTGCCCGCCTTCTGCCCGATCTGTTGCAGGGCACCGTTGAAGCTGCCGGCGAACTCGTAGCTCTCCAGATCGACCAGCGCCTCGACCAGCGAGTAGTTCGGCGTCTGCATCTTCGCCAGGATGCCGGCCAGCACCTCCCGCCGGCTGGCGATCATCTGGCTGACCAGGGTCGGCGCGGTCTGGTCGTAGAAGGCGTTCTTGTCCACCGCGCCCTTGGCGCCGGTGACGGCGGCGGCCAGCCCGCTCAGGATGTCCTTCGCCGTCTCCCCGCCGGACAGGACGGAGCCGGTATTGAGGCCGATCACCGCCAGATCGGCGCCGATCGCCAGGGTCCTGGTGTCCACCCCCAGGTCGGTGAGGAAGACCTTGAAGCGGGAGTCGATGAGGGCGATGCGGGCGTGGATCACCTGGTCGCGGTAGTTGGTCTGATCCGCGCCGCTCTTGCCCTGATAGGTGACCACCACCGCCGGGTCGAGATAGGGCCGCAGGCTCTGTTCAAGCTGCTCCGGCGTCAGCAGCGGCTGCGGGGCTCCGACCAGGACCGGGCTGTGGCTACAGCCGGCCAGCGGCAGGGCCGCCAGCAGCAGCCACCGGGACAGCGGCGCCAGACCACCGTATCGCCCGCCACGCGGACCGTCGGATCGTCTGCCAAGCGGACAGACGTATCGTCCGCCAAGCGGACTGCCGCGCCGGCCGTCGGGCGTCGCGGCCCCGCTCCGGGTGATCGCGTTCGCCCCTGTGATCCCGTTGGCCCCTCTGATCCCGCGGTTCCCGGACGCACGACCTCCGGTCGCGTGCCCGCCTTCCGCGGCCCTCTCCTCCGCATCCATCCCCGCCTCCCCTTCCGGCATGGGTTCGCATCCGCCGGTTGGGACGACGATAGTGGAAGGCGGGGGATAGGTCTACTTCTATCGAGGGATGTAGCGCCGGGCGGGGTGACCGCCGCCCGGTGGCGGAATCAGGGGCGCAGCAGCCCGACGATGTCCTTGACCTCGTTCATCGTCTCTTCGGCGATGGCGCCGGCGCGTTCGGCGCCGCGCTTCAGGATGCGGTCGATCTCCGCCTTGTCGCCCAGCAGCCGGTTCATCTCGGCCGTGATCGGCCCCAGCGTGGCGACGGCCACATCCACCAGCGCGCCCTTGAAACCGCTGAACTGGCTGCCGGCGTGCTCGGCCAGCACGTCCTTGCGGGCACGGCCGGTCAGCGCCGCCATGATGGTGACGAGGTTGTCCGCCTCCGGCCGCTTCTCCAGCTCCTCGACCGTCTCCGGCAGGGGCTCGGGGTCGGTCTTGGCCTTGCGGATCTTCAGCGCGATGGTGTCGGGATCGTCGGTCAGGTTGATGCGGCTGTAGTCGCTCTCGTCCGACTTCGACATCTTCTTCGTACCGTCGCGCAGGCTCATCACCCGGGTGGCCTCGCCCAGGATCTGCGGCTCGGGCAGGGGGAAGAACTCCCGCTCGTAGTAACGGTTGAAGGCGCCGCCGATGTCGCGGGCCAGCTCCAGATGCTGCTTCTGGTCCTCGCCCACCGGCACATGGGTGGCCTTGTAGAGCAGGATGTCCGCCGCCATCAGCACGGGATAGGCATAGAGGCCCAGCACCGCGTTCTCGCGGTGCTTGCCCGCCTTCTCCTTGAACTGGGTCATCCGGTTCAGCCAGCCCAGCGGCGTGTGGCAGGCGAAGACCCAGTTCAGCTCGGCATGGCCGGGCACGGCCGACTGGTTGAACAGGATGTTCTTCTCGGGGTCGATGCCGGCGGCGATGTAGGCGGCCGTGACCTCGCGGATGTTCTCGCGCAGCACCTCGGGCCTGTGATCGATCGTGATGGCGTGCATGTCGACCACACAGAAGATGCACTCATAGTCCTTCTGCAAGGCCACCCAGTTCCGCAGCGCCCCCAGATAGTTGCCGAGATGGAGCTGATGGGTGGGCTGCATGCCCGAGAAGATGCGGTTCATGGGCGTGTCGTCTGCTGGGCTGGGAGTCGGGGTGCCGGATGCGGCCGCGGAGTTATGGCCCCGGCACCCGCCGGGGGTCAAGCGGCGGCCGGCGCCGTCAACGCCGCAGCAGGGTGCGGGCGTCGGCCAGCCGGAAACCGCCGAAGGCCAGCACGAAGGCGGCATAGGAGACACCACCCGCCGCGATCAGCCCGGCCAGGGCGGCCACCCGGGTAGCGGCGCCGGCCGTGAACAGGTCGTGCAGCGCCAGTTCCAACCCCAGCAGCACCAGCCCCATCAGGGCGGCGGCCAGCGCGATCCGGGGGGCGCGGCGGCGCACCTGGGCGTCCAGCGCCAGATGGCCGCGCCGGTG